>NZ_JAZHRU010000001.1:2350554-2653665 GCF_036924525.1 Bradyrhizobium sp. AZCC 1719 | reverse complement strand
CACGCCCCGCATGTCCCATCCATTCCTCACACAGCCGCCGCCATGAACGCCGCCAGCGCCTCGCGGTCCGCGGGCGGCATGGTGAGGCCGAGCTTGGAGCGCCGCCACAAAATGTCGTCCGGAAAGCGCGCCCACTCCCGTAGCATGAGATAGCGGACCTCTGCGCCCGTCAATTCCGGCCCGAAAGCAGGGCCGAGTTCGCCGCGCTCCTTGGCGTCGCCCAGGATCGCCTTGACGTTCGAGCCGTAGGCCGCGACCAGGCGCCTCGCCTCTTCCTTGCCGAGAAATCGCCAGCGCTCGCGCACTTCCTCGACTTCGTTGTCGAAGCGGTCCCAGGCAAAATCACCGCCGGGCAGCGGCGCCGTTGCGGTCCAGCGCGGCGACATCGGATAGAACGGCGTCAGCTTCGTGACCGCCTGCTCTGCGCGCAGCCGCGACGTCGTGACGTCGCCGCCGAACACGGTGAGCAGCGGCGCCCTTGCGCGGCCGTGGTCGAGCGTCATCGCCCCGTCGCGCCCGCTCGCGGCGTTCCGCACCATGTTGGCCCCGGAAAGCGTACGCACCACGTCGACCGTCTCGATCCGCTCGCGGAAATAGCGGTTCGCCGCATCGCAGAGGTAGGCGACGTCACCGGCCGCCATCGCAACGATGGCGGGATCGCCCTTGAAAGCATGGCTGGCGGTGCCGATCAGGGTAAAATCGCGTTCATAGGGGCTGGCGAAAATCAACCGCCCGTCGCTGTTCTGGAATACATAGATATTGTCGCTGTCGAACAGGCGGCGAACCACGATCTGGTCCATCTGCTCGGCGGCAACCTTCGGCGGCGGCACGCGCAACACCGTCTCGGCGACGGACGACGTCCAGGCGCCGCTGGCGTTGACGATCGCCCTTGCCGTGATCACCTGGCGAAAGCCGCGATCGATCGTCGCCAGCCGCCATTCCTTGCCCCGTTCGGCCCGGGTGCAGCGTGCGCCGCTACGAATCACCGCGCCGCGCGCCGCGGCATCGACGGCCGTGAGCACCACCAGCCGGGAATCGTCCACAATACAGTCGGAATACTCAAAGGCGGTGCCGAACGGCCGCTTCAGCGCGTTGCCGACGGGATGATGCGTGACGTCGACAGTCGCCGAGGCCGGCAGACCGCTGCGCGAGGCAAGCCGGTCGTACAACAGAAGCCATGAGCGCAACTGCCAGTCCGGGCGTTCATCCGAATGGGCGGGAATCGCAAAGCGCATCGGGCGCACCAGATGCGGCGCGATCTTGAGCCAGATATCGCGCTCGGCGAGCGCCGTGCGAACCCGCAAGAAATGCCGGCGCTCAAGGCTCGCCAGATCGCCGTGGATCAGCCGCGGCGAGGCCGACGACGCGCCCGCGGCGAGATCGCCCTGCTCCAGCAGGATGACGCGCAAGCCGCGGCCGGCGGCGTCCCGCGCGATGCTGACGCCGTTCAACCCGCCGCCAATGATCGCGAGATCGTAGTCCGCCATACGCAAGGGTGACTGGAGAGAAGCTGACTTCACTACACTAGGTCATGATGGCCAAAAGTGGATGCCGCTCCTGGAAATCAATCAAGCGCCGCTCAGCCGGTTGCGCCGATCGATGCGAAGAAGCGCTCCGGTCCCTCCAGTTCCACCAGCTTCTTTTTTTCGATCAGCCAGAACCGGTTTCCGACCGTGCGCATGAAGTTGCGATCATGTGAAACCAGCAGGCAGCTTGCCTGATGCTCCAGGAGTTCGTCTTCCAGCGCCTCCTGCCCCTCGATATCCAGGTGATTGGTAGGCTCATCGAGCAGATAGAAGTTCGGCTGGGCAAGCCGCAGCAAAAGCATGCTGAGGCGCGCCTTCTGTCCGCCGGAAAGCCGGCCGATCGGACGGCTCTGCATCGCAACCGACAGGCCTGCGCCGGCGAGTAATGCGCGTGCCCGCTGATCACCAACGTCGAATCGGCTGACGATCGTGCGCATCGGCGTGTCTGCATCTGCAAGGTCGGCAAGATCCTGTCCGCAATAGCCGAGAGCAAGCGATTGCGTAACCTTGATACAGGCCCGCATGGCTTCCGAGTTTTCGATCGCTTGGCGCAGCATCGCCACGAACCGGGTCTTGCCGGTCCCGTTCGGTCCCAGGAGCACGATCCGGTCTCCCTTGCAGATGAACTGCTTGCCGGTCTTGAAAAGCAACCTGCCGTCCGGGGCGGCGACGGCGGCATCGTCCAGCGCAATCAGAACCTTGGCATGTGTTCCGCGATTGGCCAGCTTGATCGTCCCTGCGGATCGCTCCAGGTGCGCGGGCTTTACTGAATCTTCCAACTTCTCGGCTCGCTGCTTCAGTTGCTTCGTCTTTTGCAACAGAAGGTCACTACCGGAATTGACGCCGATATTGTTGAGCTTTGCAGCGCGCTGGCGAAGCTGCTGGGCCGCCTTTACGTCACGTTGGTAGCGCCGCTCATCCGATGCATCCACCTCGCTGAGCGCGGCGCGGGCCCGCGTATAGGGCAACGAAAATATTTGCGACTGCTCGGGTCGCAAAAATACCGTGCGGTTCGTGGTCGCGTCGAGGAAGGCCCGGTCATGGCTCGATATCACGAACGGCATATCGCGCGGCAGCGCGTTCAACCAATTTTCAAGCCAACCGATCCGGGCGAGGTCCAGATGGTTGGTTGGCTCGTCGAGCAGCAACACGTCGGCCTCGGTCACCACGACGCGGGCAAGCAAGGCAAGCCGCTGCCAGCCGCCGCTCAGTTGCTTCAGCGGCCTCCGCCGCAGCGCCTCAGGCACCTCCAGCGACTCCAGGGCCATTTCGACTCGCCAGCTTTCGCTTTGCCGTCGTTCGACGGGTAGCGCCTCGAGCACCGCAGCCTCAAACGGCGTATCCATCAGCACAGACGGCATGTCCTGCTCGACATAGCCGATCGTCAATCCTCGCGATCTAGTAATCTCGCCATCGCCTGGCTCCATCAGGCCGGCAATGCAGCGCAGCAGCGTGGACTTGCCGCGCCCATTGGCTGCGACGAGCCCGATACGGTCACCGGCATTGACGACGAGATTCAGTCGGGAAAACAGCGGAGCGTTCAGCGTCACGCCGAGATTGCGGATGTTGATGACGGTCATGATCTATCCCTGGTCTTGCCGGCGATCACGACGTCCGGGGCATGCAGCCATCACCGGATGTTGGTGTCGGAGCGCGGCGAGTTACCGAAATGCAGGCGCGAGCGAGCAAACGTTCGACGCCGCATTGCCACGGGGGCAGACCAGGAAGAGATTTGCGAAGGGTCTCTGGTCAGCCCTGCAAACGCATTTGCAGGGCGTTGACGGGGCCATGCTGGCGATAGTGCCGGAAAAATGTCGTCACCGCACAGCCCTCCTTTCTCGATCAGATAGGCCGTCAAACTAGCCGGGCCTGCAAAGGAAGGCAAGCAAAGGCCTCGTCGGGCTCAAATCCGAAAAGCCCGAAAGGTTACGCGCTCAATGGCATCATTGGGTCGTGAGACATCGGTGACGCAATTTAGCGGAATCAGGCGCTGGCGAGCTTGCGCGCAGTCTCGACGGCATTTGCGGCACTGCGGCCGACCAGCCCGGCGTAGTGCCCGATAGGCTGGGGCTTGCCGAGGAAATAGCCCTGCACCGCGTCGCAGCCCTCGTCGGCGAGGAAGCCGAGCTGTTCCTGGGTCTCCACGCCTTCGGCAACAATCGACATTTCGAGGCCGTGGCCGAGATCGATGACGGCGCGCACGATCGCCGCCGATTGCGGATTGCGCCCGAGATTCATGACGAAGGCGCGGTCGATCTTGATCTTGTCGAACGGGAAGGCCTGCAGATAGCTCAGCGAGGAATAGCCGGAACCGAAATCGTCCATCGAGATGCGCACGCCGAGCGCCTTCAGCCGCCGTAGCAGTGCCAGACCGCGGTCAAAATCCTCGATCAGCACGCCTTCGGTGATTTCGAGCTCGAGCCGGTCGGGCGCGAGGCCAGTCTCGAGCAGGATCGAATGCACCAGGCTGACCAAATCGCCATGCATGAATTGCGCCGGCGACAGGTTGACGGCGATCTGCATCGGCACCGGCCAGGAGGCAGCCTCCCGGCAGGCTTCGCGCAGGATCCAGACGCCCATTTCGACGATCAGGCCGCTTTCTTCGGCAAGTGGAATGAAATCGCCGGGCGACACGAAGCCGCGCACCGGATGTATCCAGCGCGCCAGCGCCTCGAAGCCGATGACCTTGCTGTTGGCGATCGTCGAGCCCGCCGCGGCCTGCGGCTGGTAGTACAGCGACAATTCGCCGTTCCTGATCGCCATCGAGAGATCCTGGTGCAGCACGCGGCGGTCGCGGATCTGCTGGTCCATCTCCGGTTCGAAAATGCTGATCGAGCCACGCGACTTCTGCTTGGCGCGGAACAGCGCCGCGCCGGAATTGGCCAGCAGCGAAGCCGCATCCGAACCATTATGCGGAAATACCGAGATGCCGGTCGTCACCCCGGTCCGCACCGACTTGCCGTCGATCACGAACTCGTCCGACATCGTCTGCGCGAGTTTTTCGGCAAGCGCCTTGCCCGCCTCCGGCTGCTTGCCGTCGATGATCAGGCCGAACTCGTCGCCGGAGAGCCGGGCCACCACGCCACCCCGGGCGCAGGCCTGGATGCGGCCTGCAACCTCGATCAGGAGCTTGTCGCCCATTGCGTGGCCGAACACGTCGTTGATTTCCTTCAAGCCGTCGAGGTCGACGCACAGCACCGCGAATTCCTCGTCAGTGCCGGCACAGGCCTCGATCATCTGGGCCAGCGCCTGCAGGAAGGCGGCGCGGTTCGGCAGATCCGTCAGACCGTCATGGTAGGCCATGTGCGCCATACGCGACTCGGTCTGGCGGCGATCGGTGACGTCCTCATGGGTCTTGATCAGATATTGCGGCTCGCCGGCCTCGTCGAGTACCGTCATGCGGCGGGTCAGGAACAGCCGCAGCCCGTCCTTGGTGGATATCGGGTGCTCTTCGGTGAGCAGGCCGCGCTTCTTGATCGCGGCCTCGTCGCGCGCGATGATCAGCTTGGCTTCACGCGGATTGAAGATGTCGGTAGCGGTCAGGCCTGTGGCATCCTCGCGGCGGCGATTGAGAATGGTTTCGGCGCTGCGGTTGGCGAGCAGGTAGCGCCCATCGCTGACGCGCTCCACGATCAGCGATACCGGGATGTTGTCGACCACCAGCTCGAGGAATTTCTTGGTGTTTTCGAGTTCGCGCGACAGCGACCGGCGGTCGGTGACGTCGTCGAACAGCGTAATCAGGAATTCCGGCTTATTGTTCTCGTTGCGCGCGACGACGCGGTTTGCGGAGACAACGCGCTTTTCTTCGCCCCGTTCGACGACGTATTCGCTGCGGTGATAGCCTTCCGGCGCGGTCAGCGCCGCCTGGTCCGCCGCTTCGATGCTTTTCGCGGTTTCGGGCCGAGAGATCTCGTCGGCGCGCTTGCCGATGATGTGATCGCGGGAGAAGCGCGAGAATCGCTCGAACGCACGGTTGGCGAAGATATAGCGGCCGTCCTCGATGTTCTTGGCGGCGACGCAGACCGGAACGTTGTCGAGCACCGATTCCAGAAATTTGGTGGTCGATGCCAGCTTGCGCGACAATTGGCGCTGCTCGGTGCAATCCTCATGCGTTCCGATCGTCCCGCCATTGGGCAGGCGGAAGATCTTCGACAACACCGATCGGCCGTTCGGCAGTTCGGTGACGACACCTTCCGGGCGGCGGGCAAGGTTGCCGAACTCCTCGACGGTAAGATTGAGCAGTCCCCGCTCGCGCCGCAGTTGAAGCAGTTCGCGGCCGGTCATGCTGCTCGAAATCTCGGTGCGGCTCAGCCCGTACATTTCGAGGAAACGGTCGTTGCAGAAGACCACGCGGTTTTGCGCGTTGGTCATCATCACGCCCTGGTTGAGATTGTTGAGCGCCGAACTGATGAACGCGCTGCGCTGCAATTGCGCGCGCTTCGCCCCGCGCAGCGCCGACAAAATCCAGATACCGATCGCGGCCAGGAAGGAGACGACGACGATCCCGCCGATCAGGAACTCCCAGACCATGGCGGAATCGAATTCCCCGATATAGCTCGCCGGCGCAAAGCTGCTGGAGGATGCGGCCCCCCACGCCGGCCCGCACGGCGCAGCAATGGCGAGCAGACAGGCGAGGGCCTGCGCCGGAATCCAATTCTTCCGTCCTGCCTGCCGGTTGCTGTCAGCCATTACCCACCCGAGGTTTGCGGGCGGAGTGTCTGGCTTGACGGGTTTGGATCGGGTAAACGACTACCCGCACAATTCTAAAATACGACCCAAATTACGGCAATTGGCCCGACATGATTAATGCTTCGTTAATGGAACTGCGTTTACTGCGTATTTCGAGGCAAACCAACGGGTTGTTCGACAGCTCCACCGAACGCAACGATGATTGCCGAGCGTGGCAAGCGCCGATTCCTGCGCCAGATTTCCGGGCCTGAAGCTGACATGGACAAGGTCGATTGCGTCGTCATCGGAGCGGGGGTGATCGGGCTCGCGATCGCACGGCGCCTGGCCCAGGCGGGCCGCGAAGTCATCGTGCTCGAGGCCGCCGAGGGCATCGGTACCGTCACCTCCTCGCGCAACAGCGAGGTGATTCATGCCGGCATCTATTACCGCGCCGGCAGCCTGATGGCGCAGATGTGCGTCAGCGGCAAGCGCGCGCTCTACCGGTATTGCAGCGACCACGGCATTCCACACCGCAATTGCGGCAAGCTGATCGTGGCGACGACGCCGAAGGAAACCGAGAAGCTGCAATCGATCCGTGCGCATGCCGAGGCCAATGGCGTCGACGACATGCAGTTGCTGACGGGCGAAGCGGCGCGCGAACTGGAGCCGGCGTTGAATTGCGACGCGGCGCTGTTGTCGCCGTCCACCGGCATCATCGACAGCCACGCCTACATGCTGGCGCTGCGGGGCGATGCGGAAGAAGCCGGCGCGGCTTTCGCATTCCACACCCCGCTGCTGCACGCGCGAACCAACACCGGTCGTATCGAAATCGAAGCCGGCGGCGATGCGCCGATGACCCTTGCGTGCAACCTGCTCGTGAACTCGGCCGGATTGGGCGCGCCCGCGGTGGCGCGCAACATTGATGGCATGCCGATCGAAATGATTCCCTGCGCTTATCTCGCGAAGGGCAATTATTTTAGCTGCAGTGCGCGAGCTCCATTTTCGCGCCTGATCTACCCGGTGCCGGAGCCCGGTGGGCTGGGCGTGCACCTCACCCTCGACATGGCCGGACAGGCCCGGTTCGGCCCCGACGTCGAATGGGTCGAGAGCATCGACTATGCGGTGGACCCTGCCCGCGCCGAGCGATTCTATCCCGCGATCCGGCGCTATTGGCCGACGCTGCCGGACGGCGCGCTGATGCCGAGCTATTCCGGAATCCGGCCGAAAATCGTGCCGCCGGCCGTCGCCACGCAGGATTTTCTCATCCAGGGTCCTGCCGATCACGGCATCGCCGGACTGATCAACCTGTTCGGCATCGAATCGCCGGGACTGACGTCATCGCTCGCGATCGCCGATCATGTCGGCGCGCTGGTGGAGCTGTGACATCACCGACAGGCGGACGAGCGCATCGACGCCCATCCGGCCGTGTGGGGATTTTCGATACTTTGCTGGACTACTAGTGGAGGGTTTCGTCGGCGGTTTGCTTCAACCGCTCGATCTGATCCTTGACCATCAACTTGCGGCGCTTCAACTCGACAATTTGCAGGTCGTCTGTGGAAAGGTGCACGAGCGCTTCGTGCAATTCATTCTCGAGAATCTTGTGTTTACGTTCAAGTTCAACAAGATGCGCCTGTAGTGCCATACGAAATCTCCTCGGTGGGTTAAACCTCAGGTTCGATCCGGACGCGCGAGTGTACACCAGTCGCCGAATCTGTCGATGGGTATCCAGAATCGGGGCCTCTCATATTTTCGGATTTATCTGTAACCAATCGTGACTATGGAACCCGATCAGCTTGCGGAGCGGCCTCGCAGGGACGATATTCACCGCCAGCTTCCGAAGAATCCGTTCGCAACCTGATCGCGCTTTCAGCTAACGTACACCATGACCGACGATGATGAGCGCGAGCTTGAAACCGAGCTCGCCAGGCTGCAGCAGGAGCATCGCGATCTCGATGCGGCGATCGACGCGCTGCATCAGTCGCCAGCGCCGGACTTGTTGCGGCTGCAGCGGCTGAAGAAACGCAAGCTGCAATTGCGCGACCGCATCGCCTTCATCGAAGACCAGATCACGCCTGACATCATCGCCTGATCGTTGCGCTTGCCGCGCTCCGTTAGTTCGGCGCGCAACCAGTCCGCCTTCGGCAGATTCTTTTCCCCGACATCCACACGACGCGGCGCGATGAGCTTGCCGGGCGGCCAGCAAAAAAGGGCCTCCGGCTGGCGGATGCGGCTTGACTCGAATAGAACAAAAAGAGAACATGCCTTCCTGCCGCCAGCCTCGGGAGTCCAGCCATGTCCGCCACACCGCCCTTGTCAGACAACAACCGTTACGAGCAGGCCTGCGATCAGGCGATTGCGATGTGCGACGGCAATCTGCGCTCGACCATCAAGGCGCTGATCATGGCGAACGAGTATCTGGAAATCGAACTGGAGGAGCTGCAGGCCGCGATAGCGGCCGGCTGTGTGCCGGCCAAACGTGCGAGTAGCAACGCGGCCTGATCTGAACGATCACACTGGAGCGATACAATGGCCGATGTCACCTACTACGTCGCAATGCCATTCCTGCAGGACGATAGCGGCTCGCCGGTGGCGGGCGCCGCGGAAGAATGCCAGAGCCCAACCACCGCGTTGCGGCGCGCCGAGACGATGTCGCGGATGGCCGGCAGCATCGGCGCCGTTGCCTTCAGCCGCAGCGGCGATCCCATGATGGGTGAATTCGGCGACGCGAAGCTGCTGCGCAAGTTCGGCAACGTGCCGGACGATCTCAGCGGGTTGTAGGAGTCGTCGTAGGGTGGGCAAAGCGCAGCGTGCCCACCATCATGCTCGCCAGAGAGATGGTGGGCACGGCGTAAGAACGCCTTTGCCCACCCTACAGATCTTTGCCTACCCTACGCCTTCGCCTCATGCCGCCGCAGCGCCTTGCGCACATACATGGCGCTGTCGGCCGCTTCCAGCGCGCGGCCGGCTTCGGAGTGGGTATCGAGCACAGAGACGCCCGCGGAGGCGCCCGCGGTAATGGTTCGGCCATCGAACACGAAGCTGAGGCGATCGATCGCCTCCTCCAACGCGGCCGCCTTGGCCCTGGCGTCGGTCTCGCTGAGATTCCACAACAGCAGCGCAAACTCGTCGCCGCCGAGCCGGCCCACCATGTCGGAAGAGCGCACCTGCGCCAGCAGCGCCGCGGCAATGGCCTTGAGCACCTGGTCGCCCGCGGCATGTCCGAAGGCGTCGTTGATCGGCTTCAGCCGATCGACGTCGAGCAAGACCAGGGCACCGCTGGCGCGATACCGCTTCATGTAGGCGATCGCGCGATTGAGCTCGCGCTCGAAACCGCGCCGGTTCGGGATGCCCAACAGGAAGTCGGTATCGGCGGAGGCCTGAAGTTCCTCGATCTGCGCTTGAGTCCGGGCGAGTTGCGCTTTCAGCCGGCGAATCGTCGTCTTGGTTTCGTTGGAAGTTGCCGGCGGCCGGGATGCCGGTGGCGGCGATCGCCGCGGTGCGGATTTTCGCCCGGAAGCCGCGTTTTTGGGGCGTTTTCCGGCCCTGGAGGCGGTCGCCCTGGTTTTCTTCTTCATGGCCTTCCC
The DNA here is from genome assembly GCF_036924525.1 of Bradyrhizobium sp. AZCC 1719. Lineage (NCBI taxonomy): Bacteria > Pseudomonadati > Pseudomonadota > Alphaproteobacteria > Hyphomicrobiales > Nitrobacteraceae > Bradyrhizobium > Bradyrhizobium sp. AZCC 1719. The sequence continues at coordinate 2,643,887 of NZ_JAZHRU010000001.1, read as the reverse complement.
TGTGCAGGCACGCTTATGAAGGCTTGCCGGGATTCACCAAGACAGGATAGTCCATTCCTGATCCCTTGCCACGCCTTGGATGAGCCCCGGGCCGACCCTATAATCGGCCTATGTTTCTGGATTCCCGAACAGAATTGACGAGATGACCGCACCGATCGCCATCATTATGGGCAGCCAGTCCGACTGGGAGACCATGCGCCACGCCGCCGAGACGTTGGCGGCGCTCGGGATCGGCTGCGAAAAGCGCATCGTCTCGGCCCACCGGACCCCGGACCGGCTGTTCGCCTTCGCCAAGGGCGCCAAGGCTCAAGGTTTCAAGGTCATCATTGCCGGCGCCGGTGGCGCGGCGCACCTGCCCGGTATGGCGGCAGCATTGACGGAACTCCCTGTGTTCGGCGTTCCCGTCGAATCCAAGGCGCTGTTGGGGATCGATTCGCTGTACTCGATCGTGCAGATGCCGGCTGGCGTTCCCGTCGGCACGCTGGCGATCGGCAAGGCCGGCGCCATCAACGCCGCGCTGCTCGCGGCAAGCGTGCTCGCGCTGAATGACCCGGCGCTGGCGACACGATTGGCCGCCTGGCGCAAGCAGCAGACGGATGCGGTCAAGGAGCGCCCGGAGGGTTCGGCGTGACGGTTTCAGACAAGGTGAAGCTGAAGCCGGGCGACACCATCGGAATTCTCGGCGGCGGACAATTGGGCCGGATGCTGGCCATGGCCGCGGCGCGCCTCGGCCTCAAATGCCAGGTGTTTTCGCCGGACCCGGATTCGCCCGCCTTCGACGTGGTGCTGAACGCAACCTGTGCCGAATATGCCGACGTCGAGGCGCTCGAATTGTTCGCCAACGATGTCGACGTCATCACCTATGAATTCGAGAACGTGCCGGCCGCCACCGCCATGGTGCTGGCTGCGCGCCGTCCGGTGTTGCCGGCGCAGAAAATCCTCGAAACCACGCAGGACCGGCTGATCGAGAAGGATTTCGTCAAGCGGCTCGGCGTCGACACCGCCGACTATGCCGACGTGTCGTCCGTGGAAACCCTGCAGAGCGCCATTGCCCGCATCGGCCTTCCCGCCGTGATCAAGACCCGCCGCTTCGGCTATGACGGCAAGGGCCAGGCGATCATTCGCGAGGGCGACGACCCCATTCGCATCTGGGAAGAACTAGGCACCAAATCCGCGATCCTCGAAGCCTTCATTCCCTTCGAGCGCGAGATCTCCGTGATCGCCGCGCGATCGGCGGATGGCCATGTCGAATGCTACGACGTCACCGAAAACGAGCATCGCGATCACATCCTGAAATTCTCGCGCGTGCCGGCCGCGATATCGGATGAGCTGGCCGCACAGGCGCGAGCCGTTGCCGAGAAGATCGCCCATGCGCTCGACTATGTCGGCGTGCTCGCGGTCGAGCTGTTCGTCGTTGCCGGAAACGGCGGACCGCACGTGCTGGTCAACGAGATCGCGCCGCGGGTGCATAATTCCGGGCATTGGACGCTGGACGGCGCCTCGATCTCCCAGTTCGAGCAGCACATCCGGGCGATTGCCGGCTGGCCGCTCGGCACGCCGGTTCGTCACGGCCAGGTCACCATGACCAACCTGATCGGCGACGATATCCTCGATTATGAGCAATGGCTGACGGTTCCCGGCGCCACGGTTCATCTCTACGGCAAGGGCACACCGCGGCCGGGCCGCAAGATGGGCCATGTCACTGAAGTGACTCCGGCAATCAAGAAATAGCTCGCCCGCCGCGCTCTCGCCGAGCGCGCTGCAGATCAGGCGGTCTTCAAGCCTTCCACGACGCCGGCCGGCTCCTCGCTGAGCCAGCGATAGATCGCGCCGCCGAGCGCACCGCCGATCAAGGGCGCCACCCAGAACAGCCAAAGCTGCGCCAGCGCCCAGCCGCCGACGAACAGCGCCGGCCCGGTGCTGCGCGCGGGATTCACCGACGTGTTGGTGACGGGGATACTGACGAGATGGATCATCACCAGCGCCAATCCGATGGCGAGCGGCGCAAAGCCCGCAGGCGCCTTGCCATGGGTGGCGCCCATGATGATGAACAGGAACGTCATGGTCATCACCACTTCGGTGATGAAGCAGGCCACCATGCCGTACTGACCGGGCGAATGCGCGCCATAGCCGTTGGAGGCAAAGCCCTTGGCCAGATCGAAGCCGGGCGCGCCGCTTGCGATCACATAGAGCAACGCCGCGGCAGCGACAGCACCGATCACCTGCGCGATCACGTAAGGAACGATCTGCTGTGCCGGAAACCGTCCGCCGGCCGCGAGACCGATCGTGACGGCGGGATTGAGATGACAGCCGGAGATGTGGCCGATCGCATAGGCCATGGTCACGACGCTCAGGCCGAATGCCAGGGACACACCGACCAGGCCTATACCGACCTCTGGAAAACCGGCGGCGATGACCGCGCTGCCGCATCCCGCAAAAGTGAGCCAAAACGTGCCGATCGCTTCAGCGGTATATTTTTTGGTATTCATACTCGCCTCCCGCATGTTTTTGCGTAGCTGGATGCTAGGGAGGTGCCGTGAAGGGCTCGTTATTTGAGGAAATCGGCGTCTGCAGGCCTAATCCCGCCGATTTTCCGGGCTTTTCCGGGCCGGAAACCGGCTTCTCAGGTGGACATCTGCGGTTTTGTCTGCTACATGCCCGCGCTCAGGGTTGAGGGCCAGGCCTTTCGCCAGCCTTTCGCTTTACCAGAATTCCTATCCGATCAATTGAAAGAGGATGCCGCGTGCAGGTTCTCGTCCGCGATAACAATGTCGATCAAGCCCTCAAGGCGCTGAAGAAGAAGATGCAGCGCGAGGGTATCTTCCGCGAGATGAAGCTCCGCGGCCATTACGAAAAGCCGTCCGAGAAGAAGGCCCGTGAAAAGGCCGAAGCCGTGCGCCGCGCGCGCAAGCTGGCCCGCAAGAAGCTGCAGCGTGAAGGCTTGCTGCCGATGAAGCCCAAGCCGGTGTTCGGCGCCGGTCCGGGTGGCGACCGTGGTGGCGCTGGCGGCCGTGGCCCGGGCGCAGGTCCGCGCGGACCGCGCTAAGCACTTCGCTAGATTTGAATGAAAAACGCGGGCCTTGGGTCCGCGTTTTGTTTTTCGCGATCTTGTTCCTCAGAATTCGGGTGCGCCGGAAAATCGGCGCTCTCGCGCGCGGCCCTGCTCGATCACCCACATCGCCGTCGACGCCGTTGCGGCCATTTTGACCGATGCATTTTGCGAGCCCTCGGGTTACCTATGCCATGTTCGACGCGCGAGTATTCCGCCGCATGGCCGTTACCGATTGCAATACACTTCACCGCGCTTCGCGCTTCACGGCCGGATCCATCGTGCTGCTCGCGATCGTTCTCGGCCTGCCCCTCGGCGGCTGTTCGTTCGACTTGGGATCGTGGGGATCGGATAGGGAAAAGCCACAGGCAGTCGAGCAGAAACCGACCGGCACGATCAGCGGACAAAGCGTCAGCGATGCCCAGGGTCACGCAACGCGCGGCCAGACGCTCGCCAAATCCGGCAAGGCCGAGGAAGCGCTCGCGGAATTCGAGCGCGCGCTCGCACTCGATCCCTACAACGTGCAGGCGCTGTACGGCCGCGGCCTGATCTATCAAGCCGACAAGCAGCATGAGCAGGCGATCGCCGATTTCACCGCGGCCAATGGCCTGACGCCGCAACGGGTCGAGCCGCTGCTGGCGCGGGCGAGCAGCTACCTTGCCATCGACAAGGCAAAGGAAGCCGCTTCCGATCTGGACGAAGCAGTGCAGGCCGATCCCAACAGCGCGCAAGCCTGGTCGGCACGCGGCGTCACCTATGAGCGCCTGGGCGACAAGGCCAAGGCGTTCACATCCTACGGCCGTGCGCTCGCGCTCCGCCCCAAGGACGACGCCGCACGAAGCGGGCTCGCACGCACCGGCGGCTAGAGTCTTCTATCGAAGACCGCAGATTATTTCGGGAGCACTGCGTGGAAGATCGACTTCGCAGTGGACAGCGCGTCCTCGGCAGCCGCCGAGGCGCGTTCGCGGACGGAAGGCGCGGCAACTTCGGCACGCAGATCGAGCGGGCGCGAGACCGGAATTTCGGCGGGCGGGACCGGGCGGTTCGGGTCGATGGCCTCAGCATAAGGCGGCCGTGGCTGCGGCGAAACCTGACCATTGGGTTCGCCAGCGGGTGGGCCCGAGAGCATGACCGGCGGCGGCAGCGGACGAAGCGCGGGCGCATTCACGGCAGCAGGCGCATTTGCGACCCTGGATGTTTCGGGGGCACGGGGTGCTTCAGGAGCACGGGCCGTCTCGGGGGCGCGCGGAGGAGACGTTTCGCCGTTGGCGCGCAGGCGTTCGATCGCGGCGCGCGCCAGATCGTTGGCATCGCGCCGTTCATCCGGCGTAGCCGCAGTCTCGACCGGGGCGGCGGCCGGCGCAGCCGCCACCACCGGAGTAGCCTGGGACGCCACAGGCTGCACGGGCGACGGCAGTATGACCCTGATCTTTTCCTTTTCGCGTGGCGCCGCTGCATGACGGCGCTGGTCGGCCGGATTGCTGGCGGCGTCGGCCGGATTCTCGGCCGATTTCACATCGGACTTAGGATCGGAAGACTTGGATTCGGAAGACTTGGAATCGGAAGACTTGGAATCGGAGGACTTGGAATCGGAGGACTTGGCATCGGCTTTGGCGTCAGCCTTCGCTTCGGACTTTTCTTCCGCTTTCGCTTGGGCCTTTTCAGCCGCCGCCGGTCGTTCGGCAGCGGTCTTCTCCATGATGGCCTTCTCGGAGATACCCCTCGCCTTGACGCCTGCGGCCGGAATATTGCTCACGCTGGCCGTGGTCTCGGACCCCTTGGTATCGGACGTCTTGGCATCGGATTTGGCTGCAGCCTTGCTGGGATTGGCGGCCGCCGACGCCGCGGCGGGAGCGTCCGCGCTGGGCTTGGTCACGATGTAGTGGTTGACGATGTACGCCCCGATGACGGTTGCAGCCACCGAGGGGAAGATGTCCACCGCAAATTTCTTCACGTAGTTCAGCATTCCGGCCACTCCCCACGGCGCCCCAATTGCCGGAACTTTGAGGCACATTGAGGGATCAACTACGACGGATCGATGGCAATTCAGCAGTTCCTGTGCAGGTGCAGCGACGTCTGCCAATTGCCCTGCGAGTTCCTCCCAGAGCCGTGGGCACGGCACCCGCAACCAAGCTGGAACCCGAGAGAGGCTCAGGGCTTCAGCTCGACCTCCAGAAACACAATCTCGCTTGCGGTCTCGTTCAGCACGTCATGCTGGACGCCGGCCTTCCGGAAATAGGATTTGCCGGAGGCGAGCTGCGCCTTGGTGCGTTCGCCGTTCGGCGCGACGATGGTCATCTCGCCCGAGGTTATCGGCACGATCACGTAATCCATCTCATGGGTGTGATGGCCGGTAGCACTGCCGGGCGCCAGCCGCCATTCGGTGACGCGGACTTCTGATGTGTCGACCTGAACGTCGGACTTGGCGGCAAGCATTTCATTCTTCTCCGATTACGGCACGAACACCATAAACACGAACACAGCAAACACCACCATATGTACCAGCCCGAACAGGATGTTGGTGCGGCCGGTGCCGAAGGTGAGAATGCTCAGGAAGAACGTGAGCAGCAGCAACACCATGCCCTGACCGTTGAGCCCGAGCACGAGTTCCTTGTCGAGCACGTAGGTAGCCAGGCCGACCGCGGGAATAGTCAGCCCGATGGTCGCCAGCGACGATCCGAGCGCGAGATTGATGCTCTTCTGCAGATCGTTATTGCGCGCGGCTGCAATAGCGGTGACTCCCTCCGGCAGCAGGATGAGGAGCGCGACCAGCACGCCGGCGAACGCCGGTGGGGCGCCGATCATCGCGGTCACGACATCGACCACCAGCGAAAATTTCTTCGCCAGAAGCACCACGGCGAGTAGGGAGATAAGCAGCAGCCCGATGCTGAGCGCCAGCATCGGATTCGAGAGGGATGAGGTTTCGGCGGCAGCACCGGCGCCTCCCTTGATGAAATAATCACTGTGCCGGATCGTCTGGGTATAAAGGAACACGCCGTAGAGCATGAGCGTGACCAGGTCCACAAAGCCAAGCTGCGCCGCCGAATAGATCGGTCCCGGCGCCGTCAGCGTATAATTCGGCATGATCAGCGTAATGGTCGACAGCACGAACAGCACGCTGAGATAAAGGTTGGCGCCGGAGACCTGGAAATCCTGCTCGCGGTAGCGCAAGCCTCCGATGAAGATACACAGGCCCACGAGGCCGTTGCACACGATCATCACCACCGCAAACACGGTGTCGCGCGCCAGCGCCGGCTGCGGCTTTTCGCCGAGCATGATGGTCGCGATCAGCGCGACCTCGATGATGGTGACAGCAAGCGTCAGCAGCAGCGTGCCATAGGGTTCGCCGATCCGCTCGGCTATCACCTCGGCATGGTGCACGGCTGCGAACACGGTGCCGAACAGGATTGCGAGCAGCAGCACCGCAAACACGAACCCGCCAACCGACGGCGTAAAGTTGAGCCCGAGGCCGGTGGCCACGGCAAACAGCACCATCGCCAGCGCGGGGAATATCCAGGCCGATCGCGGCATCGGTCCATGTGCGCTCATGCGGTTACGTTCCCGACCGGTTCGTGGACGGAAGGTATGCCCGTCCATGCTGCGACCATCCCTGCGCAAGGTTGATAAAATTCCGCGCGATTTCAATCGCGCCGAAATTGTCCAGATCGTTGTGACCTCCGCGGGCGAGGCGGACAAACCGTTTCGGCTCGTTCGCCAGCGCGAACAGCCGTTCGCCAAAGGCAACGGGTATCGTGGGATCGAGCGCGCCATGCATCATGAGCAGCGGAACCCTGATCCGGGTGATGTGCCGATCGGAGTGGAATTGATCGCGCATCAACAGCCGCACCGGCGCGAACCAGAACGCGGACGCGGCGACGTCCACAATGGAAGTATAGGACGATTCCAGGATCAGCTTTCCGACCGGCTTCTCGCCCGCCAGCGCAACTGCGACGCCGGTGCCGAGCGAGAATCCCCACGCAACGATTCTGTCCGCGCTGTATCGCGCTGTCGTGAAAGCATAGGCCGCCGCGGCATCCTGCAGCAATCCCTGCTCGCTCGGCTGCCCGCTCGAGCCGGCATAGCCGCGATAGGAGAGCGCGACGATTCCTATCCCGTCGGCGATCAGGCCGCGAAAACGGCCGAAGAAGCCGGCGAGATAATCGCCATTGCCGTGGAAGTAGAGGACGACCGGACGCCCCGGCTTGGCCGGAACATGCCAGACGATGACCTTCTCACCGTCGGCGGTGGCCAGGACATGTTCTTCTGCTTCGGGAAAGCCCGCCGCTTGCGGCGGCGTGCGCGCGCCCGTCGGGGCAGGAAACAGCACGGCGCGCTGCGCGAAGAACAGCGCGAGCAGGCCGCAGATATAACCCGCCGAAGCGATGATCAGCAGCCATTTCAGCCCGGTCATGAACTTCCTGCTAGCGCGTTACATCCCCTTGACGACGTTCTCGGTGACCTTCTTGGCGTCGCCGAGCAGCATCATGGTGTTATCGCGATAGAACAGCGGATTGTCGATGCCGGCATAGCCCGATGCCAGCGATCGCTTGATGAACATCACGGTGCCGGCCTTCCAGACCTGCAGCACCGGCATGCCATAGATCGGCGAGGTCTTGTCTTCTTCCGCAGCCGGGTTGGTGACGTCGTTGGCGCCGATCACGAAGGCGATGTCGGCCTGGGCGAATTCGGAGTTGATGTCCTCGAGCTCGAACACCTCGTCATAGGGCACATTGGCTTCGGCGAGCAGTACGTTCATGTGGCCAGGCATGCGCCCCGCGACCGGGTGAATCGCGTACTTCACCTCGACGCCTTCCTTCTTCAGCATGTCGGCCATTTCGCGCAGCGCGTGCTGGGCCTGTGCCACCGCCATGCCGTAGCCGGGCACGATGATGACCTTGGAGGCGTTCTTCATGATGAAGGCGGCGTCGTCGGCCGAGCCGAGCTTGGCGGGCTTCTGTTCGCCGGAGCCGCCGCCCGCGGCCGCCGTTTCGCCACCGAAGCCGCCAAGGATGACCGAGATGAACGAGCGGTTCATCGCGTGGCACATGATGTAGGACAGGATCGCGCCGGAGGAGCCGACCAGCGCGCCGGTGATGATCAGCGCGGAATTGCCGAGCGTAAATCCGATGCCGGCCGCGGCCCACCCCGAATAGGAGTTCAGCATCGAGATCACGACCGGCATGTCGGCGCCGCCGATCGGGATGATCATGAGCACGCCGAGCACCAGCGCGATGATCGTGATCAGCCAGAAATCGAGCGCGCTGCCGGAGCGGACCAGGCCGAAAATGAAGAACACCAGCGCAAGCGCGAGCGCGATGTTGATGATGTGGCGTCCGGGCAGGATGATCGGCGCACCGCTCATGCGTGCCGAAAGCTTCAGGAAAGCGATCACCGAGCCGGTGAAGGTCAGCGCGCCGATGGCGACGCCGAGCGACATTTCGACCAGGCTGGACGCGTGAATCGCGCCGGGCTTGCCGATGTCGAAGGCTTCGGGCGCGTAGAAGGCGCCGGCGGCGACCAGCACCGCGGCCATGCCGACCAGCGAGTGGAAAGCCGCGACCAGTTCCGGCATCGAGGTCATCGGCACCCGCCGCGCGATCACGGCCCCGATCGCCCCGCCGATGGCGATGCCGAGAATGACCAGGACCCAGGCGATGCCGTCCGCCGGCGGATGACTGGCGAGCGTGGTGGCGACCGCGATCGCCATGCCGATCATGCCGAACAGATTGCCCTGGCGGGACGATGCGGGACTGGACAGCCCGCGCAGCGACAGGATGAACAGCACACCCGCCACGAGATAAAGAACTGCTGCCAGATTGGCGTTCATCTCAGGTCCCCATTTGACTTTGTCACCACGAGGTGCACGCCACTCACTTCACCTTCTTCTTGTACATCGCCAGCATGCGCTGGGTGACAAGAAAGCCGCCAAATATGTTCACGCAGGCGAAGATCAGCGCGATGAAGCCGAAGCCGCGCGCCCAGCCCGAGCCGCTCGAGATCATGCCGACGCCGACCGCGAGCAGCGCACCGACCACGATCACCGAGGAGATCGCATTCGTCACCGACATCAAAGGCGTATGCAGCGCCGGCGTCACCGACCAGACCACGAAGTAGCCGACGAAGACGGCGAGGACGAAAATCGACAGCCGAAATACGAAGGGGTCGACGACTTGGGCGACATGCTCCATGGCTTCTCTCCTTAGGCTTTCGGCTGGAAGTTCGGATGGATGACGGCGCCGTCCTTGGTCAGCGCGGTGGCTTTCACCAGTTCGTCTTCCCAATTGACCGCGAGCGCCTTGTTCGCCTTGTCGACCAGCGTCTCGATGAACGAGAACAGGTTGCGGGCGTAAAGGCTCGAGGCCGATTGCGCCACGCGGCCGGCGACATTGGTGTAGCCGACGATCTTGATGCCATCGACATCGACGACCTCGCCCGCCTTCGCGCCTTCGACGTTGCCACCGCGCTCGACGGCGAGATCGACCAGCACCGAACCCGGTTTCATCGATTTGACCATCTCGGCGCTGACGAGCCTTGGCGCGGGGCGGCCCGGGATCAGCGCGGTCGTGATCACGATGTCCTGCTTCTTGACGTGCTCGGCGGTGAGTTCGGCCTGCTTTGCCTGATACTCTTTCGACATTTCCTTGGCGTAGCCACCGGCGGTCTGGGCGTTCTTGAACTCTTCGTCCTCGACCGCGAGAAATTTGGCGCCGAGCGATTCGACCTGCTCTTTGGTGGCAGGACGCACGTCGGTTGCGGTAACGACGGCACCGAGCCGGCGCGCGGTCGCAATTGCCTGCAGACCGGCAACGCCGACGCCCATTACGAACACCTTCGCCGCCGGCACGGTGCCGGCCGCCGTCATCATCATCGGGAACGCGCGGCCAAACGACTCGGCCGCCTCGATCACCGCACGGTAGCCGGCGAGATTTGCCTGCGAGGACAGCACGTCCATGACTTGTGCGCGCGTAATGCGCGGCATCAGTTCCATCGCAAATGCCGAGACGCCGGCCTCCGCGATCGTCTTCAGCGCCGCCTCATTGCCGTAAGGGTCCATGATGGCGATCACCAGCGCGCCGCGCTTGTACTGCGCCAACTCGCTCGCTTCAGGCCGCTTCACCTTGATGATGATGTCGGCGTCCTTCAGCGCATCCGCGCTGACGGTGGCGCCGACGGCGGTGAATTCGGAATCCGGCAGGCCCGACTTGACGCCCGCACCCGGTTCGATCGCGACTTCGGCGCCCAGCGCCTTGAACTTCTTGACGGTGTCCGGGGAAGCGGCAACCCGCGGTTCGGACGGATCGATTTCCTTGGCAACGGCAATTTTCATGAGGCCTCCCCGGCGCGGCGGGCGCGCGCAAGCAAACTAGCGTCTTTTTCGCTTAGTTGGATACCGGTTTCGCAACCGGCATGCGTGCGAATTTCTGGCCACCGCCGGGGCCGGCGGTGCAGGCAGCGACGCGTCAGGTCAGGAAATAACCCATCAGGGCGACAATGATTACGACGGCGACGGTGCCGTATTTGACCAACATGATGAACCCTTCATAGGTCTGCTCATGGGCCGGGTAGTCGTTGCCGTCAGCGGTCGTGTAGGCCACTTCGTTATGGTCTGCCATCGGTATCCCCAGTCAAAATCCGCGTTTCTCGCGTGCAATTACCGCAAAGCGTTTGGGAGGGCAACGGCCCCTTTCCTATCGGGTCATTCGGAAGGCCAATTATCCCGGATCCAGCGGGCCAGGCTTTCTTCGCTGACCTCGCCGGCGGCGAGGGAGAGGATGATGGCGGTGGCGTGCGCCGGATCGGGCGCAAAGGGTATATCGTTGACGCGCAAGAAGACCATCATGGCGTGGAACGCGATCCGCTTGTTGCCGTCCACGAACGCGTGATTACGGGCAAGACCGAACGCATAGGCTGCGGCGAGCGCTGCCATATCGGTCTGCCCGTAATTCCATTGGTTCACTGGCCGCAAAATCGCCGACTCAAGAAGGCCACGGTCTCGAATGCCTTCCGGTCCACCGAATATCGCCAGTTGCTCGGCATGCATGTCGATGACTTCATCGACATCGAGCCAAATTGGCTCACTCATTTTGCAAGCGCTGCAAACGTATCGCGATATTCGTGCATGACCTTGCGGGCGATTTCCATGGTCCGCGCGTGCTTCGGATTGAAAGGTGAGAGCCGCAGACTGCCATCCGGTTGCTCGACCGGATAGAACTTGTCTCCCTCCTTGAGATTGAGCCGGGCAAGAAGCTCTTTTGGCAGGATCACGCCGACCGAGTTACCGATCTTCCGGATTTGAAGGGCGGTGTCCTCCAGCCTGTATTCGCGAGAGGCTTCCTCCATTCCGCGAGGGGTTTTGCTCATGGCACCAGCTCCGTGTTGTACAATATGTATAACACGGCCTTACGGTCCGTTCAACAAATGTTTTACGCGGGGTTCTCCACTCGGTCGCTCGGCCAGAAAGCGAGCCGCCCCTAAGCCACCACGAAATCGAAACGCCCGGCGAGCCAGCCGGCGTTCTTGGCGGTGCGTATCAGCAATTCCTTGCGAAACAGGCCGTCAGTGCGGTTCAGCGCTTCGCCCGGGAAATAGAGCTGAGTGGTCAGCACGCGGCCGCCGCGCGGCTGCACCTTCACGTGGATATGGCGTGTGCGGCCGACATAGGCGCCGGGCACGATGCTGCGCAACCTGTAGCGCCCTTCCGCATCGGAGAACTGGTGACCGCGCAAGCGAAAACCGGAATTGTCATATCGGCCCTTGTCGTCGGCCTGCCAGAAGTCCAGCAAGGCTCCGCTGACCGGCGTGCAGGCGCGGGTAAGAACGAAGCCGACCAGTTCGATCGGCTGTCCCGCCATGCCTTCTTCAATCAGCTCGGCGCGCTCGGGTGAAGAGCGCTTGAAGTACGGCCCTTCGGTCTGCGCCAATGTTGCGGTGTCGCCGTCATGGCATTCCGGGGTGAGGGCTAGCGGGGCCTCAGCAATGCTGGCGTCAATCGTGAGCAGCGAACCGGCGGCGAAGACGCCCGCTCCAAGCACCGCGCGCCGTGTCGGGGTGTCGATCATGGGGCACTCCCCTCTTGTCGCCGCTATCATGTAGGGTGACAGCGGCGGAAATTGTATCCGCGCCCATCACAATTCCGTTCGTGCCCGGGGCCGAACCCGTCAGCCCATCGCTTCCAGCTCGTCGATCATGCCTGCGATGACCGACAGCCCGCCGTCCCAGAATTTGGGATCCCTGGCATCGAGGCCGAACGGCTTGAGCAATTCGGAATAATGCTTGGTGCCGCCGGCTGCGAGCATGGCGAGATAACGCTCGGCGAAACCCTCGGTGGCGTTTTCGTAGACGGCGTAAAGCGAGTTCACCAGGCAATCGCCGAACGCATAGGCGTAGACGTAGAACGGCGAATGGATGAAGTGCGGAATGTACATCCAGAAATTCTCGTAGCCCGGACGGATGTCGATGGCCGGCCCTAGGCTTTCACCCTGCACGCTGAGCCAGATCTGGCCGAGGCGCTCGGCGGTCAGTTCGCCGTTCTTGCGCTCGGTGTGCACGGCGCGCTCGAACGAATAGAACGCGATCTGCCGCACTACGGTGTTGATCATGTCCTCGACCTTGCCGGCCAGCAGCGCCTGGCGCTGCTTGGCGTTTTTGGTCTGCGACAGGAGCCGCTTGAAAGTCAGCATTTCGCCGAACACGCTTGCCGTCTCCGCAAGCGTCAACGGCGTCGGCGCCATCAGTGCGCCGTTCTTCGCCGCCAGCACCTGGTGCACGCCATGGCCGAGCTCATGCGCCAGCGTCATTACGTCGCGCGGCTTGCCCTGGTAATTCATCAGCACATAGGGATGCGCCGAGGGCGTGGTCGGGTGCGAGAACGCGCCCGGCACCTTGCCCGGCCGCACCGGCGCATCGATCCAGCGGTCGGTGAAGAAACGTTCCGCGATGTTGGCCATCTCGGCGGAGAAGCCGCGATAGGCCGTCAGCACCATCTTCTGCGCCTCGGGCCAGGCGATCGTGCCGGCCGCCGCGAACGGCAGCGGCGCGTTGCGGTCCCAATGCGCCAGCTTCTTCTTTTTGAACCAGCCGGCTTTCAGATTGTAGTAGCGGTGCGACAGCCGCGGATAGGCCGCGCGAACCGAGCCGACCAGCGCATCGACGACCTCGCGTTCGACGCGGTTGTTCAGGTGGCGCGAATCCGCAACGTCCTGGAAGCCACGCCAGCGATCGGAAATTTCCTTGTCCTTGGCGAGCGTGTTGGTGACGAGGGCAAAGGTCCGCTCATTATCCTTGAACGTTTTCGCCAGCGCCTGCGCGGCGGCCTTGCGCTTTTCCGGCGCACGGTCCTGCAGCAGATTGAGCGTCGGCTCGATCGCGAGCTCCTTGGTCCCGACCTTGAAGCGCAGGCCGGAGATGGTCTGGTCGAATAGCCGGTTCCAGGCGGCATAGCCACTCTGGGATTTTTCGTGAAACAACTGCTCGACGCGATCTTCGAGCTGATACGGCTTGTCCTTGCGCAGATCCTCGATCCACGGCCGGTAATGCGCGAGCTCGGGCGTTTGCATCGCGCGCTCGATCACGGCGTTTTCGATGCGGTTGAGTTCGAGCGCGAAGAACAAGAGATGCAGCGAGGCCGCCGTCAGCCGCTCGGAGACGTCGCCGTAGAATTTGGAAATCACGGGATCGACGCTGTCGCCGGCATGAACCAGGCCTGCGTAGGAGCCGAGCCGGCCGGCCAAATCGTCAATCGCCTCGTAGCGCCTGACCGCCTCCGCTAGCCAAAGACCGCCCTCATCGCGGGCAACGCTTTCCGCCAGCTTGCCTTTGTAGTCCGTTTCAAACGCGACGCAGTCGGTATCCATCTTCTGCAGATCGCGTGCGATTTCAGCCGCGTCGATGCCGGAATAAAGATCGGCGAGGTTCCATTCCGGCAATTTGCCGGTTTTGGGTTTGGCTGCGCTCGCCTTGCCGCCCTTGACGGGCTTACGGGACGTCTTGACGGCTCGGGAGGTCGCAGATTTTGCGCTCATGGCACTTTCAAAATTGGGAGGTGATTGGGAAATTGGGCGAGATCAGGCGAAAGCCGAAAGCTGCGGTGCCAATTGGACAAGCAGCTCCTCGCTTTCGGCGAGCATCGGCTCGATCCTTTCGTGCATCACACCACGGATCGCACACCACAACACGATCACGCGTACCATAAGCCACGACGTGCTCGGGACTGCCGCCCGCGCGTGCAGAACGACCAGATCGAGGTTTCGGTGCTCGAAGAGCAGCCGCCCCCATCCATCCTCAAGGATATAGCGTCCGCCGATCCGCGAGACGCACAACTCGCAAGCCTGATCCGGAAGCGGTCCCAGCAGGTAGAACTGGGGATCGCGCTTCTCCGTCATGCCGGTTTCCCATTCGCGTCCGGTGCCCGGCGCAAGCGCTGCGTTCAGAGCCGCAACGATGGTGCTGAGTTCTCGCTCGCTCCACTCGCCCGCATCCTGTTTGCGCTCGAACGCAACCACACTCATGTGCTTTCCGCTCCGAACAGCAGCCGGTGCAATTCCGGCTCGTAGTACCTTAACAGATGCCTAGCGAAGGCGGCCGGTTCAAGACCCAATTCGCCGGCCCAAGCTCCCATAATTTCAGTTGGAACTCGACTGAACCCGTTCTCGACCTGGGAGATGAACGTGTAATATTTCAGGCCGAGGCGGGCAGCGAGATCCGCCTGCGACAATTCGGCATCAGCCCTTCGCTGCTTCAGCCAATCCCCGGCCAGTTTCCGCAACTGCTTGGCGTCCGGCGCGACCTTAGCCGGCTGACGTTCAGCGGAACCATCTTGATGTTTTACTCGTTTCATGATTACTAAACTATCTGGAATGAATGACCGGGTAGGTAATGTTCCCTACCACAATCTCAGCTCGCGAATAAGAATCCGATGGCTTTCTTGGACCGCAGTCAGATTGTTGAAACGACCGCCCGCTCCCCTGCGGCTCGCGGCAAGGAGTTGTTCGCCGGCATCCTGCTCGTGGCGCTGATTGCGACCGTAGGAATCCGGAACGTGGTGCCGGCGGATGCGCTGGCGCCCGCGATCGTCACCCTGCTCTTTGGCGTTGCCGCATTAACGGCCGGCTTCGCGCTGCTCTGCCGGCGCGACCGATTCCGCATCATGTGGTTCGACCTCGCCGGAAGCCTGACGTTCATCGGCGTCGTCCTGTCCGTCCTGATCGAACCGGATCAACTCGTCGAGCTCTTCGCCCTTTCCGACCAACCTGAGTAACGGAAGCAGTTTTCGCAGCCTGACTGCGCCCTTTTACATGTGCGTCCAAGCCCGGGCCCCTCTGGCAGTTCACGCGAACTGCGATGTCGGATTGGACACTTCAACGGAGTGGCCCAAATGCTAGAGTTGATCTCCTCTCAATCCCTGACAGCGTTTTTCCAGGTCGTGATGATCGACCTGGTGCTCGCCGGCGACAATGCGATCGTCATCGGACTTGCGGCCGCGGGTCTCCCCGAGGGCCAGCGCAAGAAGGCGATTCTGATCGGCATTTTGGCCGCCACGGCGCTGCGGATCGGCTTCGCCTCCGTAACGGTCCAATTGCTGCAAATCATCGGACTGCTGCTTGCCGGCGGCATTCTGCTGCTTTGGGTGTGCTGGAAGATGTGGCGCGAGTTGCGTACGTCGCATCATGAACCGAAAATGCAGAGTCTCTCGGCCGCAAGCGCGATCGATGCGTCAGCCGGTGGACGTCATCAAAAAACGCTTGGCCAGGCCGTCTGGCAGATCACGCTCGCCGACGTTTCGATGTCGCTGGACAACGTACTCGCCGTCGCGGGCGCCGCGCGCGAGCATCCGATGATTCTGATTTTCGGCTTGGCGCTCTCCATCGCGCTGATGGGGCTCGCCGCCAACTTCATCGCGCGCCTCCTGGAAAAGCAGCGCTGGATCGCCTATGTCGGCCTCGCCATCATACTCTATGTGGCTCTCGACATGTGCTATCGCGGCGCGCTCGAAGTGTGGCCGCACCTCAACGCCTAGCCGCTTCTCAACAACGCCGTTTTTCAACGTTTAAGAGAACGTTAATCGGCATCGGCGAAATTGCCCCGATTCGGTACAATACAGTAGCGTGCGGGGAGAGCCATGGCTGCCACCATTTTGATTGCCGACGACGACGCCGTGCAGCGCCGTTTGGTTGAAAACATGGTGCAGAAGTGCGGCTATGAGCCTCTGGTCGTCGACAGCGGCGATGCGGCCGTCGCCTTGCTGACGGCTCCGGATGCGCAAGCGGTCGACGCGGTCGTGCTCGACCTCGTAATGCCAGGCCTCGACGGGCTCGGCGTGCTCGCAAAAATGCGTGAAGCAGGCCTGAGCATCCCCGTCATCGTGCAGACCGCGCATGGCGGCATCGACAATGTGGTTTCGGCGATGCGCGCCGGCGCGCAGGATTTCGTGGTCAAGCCGGTCGGCTTCGAACGGCTGCAGGTGTCGCTGCGCAACGCGCTCAACACCTCGGCGCTCAAGGGCGAATTGCAGCGCATCCGCCACAGCCGCGAGGGACGGCTGACCTTTGCCGACATCATCACGCGCAGCGAAACCATGGCAGCCGTGCTGCGCACCGCGCAGAAGGCGGCAGCTTCCAGCATTCCTGTTCTGATCGAGGGCGAATCCGGCGTCGGCAAGGAATTGTTCGCCCGCGCCATTCACGGCTCCGGCGAACGCAAGGCAAAACCCTTCGTCGCGGTCAATTGCGGCGCCATTCCCGACAATCTCGTGGAATCGATCCTGTTCGGCCACGAGAAGGGCGCCTTCACCGGCGCCACCGAACGGCACATGGGCAAGTTCGTCGAAGCTTCCGGCGGCACGCTGTTTCTCGACGAGGTCGGCGAGCTCCCGCTCGCGGCGCAAGTAAAGCTTTTGCGCGCGCTGCAGGAAGGAACCGTCGAGGCGGTCGGAGGCCGCAAGCCGGTGAAGGTCGACGTTCGCATCATTTCCGCAACGAACCGCAAGCTGCTCGACCTCGTGAAGAGCGGCGGGTTCCGCGAGGACCTGTTCTACCGGCTGCACGTGCTGCCGCTGACCATCCCGCCGCTGCGGATGCGGCGCGAAGACATCCCGCATCTGTTGCGGCATTTCCTGGCGCGCTTTGCCGCCGAGGAGAACCGCACCATCACCGGCATCAGCGGCGAGGCCGTGGCCCATCTCGCGCAGCTCGATTGGCCCGGCAACATCCGCCAACTCGAAAACACCATGTATCGCGCCGTTGTCATGAGCGAGAGCGATCAGCTCGGCCTGTCTGATTTCCCGCAAGTGCTCGGCCAGGGCGTACCGGACGGCCAGCTAACGCACAGCGAACCGCTGGTCGTCGCGCCGTCGACGGCGCCCGCCATGGTTTCGGGTAGTGAAATACCAATTGCCCCGCTCGCCACTGCCGGCAGCCTTTCGATGCTGACCACCACGGGCGAGGTGCGGCCGCTCGAAGACATGGAAAACGAGATCATCCGTTTCGCGATCTCGCATTATCGCGGCCAGATGTCGGAAGTCGCGCGCCGGCTCAAGATCGGTCGTTCCACGCTCTACCGCAAGCTCGATGAGGCCGCCGCCAACGACCCGGCCGAAGACGGCGCACAGGACGCTAGCTGAGACGCGAGCAACGGGCGCTTGCGCGATTACGGCGCCCGCGTGGCAAAGATCGTGGCAAACCAAGGACATCGGTCGTTCGGAAGCTTTTGAACCGTGGCTTGGCGGTGACAGACAAATGACGGGTGGCGTGGCAAAACCGCGTGACCCGAATGCAAACGGGTAGTTTGAGGTCAGTTTGTCGTGAGTGGTCCCGCATGGCGCTGGCTGCATGAAAGGGGCACATGTATCGTCTGCGTTTGAATCGTAGCGTGCAGGCGTACGACAGAGAAACCGACCGAAGCCGGCGCTTTCCCGCGCAAGCTATGAATCATTCCAACGACTGTTCCATGCCGGGGCAGTTTCGCCCAAGGGGGTGTGACGATGCGTGACTGTTCGAATCGTGCAGGATTTGACCGCGTGCTGATGGCCGTCGCGGCAACCTTCCTCACGGTATCAGCGACCTCAGCACTGGCGGCTCCGTCGGATACGCCGCGCGCCAGTGCTGCCGAACTCGCGATCGATGCAGCAGTTCCCCGTCCCGAGCCCGCTAACGTTCCGCCTCCCACCATCGGCGATTTCAAGATGGACTCGACCGGCACAGTGCCCGATGCGGCCAAGGCAACAGAGAAGCCGGCCGAACCGAGGACGGCCCCGAAGGCGGCTGAACCCAAGATGGATATCAAGCCGACGGAGAACGTCACCGCGCCGGCGGCCAAGCCGAGCGACGCCGCCACAACCACGCCTCCGGCCGCGACAGCCACCGCGCCCGCCTCCGAACCCGCCACGGAGCCGGTGAAGGTCAGCACCGTCGCACCGGCCGACCAGCCGGTCGCCGACCGGTTGCGCGACATGCTCGGCGCCAAATCGCTGCGCTATTTCGACCGCAAGAACGAGCGCGCTGCCGTCGAGAAGTTCTACTCGACGCGGGACTATGCGCCGCAATGGACGCAAGCGGGCAAATTGACCGACAGCGGCAAGGGCGTGATAGCCCGCATGAAGGACGCCGCCGCCGAAGGCCTCAATCCGGCCGACTATCCGGTACCGGATTTTGCCGCCGCCACTTCGCCGGACCAGCTCGCCGAAGCCGAACTGAAACTGACCGCGAGCATGCTCGACTATGCGCGGCAGGCCCAGAGCGGCCGGATGCACTGGTCGCAGGTCGCTGCCGACATCCAGTACCCCGAGCACCCGACCGATCCGGCCGAAGTGCTCGCCAACATCTCGACTGCCAAGGACGCTTCAGCTGCGCTCGACGGCTACAACCCGCCGCACAAGCTCTACAAGGATCTGAAGGCCAAGCTCGCCGAGCTGCGCGGCCAGGGCGACGGACCGATGATCCACATCGCCGAGGGTCCGGCGCTGGCGTACAAGGCCGCCACCAAGAAGCAGGGTGAGGTCGCGCCGGAAGACCCGCGCGTGCCGCAACTGCGCGCCAAGCTCGGCGTCACCGAAAATCCCGACGGCACGCATTACGACGCCAAGGTTGCTGCCGCCGTACGCAAATTCCAGGAGAGCGTCGATCTCAAGCCGACCGGCGTGCTTGACGACCGCACGGTGAAGGCGATCAACAGCCCGAAGCGCGACCGGCAGATCGACATCGTCCTCGTCAATCTGGAGCGCTTGCGCTGGCTGCCGCGCCAACTCGGCGCTGCCTCGCTCGGCAATGCCTATGTCATCCTCAATGTGCCCGACTTCACGCTGAAGGTGATGCAGAACGGGGCCCCGGTGTGGACCACCCGCGTGGTGACCGGAAAGCCGGGCAAGCACGCCACGCCGATGCTGACGGAAACGATGAAGTTCATCACCGTCAACCCGACATGGAACGTGCCGCCGTCGATCATCTACAACGAATATCTGCCGGCGCTGCAGCAGGATCCGACCGTGCTGGATCGCATGGGTCTGAGGCTCGAGCGCCGCCGCGACGGCAGCATCCACATTTCGCAGCCGCCCGGTGAAGCCAATGCGCTCGGCCGCATCCGCTTCAACTTCCCGAACAAGTTCCTGGTCTATCAGCACGACACCCCGGACAAGCATCTGTTCGCGAAGGAAGAGCGCGCCTTCAGCCATGGCTGCATGCGGGTGCAGAATCCGGATCAATACGCCTCGACGCTGCTCAACATCACGATGCCGAACGAGCGCTATACGCCGGAAAAGATCCGCAGCATGTACGGCCGCAGCGAGATCGACCTGAAATTCCCGACGCCGATCCCGGTCAACATCACCTACCAGACCGCTTTCGTGGACGATGCCGGCAAGCTGCAGATCCGCAAGGACATCTATGGCCGCGACGCCACGATGATCGCCCTGCTCAAGAACGGCCGCAGCAGGGATTTGGAGGCCATGGTTGCCCATGCGCAGCCGAGCTATTCGCGCCCGGCCGGCTCGAGCCTGCCGGCCGGCGTCAACTTCGCCAGCGACAACACCTTCTCGTCCGGCCCGTCATTCTTCGAGCGCCTGTTCGGCGGTCCGTCGCCCATGACGCCGCCGGCACCGATCGGCCGGCGACCGCAACCGCGGTTCACCCGGTAATCCGGAGCACTACCGCCTGAGGGCTGAATTTTCGAACAAAATCAACAATCTCTCCTCGCCGGAGAGATTGTTTACGTTAACCACCATCCATCCGGATTCGACACCGGGCACTTTTTCGCCATAGTCAACGCGTTAGGTTAAGGCTTGCTTGGGGGCAGGACGGTAAACCTCGGTTAACCCTCCTGCTTTAAGAAAGCGTTCACCGTCTTTTGCCGGGGGTCTGCAAAAGAAACACCGTGAACGCTCGTCGACTGGGTGGGCTCATACGTGCTGGCTGGTTTCGCGCGCCAATTCAATCCGCTTGCTCTGCCAAAGGCCGGATGTCGGATCGGCTTGACGTCGCTTTTGCTGCTGGCTGGCGCGGGCACGGTGCATGATGCGACGGCGCTGAACGAAACCCGCACCCTCTCCTTTCACCATACCCATTCCGGCGAAGATCTCACCGTCACCTTCAAGCGCGACGGGCGCTACGACGAAGAGGCGCTGAAGAAGCTCAATCACTTCCTTCGCGACTGGCGCAGCCAGGACTCCACCACGATGGATCGGCACCTGTTCGATATCATCTGGGAAGTCTACCGCGACGTCGACGGCAAGAAGCCGATCCAGATCATCTCCGCCTATCGCTCCCCCGCCACCAACTCCATGCTCCGCCGCCGCTCCTCCGGCGTGGCGCGTTTCAGCCAGCACATGCTCGGCCACGCCATGGACTTCTACATCCCGGACGTGCCGCTGGAGCAGATCCGCGCCGCCGGCCTCCGCTTGCAGCGCGGCGGCGTCGGCTTCTACCCGACCTCCGGATCGCCTTTCGTCCACCTCGATACCGGCAGCGTTCGTCACTGGCCGCGCATGACCCACGATCAGCTTGCCAGGGTATTCCCGGACGGACGCACGGTGCACCTGCCGTCCAATGGCGGTCCGATGAAGGGCTATGAACTGGCCCGCGCCGACATCGAACGCCGCGGCAATGGCGACAGTGCCGCTACCATCAAGATGCCGAACCTGTTCGCAGCCCTGTTCAGGGGCGGCAAGTCGACTGAAGAGGATGACGAGGCCGCCAGCGCCCCCGTCAAGAACGAGAAGCCTGCACCGACCAGTGTGGCTGCTGTGAAATCCGCCGAACCGGTCCCGACCCCGCGCGCAAAGCCGGTCGGTGCGACGATCCAGCTCGCGTCGGCCGACGCCCAGATCGCGTCGGCGCCCAAAGCTCGAGCCGAGCCCAAGCCTGAGACGAACAAGCCTGAGACGAAACAGGTTGCGCAGGCGTCCGCCGACAAGGCCGAGCCGAGGCCGCAAACGCCCGCCGATATCATCAATTCCCGCGGCTTCTGGGACGACGTGCCGACCGCGGCGAACCAGGCAACCCCGGCGCAGGTTGCGGCCCTCCGCGCCCGGCAGGCGCTCGCCGCCGCCACCGATCCGCAGCCGACCGCCAGCGTCAGCGACGCGTTCAACAAGGCGATGGCCTATGCGCCGGCCGCTTCTTCGCCGCTCGATCGCTCCAACATCGTCGCCGCCTCCGCGGCTATCCCGCGCCCCGCCCGTCCGGCGCGCAGCTCCGGCGCCGCTGCGACCGAAATCAACACCGTTGTCGCCAAAGGCACCCAGGGTCAGGACAGCGTGGTCGCCACCTCGACCCGCCTTGCCGCCGCACAGGGCAACAATATCTGGATGCGGGTGGTGATGCTGGCGCCGAGTGCCAGCAGCGCAATGTCGACGACCGTGCTCGGCGACACCGAGATGACCCAGATGCGCGCCCACTTCGTCAAGCCGCAGGCCGCGGTCTCCATGACGTTCTCGGAAGATCCGATGATGGGCATGACCTGCGATCGCTTCACCGGATCGGCAACCGTGCAACTGCCGACGCAGTCGTTCGTGCTGCGCACCGCCGCGCTGCGCTAGGCGCGGCCCGCACTGCTTCCACAATCTCGATGTCGTCCTCGCGAACGCGATGACCCATAGCCACAAACGTGCGCCTTAGAGCCGGCTGTGGCCCCAGCTTTGCGCAACATCACCATTTGTGATTATGGGTCCCAGCTCGCGCTCACGGAGCCTGTCATCGGGCCGGCCGAGGGCCGGACCCGTTGGTTCGCTTGGCCAGGACGACGGAAGCCTCACAGCATCCCAAGCGCCTGCATGTAGGTTTCCAAAATGGTTTCCTGCTCGGCGCGCTCGTTGGCATCCTGCTTGCGCATCCGCACGATGGTGCGCAGCGCCTTGGTGTCGAAGCCGTTGCCCTTGGCTTCGGCATAGACGTCACGGATGTCGTCGGAGATCGTCTTCTTTTCTTCTTCCAGACGCTCGATGCGCTCGATGATGGCCTTGAGCTGGTCTTTGGCGAATCTTGTCGCGGGCTCGTCCTGGACGGCGGCGGCGGAGGTGGCCATCGGGTACTCCTGAGTGGAACTGATGGTGATGCTGAAAGATCAAGCGCCGCACGCGTTACCGCACGGCGCTTTTTCGCAGATGACCCTCAAGATCGGGGGGCCTCGCGTCAAGGCAGCATCGCGCTCATCCACAGCGCGCCCACAGGAGATGAGGGCGATTCTGTTTCCGTCATGCCCGGGCTCGTCCCGGGCATCCACGTCTTAACAGCGTCGCGGCAATGAAGACGTGGATGGCCGGGACAAGCCCGGCCATGACGAACAAAGGAGCCAGAACGGCTCAATGCCCGGGATGAACCTTCTTCATTGCGGCTAGCTGCTCAGGCGTGGCGGTGCCCTGATATTTCGCCTTCCACTCCTCATAGGGCATGCCGTAGACCGCCTCGCGGCTCTCGTCCTTGCTGACGGCGACCCCCTTGGCGTCGGCCTCTTCCTTCATCCAGTTGGACAGGCAGTTACGGCAGAAACCGGCCAGATTCATCAGATCGATGTTCTGGACGTCGGTGCGGGCACGCAGGTGGCCGACCAGGCGCCGGAAAACGGCGGCTTCCAGTTCTGTTCTGGTTTTGTCGTCGATCGTCATGGCCTTGCATCCCGCGTCACATGTTCCGAGCATATTGATATCAGGTGGTAATTGTCACAGATTTTGCCATATCTGCGCGCAAAATTGGCAACCTCACAAGGAGCCGCGGTTTCCCATAGCGCGGGAAAGGCGTTCCCCTGCCGTTGACAGGCCCCGCCGGGTCACGCGAAATCGTCAATGATTTGATATAGCTTCGCTGCATGATCGGAAAAGATTCGCGCTGCTTGTCTCCCCTCCCCGCTCGCGTGACCGCCGCCGGCCTTGCGCCGCTGTTTGCACTGGCGGTGGCGTGTCTGTGGAGCAGTCCAGCGGCGGCCGATTTCCGGCTCTGCAACAATACGTCCAGCCGGGTCGGCATCGCGCTGGGCTACAAGGATGCCGAGGGCTGGACCACCGAAGGGTGGTGGAACGTGTCGTCACGCAGTTGCGAGACCCTGCTGCGCGGAACTCTTGTTGCGCGCTACTATTACATCTACGCGCTCGACTATGACCGCGGCGGCGAATGGTCGGGACAGGCCTTCATGTGTTCGCGTGATAAGGAATTCACCATCAAGGGGACCGAGAACTGCCTGGCGCGTGGCTATGACCGCACCGGGTTCTTCGAGGTCGATACAGGCGAACAGCGAGCGTGGACCGTGCAACTGACAGAAGCCAACGAGCAGCCCGGGCAGCGCGTGCCGGGAATTCCAGGCACAATGGGACCGGGGGGCCCCGGCGGGGTTCCCGGCCTGTCCAATCCGCCGGGTGGACCGGGTCTGCCGCCAGCCCCGGCGCCCAAGCAATGAGACGGCTCCGTCGTATCAAGATTCTCGCAACCCTCGGCCCGGCATCGTCCGACAGCGCGATGATCCGGAAACTGTTCGAGGCCGGTGCGGACGTGTTCCGCATCAACATGAGCCACACGCCGCACGACAAGATGCGCGAGCTGGTCAATACCATCCGCAATGTCGAGAGCAGCTACGGCCGTCCGATCGGCATCCTCGTCGACCTGCAGGGACCGAAGCTGCGGCTCGGCGCGTTCACCGAAGGTTCGACGCAGCTCAAGAACGGCCAGAGTTTTGTGCTCGATTCGGACAAGACGCCCGGCGATAACAACCGCGTGCAGTTGCCGCATCCGGAAATTCTCGCAGCACTGCGGCCGGGTCATGCGCTGCTGCTCGACGACGGCAAGGTGCGCCTGATTGCCGAGGAGACGTCGAGCGAGCGCGCAGTGACGCGGGTGGTGATCGGCGGCAAGATGTCGGACCGCAAGGGCGTCAGCCTGCCCGATACCGATCTGCCGGTGTCGGCGATGACGCCGAAGGACCGTGCCGATCTGGAAGCCGCGCTGACGACCGGGATAGACTGGGTCGCGCTTTCCTTCGTGCAGCGCGCCGAGGATGTCAACGAAGCCAAGCGGATGATCCGCGGCCGCGCCGCTGTCATGGCCAAGATCGAGAAGCCGCAGGCGATCGACCGGCTCGCCGAGATCATCGATGCTTCCGACGCGCTGATGGTGGCGCGCGGCGACCTCGGCGTCGAGCTGCCGCTGGAGCGGGTGCCGAGCCTGCAGAAACAGATGACGCGGATGGCGCGTCGGGCCGGCAAGCCGGTGGTGATCGCAACGCAAATGCTGGAATCGATGATCCAGGCGCCGGTGCCGACGCGCGCCGAAGTCTCTGACGTCGCGACCGCCGTCTATGAAGGCGCCGACGCCATCATGCTGTCAGCGGAGTCCGCCGCCGGCAAATTCCCGGTCGAAGCAGTCTCGACCATGAATCGCATCGGCGAAGAGGTGGAGCGCGATCCGACCTATCGCTCGGTGCTGTCGGCGCAGCGGGCCGAGCCGGAGAATACGGTCGGCGATGCCATCGCGGACGCCGCGCGGCAGATCGCCGAGACGCTGGAATTATCCGCGATCATCTGCTGGACCTCGTCGGGCTCCACGGCGATCCGCGTGGCCCGCGAGCGGCCGAAGCTGCCGGTGGTGGCGATCACGCCGAACCTTGAGACCGGCCGCAAATTGTCGGTTGTCTGGGGTGTGCATTGCGTGGTGGCGGAAGATGCGCACGACCAGGACGACATGGTCGACCGCGCCGGCTCGATCGCGTTTCGTGACGGCTTCGCCAACGCAGGCCAGCGCGTGATCATCGTCGCCGGCGTGCCGCTTCGCATCCCCGGCACCACCAACATGGTGCGCATCGCCACTGTCGGTGGGGAGGGCAAGCCCGATAAGTGATGGCGTGTAGGTGATGGCGCGACCGTCAGCTCTCACCGTCCTTCCCGGCCACGCGCACGCGCGAGCCCGGAATCCAGAGCTTGTGGCGAGCTTGTGGCGCGAGAGATTCTCAGGTGCGCAATTGCACCATAGTTCGCCGCTTCGCGCCGACTACTGCAGCTTCGCGTCCAGCGTGATCTTGGTGTTCAGAAGCTTCGAGATCGGGCAGCCCTCCTTGGCCTTACCCGCCAGCTCCTGAAATTTCGTGTCCTCAGCGCCGGGTATCTTCGCATTCAGTGTCAGATGAATCGAGGTGACGGCAAAACCATCGCCCTGTTTTTCCAGCGTTACGTCGGCCTTGGTTTCCATGTGCTCGGCGGTGAGCTTGGCTTCACCCAGAATCAGCGACAGCGCCATGGTGAAGCACGCGGCGTGCGCCGCGCCGATCAGCTCTTCCGGATTGGAGCCAGGCTTGCCCTCGAAGCGGCTCGAAAAGCCGTAAGGATAGTCACTCAGCGCGCCGCTTTTGGTCGAGATTGCGCCCTTGCCGTCCTTGATACCGCCCTGCCATTTGGCAGACCCTGATGTCGTGCTCATCGCATGCTCCTGATCGCGGGTTGGACCCGTCGATAAGCCGCAGCGTGGCAAATGGTTGCGACACAAATGGTTGCGACAAAGGGCGTGTCGCAAAGGCGGGAAGTTCCTAGGCCCCGACCAGCGCCTTGGCCGGCAGCACCGCCTGCACCACGAGGCCGCGGGCGCGGGCATCCATCACGCCTACGGCACGTAGCGCCAAAAGTGTGACCGTTTGCACGGCGTCGCGCAGCTTCGCGGGGTCATCCAGATTCTCGGGCGCCAGCGGGCCAACCAGCGATTCATGCAGCGCACCGAGCAGCGCGGTGGCGGCGAGCGCGGTATCCTGCGCCGGCAGATGGCCGGCACGCACCGCGGCGTCAATTCTGGCAGCGATCTCGCCGGAGATTTCGCGGCGGCTGGCAAGCCGCGACACCGAGACGTCGACATCGACAGGTTCGGCCAGAATGCCCCAGGCGAGCCTGCGCTGCGACAGCACATGCACGGCAACCGTGGTGACGGCGGCGGCGAGCGCCGAGGACGGTCCCGGCGCCGCATCCGCCGCGCGGCGAATCGCGGCCAGCTCATCCCGCGAGACCTCGGCGATCAGTTCGGAAATCAGTTCGGCCTTGGAGGGGAAGTAACGATAGACTGTGCCGGCCGCGACATTGGCGCGGACCGCAACCGGGGCGATCTGCACCGCCGCCATGCCGCCTTCGGCCGCAGCATCCCGCGCCGCCGCCAGGATGGCGCTACGCCGCGCCGCCAGCCGCTTTACGACCTGATGGGTTCGCCGATAGACCATGGCGCGTTTCCGTCCCCGGCGCGCCTTCGAGCCCCGCGGAGCCTGCCAGAACGCGCACACCTTCAATGTCTTGAGCGATAAAGAGCGCTATCGCTTGAAGAAGTGAACAACTATTCACGGCTGATGACAAGACGGTTTTGCAACAGGGATCGGGAGAGGTTTTGCCGGCGGGGCTTGTGAACCACTAACAAGCTCTCACGCTGGCCGGCCTGGCGTCGGGCCGTTCACGCACGTGCCGTAGCCAATGCCGGCGCCGTCTCGCGCCGCCACCAGGGACCGGCGCGGCGCAAGACCAGACCGCCCACGATCAGCGTGGCGCCGAGTCCCGTCGGAATACCGGTGAACATATAACACACGATGAGGGCGACGGTGACACCCAGCGCCGGAAGCTCGTAGGTGCGAAAGCCGTTCCTCAGTCCGATGCGGATGAGGAAGGCGATCGGGATCGCTAGCACCATCATGTCGTACATGAAGAGATAGGGCGTGGTCAGCATCGTGCCAGCGGCAAGGCTAGCGGCCTTCAACGTGTAGGGCGCGCGGCTTCGCCACATCAGCGCCATGACCACGGCAACGGAGGCGGTGAGGACCCACTGGAACGCCCAGCCGAGCGGCTCGCTGCCGCCGAAGTAACGCACCAGCGAGAAAATGCTCTGCAGCTTCCACCATGTGGCTTTGCCCTCGGTCAGGAAGGCTTGCGAGAATTTCGGCATCCAGTGGAAGAACGCCAGCCAGCTTTCGATGCCGAAAGCAAGCCATGAGGCAAAGGCCAGCACGATCGCCGTGACGCTGGCGCTGATGAACACCCGCCACTGCCCGGCTGCGATCAACGCGATTGGAAACAGCAGCCCGTATTGCGGCTTGTACGTCAATAGCCCGAGGCAGATGCCCGCCAGCACCGGCCGTACCGGGATCAGATAGAGCGTGCCGCCGATCAGCGCAGCGGTGAGGAAGCCGTTCTGCCCGACCAGCGCGTTGATGAAAGCCATCGGAATGGCAAGCGCAAGCAGATAGCCGAAGGTGTGGCCGACGATCGCACGCACCGCGACAAGGAAGGGTAAGAAGCTGACCACGACCCAGCCGATATAGGCGAGCTGATAAGGAAGCTGCGCCAGCAGGGATGCGACGAACAGAAACGGCGGCGGATAGTGCCAGGCAAAATAGCCGACGAAATCCTGACCGAGCTTGGCGACCTCGATCTGCTTCTGGATGTCCCAATCATAGGCCTGCGCCGGAACGCCATCGAGCACCAGACGGCCCGCGGCCCAGACGTTGATGAAGTCAGTCGGAATACCGAGGCCGTTGGTATCGTACACCCACCAGTGCGAGAAATACGCCACTCCGCAAAGGCTCACATTTGCAACCGCCAGTACCAGGCAGACCCTGACGAGCCATTCGGGAATTGGAGCTTGGTCGTGGCTGGGTTTGGGGCTGGAAAGAGAGGCGGTCATGCGCAGTCCTTGCCTGGGCGCGCCTCGTCCGAACGCGCACGCCTTCAAGCAATAGGCCGGACTGAATTGACGAAATCTTAAGTTTTCGGGCGCAAGCGGCGGGATTTTACGTCGTCGCTGCGAACGCAGGGACCCATAACCACTGGAGCTAATTGTTTACAATGAGCGTCCACCTAAATGCCTCATTGAGGAATCACGCGGTGTGGGTCCCCGCGTGCGCGGGACGGCGAGCGGAGAGCATCCGCCCACCTACTCCCAGCTCAGCGCACCGCCGTTCTGGTACTCGATCACCCGAGTCTCGAAGAAATTCTTCTCCTTCTTCAGGTCCATCGCTTCCGACATCCAGGGGAACGGATTCTCGGTCTCGTCGAACACCCGCTGCAGCCCGAGCTGCGCGCAGCGGCGGTTGGCGATGAAGTGCATGTAGCTCTCGCACAGCGCCGCATTCAGCCCGAGAAACCCGCGCGGCATGGTGTCTCGCCCGTACGCCGCTTCCAGTTCAGCCGCCTCGCGCACCATGGCGCGGACTTCGTCCTGGAACGCCTTGGTCCATAGATGCGGATTTTCGATCTTGATCTGGTTGATGACATCGATGCCGAAATTCAGGTGAATGGATTCATCGCGCAGGATGTACTGGTACTGCTCGGCGATGCCGACCATCTTGTTGCGGCGGCCGAGCGAGAGGATCTGCGCGAAGCCCGTATAGAACCACATGCCTTCGAAGATGACGTAGAAGGCGACGAGATCGCGCAGGAACGCCTGATCGGCTTGCGGCGTCCCGGTCTTAAAATCGGGATCGTCGAGATGCTGCGTGTGCTTCAGCGCCCAGGCTGCCTTGTCGGTAATCGACGGCACCTCGCGATACATATTGAATAGCTCGCCCTCGTCGAGCCCCAGGCTCTCGACGATGTACTGGAAGGTATGGGTGTGCACCGCCTCCTCGAAGGATTGCCGCAGCAGATATTGCCGGCACTCCGGATTGGTCAGATGGCGGTAGATCGCCAGCACGATGTTGTTGGCGACCAGGCTTTCGGAGGCCGCAAAGAAGCCGAGGTTGCGCTTGATGGCGCGGCGCTCGTCTTCCGTCAGCCCGTCGCGCGATTTCCACAGCGCGATGTCGGCCTGCATGGAAACTTCGGTCGGCATCCAGTGATTATTGCAGCCGGCGAGATATTTCTCCCAGGCCCATTTGTATTTCAGCGGCAGCAATTGATTGACGTCGGCGCGGCAGTTGATCATCAGCTTGTCGTCGACAGATACGCGTCCGCCGCGACGATCTATCATGCAGAGGCCGGTTTGTTCGACTTGGGCATCGGATTGCGCCACGAGGGGCGGCGGCGTCTGACGCGGGGATGCGGATGGTTCGGACCAGTCGAGCATTGTGGCTTCCTTTGTTTTTTGCTGCTTACTGGCAGGCTTCGCATTCGGGATTGTCGATCGAACACGCCACCGCGCCGGTTAAATCCGGCGCGGTGGCGGCCGGCGCGACGATGATTGGGGCTGGAGCCATCATCGCCGCGGACGCGACGCTGTTGAGCTTGCCGTCGGTCCCCCGGAGCGTGGACTTTTCGACATGCGTCGCGCTGCGCGAGCGCAGGTAATAGGTCGTCTTCAATCCGCGCGCCCACGCCAGCCGATAGAGCGTATCGAGCTTCTTGCCGCTAGGATTGGCGATATAGAGGTTGAGCGACTGCGACTGGTCGATCCATTTCTGCCGCCGCGACGCCGCCTCGATCAGCCAGGCGCTGTCGATCTCGAACGCGGTGGCATAGAGCGCCTTGAGGTCGTCGGGAATCCGATCGATGGCCCCCAAGCTGCCATCGAAATATTTGAGGTCATTGACCATCACCTCGTCCCACAGCCCGCGCGCCTTGAGGTCGCGAACCAGAAATTCATTCACCACGGTGAAGTCGCCGGACATGTTGGACTTGACGTAGAGGTTCTGGTAGGCGGGCTCGATCGACTGCGCGACGCCGCAGATGTTGGAAATCGTCGCGGTCGGCGCGATCGCCATCACGTTCGAATTGCGCATGCCGGTCGATCTGACGCGCTCGCGCAGGCGATCCCAGTCGAGCGTCATGCCGCGGTCCATCGTGAGTTCGCCGCGGGCTTCGGCCAACAGTTCGATCGAATCGATCGGCAAAATGCCGCGGCTCCACAGTGAGCCATCGAACGACGGATACCGCCCGCGCTCGGCGGCGAGATCGACGGAGGCTGAAATGGCGTAGTAGGAAATCATCTCCATGCTGGTATCGGCGAAGGTCACCGCCGCGTCGGAAGCCATCGCGATCCGCATCGCTTGCAGCGCATCCTGGAATCCCATCAGCCCGAGGCCGACCGGGCGGTGCCGCAGGTTCGAACGCCGCGCTTCCGGAATGGTGTAGAAATTGATGTCGATGACATTGTCGAGCATGCGCATTGCCGTCGTCACACTGCGTTGCAGCCGCGCCTGGTCCAGCCGACCTTCCCGCACGTGATTGAGCAGATTGATCGAACCGAGATTGCAGACGGCGGTCTCGTCGTCCGACGTATTGAGCGTGATTTCCGTGCAAAGGTTCGAGGAATGGATCACGCCGGCATGGCGCTGCGGCGAGCGCAGATTGCAGGGATCCTTGAACGTGATCCAGGGATGCCCGGTCTCGAACAGCATGGTCAGCATCCTGCGCCAGAGATCCGTGGCGCGGATCTGCTTGAACACGCGGATCTCACCCCCCGCCGCCCTTGCTTCGTAAGCCGCGTAACGCTCGGCGAATGCGTTGCCGTAGAGGTCATGCAGGTCGGGTGTCTCGTCCGGCGAGAACAGCGTCCATTCGCCGTCGGCCTCGACGCGCTGCATGAACAGGTCGGGCACCCAGTTTGCGGTGTTCATGTCATGGGTGCGGCGGCGGTCGTCGCCGGTGTTCTTGCGCAGGTCCAAAAATTCCTCGATGTCGATATGCCAGGTTTCGAGATAGGCGCAGACTGCGCCCTTGCGCTTGCCGCCCTGGTTGACGGCGATCGCGGTGTCATTGGCCACCTTTAGAAACGGCACCACGCCCTGGCTTTCGCCATTGGTGCCCTTGATGTGCGCGCCGAGCCCACGCACGCGGCTCCAGTCGTTGCCGAGTCCGCCGGAATATTTTGCGAGCAGCGCATTGTCCTTGACCGACTTGAAGATGCCGTCGAGATCGTCGGCGATGGTGGTGAGGAAGCAGGACGACAATTGCGGCCGCAGCGTGCCGGAATTGAAAAGCGTCGGGGTCGAGGCCATGAAGTCGAACGACGATAACAGATCGTAGAACTCGATGGCGCGCGCCTCGCGGTCGATCTCGCGGACGGCCAGCCCCATCGCGACGCGCATGAAGAACGCCTGCGGCAGCTCGATCCGGTTGCCGTGCACATGCAGGAAATAGCGATCGTACAGCGTCTGCAGACCCAGGAATTGGAACGCCAGGTCGCGTTCCGGCTTCAACGCGGCAGCAAGGCTTTTCAGGTCGAAGCGTGCCAGATCGGGATCGAGCAGTTCGGCGTTGATGCCGGCCTTGATATAGGCCGGAAAGTACTCGCCGTAGCGCTCGGCCATCTCGGCCTGCGACGCGCTGGTCGGCGTATCATGCACGAAAGACAGCACCTCGGTGCGCAGCTTGTCGAGCAAGAGCCGCGCGCTGACATAGGCGTAGTTCGGCTCCTGCTCCACCAGCGTGCGCGCGGCCATCACCGACGCCAGCGCCAGTTCGTCCTCGCTGATGCCGTCATAGAGATTGCGCTGCGTCTCGGCGAGCACCGCCGTGGCGCCGACGCCCTCGAGACCAGTGCAGGCTTCTTCGATGATCAGCGTCAGCCGCGCGATATCGAGCGGGACCTGCGCGCCGCTGGCCAGCGTGACACGTAACGAGGGCTTCCCCGATGGAGGGGCGGCCTTGGCCACGTCCTGTCCGGCACGCTGGCGCGTGCGTTCCTCGCGATAGAGCACATAGGCGCGCGCGACCTTGTGATGCTCGCTGCGCATCAGGGCAAGTTCAACCTGGTCCTGCACGTCCTCGATATGAAAGGTGCGGCCCTCGCTCATCCGGCGCGACAGCGCACCGACGACTTCGGCGGTCAGTTGCTCGACGATTTCATGCACGCGGCGGGAGGCCGCCGCGCCATGTCCCTCGACCGCGAGAAACGCCTTGGTCATCGCCACCGAAATCTTGCTCGCGTCGAATTTCGAGACCGTTCCGTTGCGGCGAATCACCTGCATCGGCGGCTGCGCTTCCGAGGCGGCAAGCGATTCGGGACGCAGTCGGATGAATGGAGCGGCGTTGGCTTCGCGATCGAGAGAGAGTGACATCAAGAGACCCCGTGATGGTGTTGGGGCCGGATGTCTGAAGACGCTACAGCTTTAGCCCACGCGAAAACGCGGGCACGAATCTGCAAGCGCCGCCGGGACACCCCGCCCGTGGACGTTTTCTTCGGTGTCGCGGCAGGTCTCCTGGCTCGCAGGTCGCCGTTGTTCCCGTGTCTTCCCAATGCGATGCCGCATCAGTGACGTAAGATTCGGGAGCAACTCACTGCTTACAGTTGCGGGGGCAGCGCCGGATTTTCGCGCTTTCGCGCGATCACCGGCTTCCCTCTTAGCCACCATGTGTTGGGCCATGGCGGACCGTGACGGCTATATCTGGTGTTATTCGGATGCGGCTGTCAATGGGGCGAGCGGGCGATGTGCAAGAATTTCGGCGACGGAACCCTCTGGCTGTGAACAACGATCACAACGCACCGGTGAATGTCGTCGAGTTGACGCGCCTGCCGCGTTGCCGATAAGTGGACCCGTCGTGGTTCTTCGGGAGACGTTCTTCCGAAGCTAAGAGGGAAGCCGGTGCGGCCGAAAAGCCAAAGCCGGAGCTGCCCCCGCAACTGTAAGCGGCGAGCCGCTGTCCAACAAAGTCACTGAGACCTCGCAAGGTTTCGGGAAGGCCGGACAGCAGCATTGACCCGCGAGCCAGGAGACCTGCCTCGACAACATACACGTCCTCGGGCGGGGTGTCCCGGTGGTGCGGTTGCGATTTTCCGCGCGCGCTCTGCCGTCCGCGAAAAATCCAGACGTGTCACTTCGGCCTTTGCCCCCAACTTTTGGGGTTAAGCCAATGTCTACTTCCAATGCTACTTCTTCCAAAGCTACGTCTTCTTCCACCATCTCCACTGCTTCACTTTCCGTTGCCTCCCTCGGCACGCCGCGCATCGGTCCGCGCCGCGAGCTGAAATTCGCGCTGGAGTGTTTCTGGTCGGGCGCAACCGACGAGAAGGCGCTGATCGAAACCGGCGTCGGCCTTCGCGCCGCCAACTGGGCGCGCCAGAAAAAGCTCGGCGTCAGCGTGATCCCGTCGAACGATTTCTCGTTCTACGACCAGGTGCTCGACACATCAGTGATGGTCGGCGCAATCCCGGAGATCTATCGCTGGAACGGCGGGTCGGTCTCGCTTGCGACTTACTTCGCGATGGCCCGCGGCGCGCAAGGCAAGCCGCATGAGGCGAGCTGCGGCCATGCCCATCACGGACATGGCGCCGCGCACGGCGTGCCGGCGCTCGAGATGACAAAATGGTTCGACACCAACTACCACTACATGGTGCCCGAACTGGCGAAGGATCAGCAGTTCACTCTCGCCTCGCGCAAGCCGATCGAGGAATACGAGGAAGCCAAGGCGCTGGGCTATCAAACCCGCCCCGTGCTGGTCGGCCCCGTCACGTTTCTCAAACTCGCCAAGAGCAAGGATGCCGGTTTCAATCCGCTGTCCCTGCTTGATCGCTTGATGCCGGTTTACGTCGAGGTGCTCCGCGAACTTGCCTACCGGGGCGCGGAATGGGTGCAGATCGACGAGCCGTGTCTGGTGCTCGACCTCGACATCGTCGCCCAGCAGGCGTTGCATTATGCCTATGCGGAGATCGCGAGCGCCGTACCGCAGCTCAAGATCATGCTGACGACCTATTTTGGCGGGCTCGGCGCCAACCGCGACACCGCGCTATCCCTGCCCGTCGCCGGCCTGCATCTCGACCTCGTGCGCGCGCCGGAGCAGATCGACGAGCTTGCCGGCTTCCCTGATGACCGCGTGCTGTCGCTCGGAATCATCGATGGCCGTAACATCTGGCGCGCGGATTTGAGCCGGCTTCTCGATCGGCTCGAGCCCGTGATCGCCAAACTTGGCAAGCATCGCGTGCAGATCGCTCCCTCCTGTTCGCTGCTGCATGTCCCTATCGATCTGGCACTGGAGACCGGGCTCGATCCCGAAATCAAGAGCTGGCTGGCGTTTTCGATACAAAAGCTCGAGGAACTGGCCACGCTCGGAACGGCACTCGCCGATGACCGCAGAGCAGTCGAAGCCAGCCTGAAGGCATCGGATCAGGCGGCGACCTCCCGCAAGGCGTCGCCGCGCATTCACGATGCGAAGGTAGCGGCACGCGTTGCCAGCATCGATGAACCGATGCGCTTCCGCGCCAGCATCTTCGCTGAACGCGCTACCGTCCAGCGCGAGCGCTTCAACCTGCCGGCGTTCCCGACCACGACCATCGGCTCGTTCCCGCAAACCGCCGACGTCAGGAACGCCCGCTCCGCGCACGCCAGGGGCGCCCTGACGGACGAAGCCTACAAGCTCTACCTGCAGAACCAGACCGCCCGCACCGTGCGCTGGCAGGAAAATATCGGGCTGGACGTGCTTGTGCATGGCGAGTTCGAGCGCAACGACATGGTGCAGTATTTCGGCGAACAGCTGGCGGGCTTTGCCTTCACTACGCACGGTTGGGTGCAATCCTACGGATCGCGCTACGTTCGCCCGCCTGTGCTGTTCGGCGACGTCTCTCGCCCGAAGCCGATGACGGTCGAGTGGTGGCAATACGCCCAGTCGCTGACGACAAAGCCGATGAAGGCGATGCTCACCGGCCCGGTCACCATTCTGAACTGGTCGTTTGTCCGCGACGACATTCCGCGCAGCGAAGCCTGCCGGCAGATCGCGCTCGCGATCCGCGACGAGGTTACCGATCTCGAAGCTGCCGGCGCCGGCATGATCCAGATCGACGAGGCAGCGCTGCGGGAGGGCCTGCCGCTGCGCAAGTCCGAATGGAAGGTTTATCTCGATTGGGCCGTCGACGCCTTCCGCCTCTGTTCGTCCGGCGTGCGCGACGAAACGCAGATCCACACCCACATGTGCTACTCGGAGTTCAACGACATTATCGGCGCGATCGGCGCGATGGACGCCGACGTGATCTCGATCGAGACCTCGCGCTCGAAGATGGAGCTGCTCGATGCGTTCAGGGATTACCGCTATCCGAACGAAATCGGCCCTGGAGTCTACGACATCCATTCGCCGCGCGTCCCCGAGATCGGCGAGATGACCGGCCTGCTGAAGCTGGCGCGAGAGCGGCTCCTGGATACCCAGATCTGGATCAATCCGGATTGCGGATTGAAAACGCGCAAATGGGAGGAGGTCCGACCCGCGCTCGCCAATATGGTCGCCGCCGCCCGCGAATTGCGGGCGATGGCGTAACGTTACCGGTCGGCGACGGGTAAGCTTGTGTAGGGTGGGCAAAGGCGCACTTTTGCGCCGTGCCCACCATCTTTCCGAGATCGTCGGTTTGAAGGGTGGGCACGCTTCGCTTTGCCCACCCTACGGCCCGTTTTGATTGCTGCAGGCAATATGAGGAGACCGCTATGCGCTTCTGGATTCAATGCACGAGATTCGAGACGGGGCGACCCATTCACATCAATATTGCGCTCGTCGGCAGCATGTCGCGCGACGGGGAGCGCACCGTGCTCACCTTTGTCGGCGGCGATGGGCAGACCATCGAGGTGACGGAGACGCCGGAACACATTCTGGCTGTACACCTCGGGGCACCAGCCGCGGCGCCTTGACGGTTCGAAATCAATCCCGGTCAGCTCGTGAACGGGACGCCTACCTTCTGGTCGTGGGGTCGTTCCGGACGATCTTGAGAAAATGCTCGCAAGCATCATCTTCGGTAGCGAATTGCCGGAGTTCGTTCTTGTTTCCTCGCTCGTAATAGTAGACGGCCCAGGTGTCCCCATCCCGTTCGAGGCGATATTGCTCTTCTGTCGCCTTGACGCCGTCGATGCTCACGGCTCGGCGCTGCACGCCGAGCGCTGCAAGAGCGCGCCGCAATTCAGGGATTTTCATCCGACGGTCACCCCATCCTCAATAGTCATCGCTCAAATCCATCCCCGTCTGCACTTCGCAGAACGACGAGGTCAGCGACATAAAAAAACGCGGCGTTATCGCCGCGTTTTTCGTTGTTCAGAATTGAGCGCCGCTTACGCCTGGGGCTGCGGCTCCAGACCCGGGTCCGGATCGGGACGCGGGCGCGGCTTGCCGGCCGGGGGTACGGCGGAAGCGCGTGGCGTGCTCGGCTCCAAGACCGACTCGCGGTTGGGCTTCTTGCCCTTCAAGAGATCGATGATCTCGTCGCCGCTCAGCGTCTCGAATTCGAGCAGGCCCTTGGCCAGCGTCTCGAGATCCTCGCGCTTCTCGGTGAGGATCTTGGTGGCCTCGTTGTAGCCTTCCTCGACCAGCCGCTTGATCTCCTTGTCGATCTTCTGGACGGTCGCTTCCGAGGCGTTCTGCGTGCGCGACACCGACATGCCCAAAAACACCTCGTCCTGGTTTTCGCCGTAGGACACGGTGCCGAGCTCTTCCGACAGGCCCCAGCGCGTTACCATCATGCGCGCCAGACGCGTCGCCTGCTCGATGTCGGAGGCCGCGCCCGAGGTAACCTTCTCGCGGCCAAAGATCAGTTCTTCCGCGACGCGTCCGCCCATCATGATGGCGAGGCGCGAGGTCATCTGCTCGAGCGACATCGACAGCTTGTCGCGTTCGGGCAACTGCATCACCATGCCGAGCGCGCGGCCGCGCGGAATGATCGTCGCCTTGTGGATCGGATCGGTCGCGACGACGTTCAGGCCGACGATGGCGTGGCCGCCCTCGTGATAGGCTGTCAGCAATTTCTCTTCCTCGGTCATGACGAGCGACTTGCGCTCGGCGCCCATCATCACCTTGTCCTTGGCCTCCTCGAACTCGGCCTGCGTCACCATCCGCTTGTTGCGGCGGGCGGCGGTCAGCGCGGCCTCGTTGACGAGGTTCATCAGGTCGGCGCCCGAGAAGCCCGGGGTGCCGCGCGCGATGGTTTTGAGGTTGATATCCGGCGCCAGCGGCACCTTGCGAACATGAACCTTGAGAATCTGTTCGCGGCCGACGACATCCGGATTCGGCACCACGACCTGGCGGTCGAAACGGCCGGGACGCAGCAGCGCGGGATCGAGCACGTCGGGCCGGTTGGTCGCCGCGATCAGGATCACGCCTTCATTGGCTTCGAAACCGTCCATCTCGACCAGCAACTGGTTGAGCGTCTGTTCGCGCTCGTCATTGCCGCCGCCCAAGCCCGCGCCGCGATGACGGCCGACCGCGTCGATTTCATCGATGAAGATGATGCAGGGCGCATTCTTCTTGGCCTGCTCGAACATGTCACGGACACGGCTGGCGCCGACGCCGACGAACATTTCGACGAAGTCAGAACCGGAAATGGTGAAGAACGGCACATTGGCTTCGCCCGCGACCGCACGCGCGATGAGCGTCTTGCCGGTGCCGGGAGGGCCGACCAGCAGCACGCCGCGCGGAATCCGTCCGCCGAGGCGTTGGAATTTTCCGGGATCGCGCAGGAATTCGACGATCTCCTGCAGGTCCTGCTTCGCTTCGTCGACGCCAGCGACGTCTTCGAAAGTGACGCGGCCATGGGCCTCCGTCAGCATCTTGGCGCGCGACTTGCCAAAGCCCATCGCCTTGCCGGCGCCGCCCTGCATCTGGCGGGACAGGAAGATCCACACGCCGATCAGCGCGATGAAGGGCAGCCAGGAAACGAGCAGCGACACGAACCACGGCACGTTATCGCCGGGCGGCTTGGCGGTGATCGAGACCTTGCCGTCATAGAGACGCTTCACCAGCGTCGGATCATTCGGCGCATAGGTCTGGAACGAGGAGCCGTTGGTAAAGGTGCCGTGGATTTCCGGCCCCTGGATCACGACGTCGCGCACGCGGTTCTGATCGACCTCGCTCAACAACTGCGAAAACGTGATGTCCTGCGAAGACGTGCGCTGACCCGGATTCTGGAAAAGCGTGAACAATGCCAACAGCAGCAAGACAATGATGACCCAGAGGGCGAAGTTGCGCAGATTGGCGTTCATTGATCTTCCTTCGTGGTCGCGCGGATCGCGGCCCTATGTCCTTGGTAGTAACCCTAGAATATTCCTTGGGTAGTGAGGCGAGAATCCCCGGTCCACTGCACCCAATCTAGGTGGCGCCCGGGTCAATGCCAAGGGAACCACACGGGACTATTTAACGCATCTTAACGCGATTCCCGGTCAAAAAATGGCGCAAAAGGCCAGTGTTTTTCCGGGGTGGTTAAGGCTCTTCGTCCCGATATTGCGGATATTGGGAGATAGGAACGCTTCTCACGCCCGGCTACCCCGCGGCGGCGCTGCATCGACATAAATTCGGCCTCCGGTAAGGCTGATTGCGGCCCCGGCAAGCGTCTGTTTCAGTCTTGATTGCTTTTGGCCGTTCGCAATGGCGTTGTCCAGTACTGCCAGCAGCGCCTCGACCTTGCCGAGTTCCGCGGGTCCTTCGTGACCGGCCCGGTCAATCGCGCGCTTGAGCAGCCGAAGCCGGATTTCCTCGGGCAGACCGGCAAACGCCTGGGCATCGAACCCGAAGCGCGTGGCATCATCACGATCTCTCACCGCGAGATAGCGCTCGGCGCCGTCGGCCAGCACTTCAATCGCGGCATTCGCCCGCGCCAGCCTTGATGCCAGCCGCGCGAGATTTCGGCTGTCGCCGCCCTCCTCTGCCAAAGCCGGCATCAATGCACGCAGCCGCGGCCGCGTGAAGCTCACGTCGCGATTGGTGGGATCGTCGGCAAAGGCGATCTTTGCCTTGTCCAGCGTCGCGACGAGCCGGGACTTCGGGATGTCCAGCAACGGCCGCGCCAGCCACACGCCCTCTCGCTCGCTCTCGCGCGCCATCGCCGCGAGACCGGCGATGCCGCTGCCGCGCAGCATCCGCATCAACAATGTCTCGGCCTGATCGTCGCGGGTATGCGCGGTGAGGATGTGCGTCGCGCCGCTCGCCCGCGCAGCTTTTGCCAGCAGGCGATAGCGCGCCTCCCGCGCTGCAGCCGGCAATCCGGTTTTCGGCTTGGTGCCGGTCCAGCGCAGCGTGCGATGGGGCAGATCGAGCGAGCGCGCGAGGCGCTTGACGTCGCGCGCCTCGCGCGCGGCCTCGGGCCGCAAGCCATGATCGACCGTGACGGCGATCAACCGCGGCCCGCGCGAGAGCGCACGGCGCCAGCGGGCGGCAAGCCACATCAGGGCAAGGGAATCGGGCCCGCCGGACACCGCCAGCACGAGCGCTGGCGCGGCCTTCCAGTGCGCGAACAGCTCTTTCGCTTGCTGTACCGAGATCGGCGCGTGGTCGTCGTCAGGCATGGCATCGCCAGTCTACTCGAGACCGATGGCGGCCTCGACCGGCTTCCGCTTTAGCACTTAACCCGCTTTTGCTCACGATCGACGGCGGCTTTGACGCCGGCAGATGCGCGCGGATACTTCCGCGTCACTTCGCCGAGCGCCGCGCAGGCGGCTTCCTTTTCCTTCAGCGCCGCCAGCGACTGGCCGAGCCGCAAGAGCGCGTCTGGCGCCTTGCCTGATTTGTCGAACTTGGTGGTTACGCCGAGGAAGGCTTCGGCGGCGTCGCGATATTGCTGGCGCTGGAAATGGCTTTCGCCGAGCCAGTATTGCGCATCCCCAATCAGCGGATCGCTCGGATATTTCTGCGCAAAGTTCTTCATGGTCTCTTCGGCCAGCGCATAATCCTTGCGCTGCATGTAGCCGATGCCGAGATCGAACTCGTCCTTCGGGGTGGCCGAGGGCGGCAATGGGGTCAGCGCGGCGCTGGCGCCGGGCCCCGGGCCGCGCGGCGGCGGTGCGGCTGCAGCGGGCGGCGGCAAGGCGCCACCGGGATCGCGCGGACCGCCGAGATTGATCGGCTCACCGGGTCCGCGTCCGCCGGGCGCGCCGACCGAAGCTTCATTCGAGATCGGCAATTGGCCGCCGCCGAGCGCACGCGGCGCACCGGGAGCGCTGGGATTCTGGCTGGGGTCGAACGCATCGCCGCGGCGGCGGCCGCCGACCGCCGGGGCTCCCGGCTCCTGCGCGATGGGCGCCGGCGAGGCGATCTGCGGTTGCCGGTCATAGCCGGGTTGGGCCTGCGGATAGCCCTGCGGCTGGCGAGCCCCCTGCTGCGGATAGGCTTGTTGGGGATAGCCCTGTTGCTGCGGTGGGCCGGGCTGAACTGGAGGCGGCGCTGCAGCCACACTGGGCTGCGCACCCTGGGGCTGGCCGCCCGCCGCGGGCGGCGCGGCGCCGAGCTGCCGCAGCCGATCCTCAAGCTGGCGGTTGCGGTATTGCAGTTCCTCGTTCTGGCCGGTCAGTTGCCGGAGCTGATTTTCCAGCCGCTGGATCCGCATCTCCAGGTCGGCGTCGTCGGACTGCGCCTGGACTTGCGGGGGTCCTTGCGGGGAACGCTCCCAC
Organism: Bradyrhizobium sp. AZCC 1719; assembly: GCF_036924525.1. Classification (NCBI taxonomy): domain Bacteria; kingdom Pseudomonadati; phylum Pseudomonadota; class Alphaproteobacteria; order Hyphomicrobiales; family Nitrobacteraceae; genus Bradyrhizobium; species Bradyrhizobium sp. AZCC 1719. The sequence continues at coordinate 2,603,128 of NZ_JAZHRU010000001.1, read as the reverse complement.
GGGAACGTGATCTGTGCGACCGAGGGCTGCACAGACAAAGCGAGCATCACGGCAATCGCCGCGGCGCCGGCAGCATTGAGGAATCTGGATGACATTTTGCCCTGACGACGAAAATCACGTGTCAAACGAAAGCAGAACACATTGAGAGAGGGAGTACGCCAGAATTGTGACTGGCCGTTCCGATTCGTCTCGCCGAATTCCGGTATGGTTTAGTATCCGCTTCAAGACAAGCCGCCCGACGCGGCCGACCGTTCACAAATCGAGGGAGACCCGCCGATGCACGTGCCCGTGAACGGGGTGCGGCTGTTCTTCGACGTGGAGGGCGCGAAATTCGTCCCCGACGGCCCGGTAATGCGGGAAATACCGGTGGTGCTGATGCTCCATGGCGGTCCAGGCTTCGACCACTCGATCTACCGGCCGGCTTATTCCGCCTGTCCGATATCGCCCAGATCGTCTACCTCGACCACCGCGGCAACGGCCGCAGCGAGGACGGCCCGCGCGAGCGCTGGCGCAATGGGGCGACGACGTGCACGCGTTCTGCGACGCCCTTGGCATCGCTAATCCGATCGTCCTCGGCGCGTCGTTCGGCGGCATCCCGCGCCCAAAATAAAGCCGGCGCCCGAAGGCGCCGGCTTTGAAACTCTGCGAAAGGCCTGACGGCTCAGGCGCCGGCGTTCAGCACCGTGACTGCGCGGCGGTTCTGCGACCAGCAGGAGATGTCGTTACAGACCGCCACCGGGCGCTCCTTGCCGTAGGAGATCGTGCGCATCCGGTTCGGGTCGATGCCGCGCGAGGCGAGATAGCTGCGTACCGACTGGGCGCGGCGTGCGCCGAGCGCGATGTTGTACTCGCGGGTGCCGCGCTCGTCGGCATGGCCTTCGATGGTGAAGGAGTAGCGGTTGTAGGTCTGCAGCCACTGCGCCTGCTTCTCCAGCGTGGCGATCGCCTGCGGGCTCAGATCGGTCTGGTCGCTCTCGAAGAACACGCGGTCGCCGACATTGACCACGAAATCCTGCTGGCTACCCGGGCTTGCCGCGCTGGCCATCGCGCCATCGGCGCCGACGTTGTTCTTGGCGCAGGCGCCCATCGACAGCGCCACAGCGACCACAGCCGCCAGCTTCCATCCCTGGAGGATACGCATCTGGTATTTCATTCCGGAGCCTCCAACGCTCACGTTTTTCGACTGTTATCTGGTCTACAGGTCGATGGTTAAGCAAACATTCCGTCAACCTTGATGGAACCTTGCCAGACCCGATCAAATGCCGACAAACCGTGAAAAGCGACCGCGATAGTTAATGGTTTGTAAATGTGGCGCGAGGGTGAAGGCAAGCGCGCAGGGGCCGAAATCACCGGATTTGCGGTGTTTAGGCAACGGTGACCCAGGAATGACAAGGCGCGGAATTCGGATAGGAGCCTATGGGGCGGATGGTCTGGTCCGTCGTTGTCCGGCCGGTTCAGGAAATCGGAACGATCGAGGCCTGCTCGAAGGATCTGGCGACCCCGCGCGGCGAGGAATGGCGCTCACCGGCGCGCTGGAACAGCATCCGCCGCTCGACGGACGTCGAACGCATGATGGGAAAACGGGTCATGACCTTTTCCCGCACGGCCCGGTAATCGGACGCCATCAATGCCACCTTGGGCAAGAAGCCCGGAAACGAACGCGGCTCGGCGATGACCTCGGACATGAAGACCCGGCGATAGAACGCCTGGTGCTCGGCACGAACGAGCGCGAGCCCGGTATCGGCGTTGAAATGCTCGCATGCCATATAGGCCAGCCGCACCGTCAGATAGGGAAGGTCAGGGAACCGCCTCGCCTTGTCGGGGAGCGCAGCAAGACGAAGCGGATCGATGAAAACTTCACCTTGATCGAGCCGCGGGTGAAGAACATCGCCGAACAAGTCGGCCGAACCGGAAATCCGACATTCTGACGTCACGACGTTGAGGCGGATAGAACTACAGAGTTCTCCGTCAACATAGATTCCAAACATCCAGGCGTTGGGGGCGTCGTCGTAATGATCGCTGACGCGCTCAGACTCTGACGGCGCGGTTACTCCGCCATGCAGATAGGCTTTGTAACGCATCAAATAGATGCAATCTTTTTCCTCGGGAGTTTCCATCAGTCGGTAATCGACCCGATCGGACAACCCTGACTCCGGCCCAAAGAGCGAAGTGCGCGGTTCGGCTCCGGCCTTCATCTGTACTCCTAACCTTCCACAACAACTTCCACGAGTGAGAAAGATTAACGGCTCCTTAACAAAATTGCAAAGGCTTAGACACGTTAGGGTTAACCCTTGCAACCCGCAAAGCCGGGGGTAGCCGTGTCGAGAGCACGAACAGGGGGGATTGATTACGCTGAAGTCAGGCGATCGATCGCGAAGAAACAGCGATGAGCTGGTCGTCAGGCATGCGGCGACCGTGCGACGCATTGAGCAACTGCCGGACGCGCACGGCCGGGACCGGCGGGCTGAACAGATAGCCCTGCGCTTCCGTTACCGCCCCGTCGGCGCTGATCAATTCGAGTTGCTCGTTGGTCTCGATGCCCTCGACCACGACCGACATTCCAAGATCGGCTGACAGCCGCGCCACGCCGCGCAGCAGCGTCAGCGGACGGTCGCTATCGATCCCTTCCAGGAAGGAGCGGTCGATCTTCACCTTCTGCAATGGGAAGTTGTGCAGATAACTGAGGCTCGAATAGCCGGTGCCGAAGTCGTCGAGCGAGATCCGCACGCCGAGCGAATGCAATTGCGACAGCACGTCGTGGGTCAACTGCGTGTTACGCAGCAGCGAGGATTCGGTGATCTCGATTTCGAGCCGGTTCGCCGGCAGACCGGAGACCTCGAGTGCATAGCGGACTTCGCTGAGCACGTCGCGCTGATGGAACTGCTGCGGCGAGAAGTTGACGGCAACGCTGACGGCTTCAGGCCATTTCATGCATTCCATGCAGGCCTTGCGCAAAATCCAGCGGCCGAGATCGACGATCAGGCCCATATCCTCGGCGATTGGAATGATATCGGTCGGCGACACCGTGCCGCGGACTGGATGATTCCAGCGTATCAGCGCCTCGCAGGTCGATATCCGGCCCGACTTGAGGTTGACCAGCGGCTGGAAGAACAGCTCGAACTCCTCGTTGGCCAGCGCCTTGCGCAGGTCCAGTTCGAGGATACGGCGGGACTCGACGATTTGCGCCATCTCCTCCCGAAAGAAGCAGAAGGTGCCGCGGCCGTCGGCCTTGGCGCGATAGAGCGCCATGTCGGCATTCTTGAGCAGTGTGTCGGCGCTGACGCCGCGCGAGCTCATGGCAATGCCGACGCTGGCGCCAATCTCGACCAGATGGTTGTCGATCTTGTAGCGCTCGCTCAGGCGATCGACGATGCGCCGCGCGAGACCGGCGGCGTCGTCGGGGGACTGGACGTTCTGCTGGAATACCACGAACTCGTCGCCGCCGAAGCGCGCCACGAAATCCTCGGGCCGCAGCATCTCGCGCAGGCGAGCGGCCACCGCGCACAGCAACTGGTCGCCGCAGGGATGGCCGAGCGTGTCATTGACCTGCTTGAACTGGTCGAGGTCGACGAAAAGCAGCGCCGACAACTGTTCGGCGCCCTGCTGGGCTGCCAGAAGATGTCCGATCTCGTCGCGGAAATTGACCCGGTTGGGGAGTTCGGTGAGCTCATCGTAGCGGGCCAGATGGCTGATCTTGGCTTCGGAGTTGCGCCGCTCGGTAATGTCTTCCAGGAGCACCACTGCGCCGCCGCCGGCCATCGGCTGGAAGGTCCACGATAGCGAACGGTTTCTGGTGATGTCGGGGTCGGCGGTGATGACGTCCTTGGCCTGTGAATTCTCGATTTCGGCGAGGATCATTTGTCCACTCGCCGCTGAGATCGATCCGGCAATCACGCAGGCGGCGATGATGTCGGGCGCGCTCGCGCCCTGCTGCACGAGATCTTCGGACAGATCCATCATTTCGCAGAAGCGGTGATTCATCACCGCGAGCTGTCCGTCGCCGCGGAACATGCACAGACCGTGGGGCATGTTGTTCAAGGCGGTATCGAACTGTCCGGCGAGCGCCGCCTCGCGCTCGCGCGCCAGAAGCGCCCGCAAGAATATGCCGTGCAAATTGGCCGACATCTGCATGACAACGATAAGGAATGCAGCGGTGATGACCGACATCGCGACGTAATAGGGCGTGCCACGCAGCGCCAGCGCGATCACGGTTGGACCGAAGGCAAGTGCAGCCTGCAACTGGAATGTCCATTGCCGTCCATAGGCCCTGCCTGCGCCTCCCGATAAGACCCCCGTAATGACGGACAAACAAATCATATGGGCGACGGCGTCGTCGCTGCTCAGCATGGTGACGGCGCCCCATATGCCGATTGCAGCGGCCTGGATAATCGCCCCGATCTGATATCGCTTTTTCCACCGCTCAGCTTCGTCGGCCGTCAGGTTCGCTTTACACGCCTGGTACCGCTGCAAATCGAAAGCCCTGATGGCACCGGCCAACAGTAGAAGCCCGACGCACGCCCAGATCAGATTTTCGCCGGTCTTCAGCGCCGTCAGGCTCGCCGCGACGGCCAGGAAGAAGATGCCGACGTGCACCGGACCTTGAGTTTCGAACAGCGAATCGATCAGCGCCGCCGCAATCTTCGGCGATATCTGTCGCTGATCCGGCTCTCCGCTCTGATTTGCGAGCTGCATATGGGGGCACGCGTCTTATTAGGGGTGCGTAGTTCTACCCTTCTGAGATGAAGTCTTTCTGAGGGAACATCGTTACCGAGACGTTGCCGTGCGTTTCCGGTTGTGGAAATCTGCCTGAAAAATCAGCAGGCTAGGCAATGTTTGCCGGTTAATGACAGGCCGTCCGCGCGGCCGGGTTCCATTATGACAACAGCGGCGACCACGCCGGATCGGAGGCGAAACCGGGCGTTGGTACGCGCAATTCGTTGCGACCGGAGATATCGACCGTGTACAGCGACGGCCCGCCGCTGCCGCCGGGATCGCGGAAGAACATGACGACCCGGCCATTCGGCGAAAAGGTCGGACCTTCGTTGTGGAAACCGGAGGTAAGAATTCGTTCGCCCGAGCCGTCGGTCTTCATGATGCCGATGGCGAACGCGCCGCCGCCCTGCTTGGTGAAGGCGATGTAGTCGCCGCGCGGCGACCACACCGGCGTCGAATAGCTGCCCTCGCCGAACGAAATGCGCTGCGCCCCACCGCCGGTGGCCGGCATCACGTAGATCTGCGGCTTGCCGCCGCGATCGGATTCGAAACAGATCCGGCTACCGTCGGGCGAATAGGACGGCGAGGTGTCGATCGCCGGCGTATCGGTCAGCCGCGTCGTCGATTTCGAACGCAAATCCATCACGAACAGGTTCGAATTGCCGCCCTGCTGCAGGCTCATGATGATGCGCTGGCCGTCCGGCGAGAACCGCGGCGAGAACGACATGCCGGGGAAATTGCCGACGATCTCGCGCTGCCCGGTCTCGACGTTGAACAGGTAGACGCGCGGATCGCCCTGGCCGAATTCCATGTAGGTGATCTCTTGCGTCGACGGCGAGAAGCGCGGCGTCAGCACGAGGTCGGAGCCCCTGGTCAAATACCTGACATTGGCGCCGTCCTGATCCATCAGCGCCAGCCGTTTGACGCGGCGCTCCTTGGACCCAGTCTCGTCGACAAACACGACGCGGCTGTCGAAATACCCCTTCTCGCCGGTCAGCCGTTCATAGATCTGGTCGGAGATGATGTGCGCGATGCGCCGCCAGTATTCCGGCGAGGTGAAGTATTGCTGGCCGGTGAGCTGCTGGTTGGTGTTGACGTCCCAGAGGCGGAATTCCGCTTTCAGGCGGCCGTCACCCTGCCGCGTCATCCGTCCCGTCACCAGCGCCTGCGCGTTGATCTGCTTCCAGCTCTGGAATTGCGGCGCGGTATCGATATTGGTGATGCGCTCGATGAAGGCGGCCTGATCGATCGGCGCGAACAGCCCGCTGCGCTTGAGGTTGTTGGTGATGACCTGCGATACGCCGACGCCGACCTCGGCATCGCCAGGCGTGCCCGCCACGAAATTCGGGATCGCGATCGGCAGCGGAACGAACTCACCTTCGGGAATGGGGATCCGCTTCGGCGCCTGCGCGAAGGCGTTGCGACCGCCGGCGACCGCGCCAAGCGCAGCCATTCCGGTAATGATCTGCCGGCGGTTCAGGCGGAACGGCATTGTTGGCAATCCATCTTTGTCAGTCATCGCTTCGATCTTGCTCATGTGTGATCGCCAACGGGCGAGCGCAATCAGACTTTTTCTTTGAACACCGGCGCGAAATATTTCCATTCCTCATAGAAGGCCGCGGGCAGTTTGTACGGCTGGCACTCGATGATCGCGCGTAGCGCGCTCTCCTGGTAGACTCGGAGATAGGGCGTCGCCGGAACGCCTTCCGGAACCGGCGTGCCTTCGAGCGTGCCGTCGCGCTTCAGACGGATCGCGAACGCGACTTCAGGCTTCTGCGACTCGATCCCGCCATAAGGCTTCTTCCAGCATCGCTCAACCTGGCGCTGGAACATCGAACCCCAGGTTGCGGAATTATCCGCGGCTGCGCCCTTGGCCGTGCCGAGGGCGGCGTTCGAATTCAGCGTGTCGCCGGTCGTGGCTTGGCGCGACGGATCACGCTTGTCGAGCAGGGCCGCGATCTGGTTCTGGTCGAAGTGACGTTCCACGATCCTCTGCTTCTGCGGCTCTGGCGGCTTGGCGGCCTGCACCGGCGGCTTTGGTGGCGGCTTCTTCTCTTCCTTCTTGATGGTGTCGCCGATCTGATCGACCTTCGGCGGATCGGGCTTTTTCTCGACCTGCTTCGGCTCTTCCTTCGGCTTCTCGACGACCTTCGGCGGATCGGGCTTCTTCTCGACCGGCTTTTCCTCGACCTTCGGCTGCGGAGGCGCCGCGGTCTCGGTCACAACGGGCGCTTTCTCGGTGATCTTGCCGACAGCATCATCGACCGGCTTGGCTTCGGCGACTTTCTCGACCAGCGGCTTCGGGTTTTCCTTCTTGCCAGTCTTCATGCCCGCCATCACCTTGGCAAGCTGGTCGGACGAAACGACATCGACCGCCACCGACTCTTCCGGCGGCATTTCGAGCGCTTTGGTCGAGAACGACAGCATCACCCACCCCAGCACGAGGACGTGCAGGGCAACCGACGCCATCACCGTCTTGTCGACCTTGATCTTCACCTGCGCTTTTCCGCTCCGCCGTCAATCACCGCGCGCCGCTGCATGGCTCAGGAGCCCTGCTCCGGCACGATGACAATATTCGCCTTGAACCCCGCCGTCCGAATATACCCCAATAATTTCATCATATCCGTGTAACAGACGTCCTTGTCGCCCCGCAGGTATACCACCCTCTCGGCCTCCGACCTGGTCTCCTTGATCGCCGTTATCTTGGGCAGGAGCTCATTGGCCGGAATCAGCGTGTCCCCGAGATAGAGCTCGACGTTCGAATTGCAGGCACCGCCGGTGCGCTTGACCGACAGCGTCAGCGGGGGCGCGTTGGCTTGCAGTTGCTTGCCGCCGCCGGCGACGGGCAGATCGATATCGATGGTCGAGGTCATCAATGGCGCGGCCACCATGAAGATGATGAGCAGCACCAGCATCACGTCGACCATCGGCGTGACGTTGATCTCCGCCATCACCGCGGCACGACGCCGGCCGCGACGGCCACCACCGCCTCCGGCCGAACCTGCCATGTTCATCGCCATGATCTTGATCTCACGATGCGCTCGTCATTTGCCGCCCTCACGCCCGCTCGTCGATCTGGCGGGACAGGATGGCTGAAAACTCGTCGGCAAAACCTTCCAGCCGCTGCGCCTGCCGATTCACCTCGGACGTGAACTTATTGTAGAAAATCGTCGCCGGGATGGCGGCGATAAGACCGATAGCGGTCGCAAACAGCGCTTCCGCAATGCCGGGTGCCACCACCGCGAGCGAGGTATTTTTCGACGCCGCGATCGACTGGAAGCTCGACATGATGCCCCAGACGGTTCCGAACAGGCCGACGAACGGGCCGGCGGAGCCGACAGTTGCCAGCACCAGGAGCCGCCGCTCCAGCCGCTCGACCTCGCGGGCGATGGAGACGTTCATCACCTTCTCGATCCGCATCTGCAATCCGGCAAAGGAGCGCGACTGGCTCTCGAACGAGCGCTTCCACTCGCGCATGGCGGCGACGAAGCACGCCGCCATCGATTGCGTCGGTTTCGCCGAAAGCGCGCGATAGAGCTCCTCGATCGATTGTCCCGACCAGAACGCCTGTTCGAAGCGGTCCATCGCGCGCTTGGTGCGCGAATAGAGGAAAATCTTGTCGATCGCGATCGCCCAGACCCAGACCGAGCAGGCGAGCAGGCCCATCATGACCGACTTCACGACCCAGTGGGCCTGCCAGAACAGCGCGATCAGCGACACGTCGGCCGAGACGAGCGGCAGAGCTGACGGAGCCACGTCGGCGGGATTCATGAGTAGTATCCTCTCAACGCAAGTGTCCCTAATTCCTCCGGGAGCAAATGGCCGCCGGTTTTCACAGCCGCGCGTCGGGCGCGGCGATTTGCGCCAGCGCGAGAGCCTGTTTCCTGTCGCATGGGGGGCCCGCCGAAAGCCGGGCATTGCTTCCCCTGCCAACATGTCAAAACGAGGGCTGCCAGCGCGTCATTCCGTCCCTAACCAGACGCTAAGCTTAGTTAACTTTCGGTTACCAATAGGGAATTCCACTGCCGGAAGTCCAGTGCGGCCGGACGGTTGCGGGCCTCTGGGGTCCGGGTTCCATACGCCGACAGGTGGTCCGGGCGGCCGGCCTCGCGCCTCGTGACGTTTGTTGGCCCGGCCTCAGGGCGGCGGGTGGACAATGTGGCGAAAGCCGTTCGCCGTCATTGCGAGCGCAGCGAAGCAATCCATCTTTCCGCGTATGAGGCGCCAATGGATTGCTTCGCTGCGCTCGCAATGACGCGGAGAATGTGGCGCTACACTCGACTGTCGTCCCCCGCGAAGGCGGGGGATCCAGTACGCCGCGGCTTCTCGGTTCAATCACTGCTATCTCTGGAATACTGGGTCACCCGCCTTCGCGGGTGACGACAACGGAGCATGAGGTGACCTTCTCGCGACGCATTGCGCCCGAGGTTTGCATCTTCGCTTCTTCGCCCTCTCCTATCTGAGGGCGCAGGGAAGACCGGGTGCGCGCCGCACCCGCGGTCTCGTGTGCAAAGTGCGCAAAGGAAAACGCACACGAGCATACAGGTACAGCGGGAGCATCCCGGCCTTCCCTGCGCAATGGCTTTACGGCTTACTTCGTGCTCTCCCCGGAGAACGGCTCTTTTGCCTCCGTCGCCCCTGAGAAGCTTCGCTTCTTAAGGACTTAACGCCAGCACCGCGGCGCCCGAACCACACGACTTCGCCGTACGCTTCCGGCGCGTACGTCTAGCGCGCCATCGTCGTCCATCGCATCTCACCGCGCGTTCGTGACGTGGCCAACGCCCCTCATCTGCCGCGAGACGGACGGAGTTATGCGACTGATTTGGGTGAGAACGAAAGCGGAATATTTTCGATTCTTTTTGTTTCCTGGGCTTGACACGATTTCGGAAAATCAGAATTGAAGCAAATCAGTCACTGCGAGATGAATTGTAGCCCGCATGGGCGCAAGCGACATGCGGGAACACACGACCCCGGGGTCGTTTTGCTCGCCCGGGCTACAGTTGCCCGACGAGCAAATCAGAACAGTTTTGCCGGCACAACGAGTGCCCTGCTCGCGCGCTCTCCTTGTCGCTCGTGCAGGCGCGATCTAACATGGTGCCCCGAACATAATAATCTTGCGGACCTGAACCGCATTCGAGGGAGAAGACGATGAAGCCATTCATGATGATGGCCGCGGCGGTTGTTGCCGGCATCGCTGCCAATGCGGCAAATGCCGCGCCGCTGCCCGAGGCAAAGCCGGATGACGTCGGATTTTCGCAGCAGGGACTGGCCCGTCTTGATGATTTCTTTGCCCGCGAGATCGCTGCGAAGCGTGTGCCCGGCGCCGTGGTCGCGATAGCTCGCGACGGAAAGCTCGTGCAGTACAAGGCGTATGGCCAGCTTGATCCGACCAAGGGCACGCCGATGCCGCTGGATGCCGTCTTTGCGCTTGCCTCCATGACCAAGCCGATGGCCGCCGTCGCGGCCCTGACGCTGATGGAACAGGGGCGCCTTCCGCTGCAGGCAAAGCTTGCGGACTACTATCCCGGCTTTGCCGAAATGAAGGTGGGCGTCCCGCAAGCGGACGGTTCGCTGAGGCTCGACGCGCAGGCTTCGCCAATCTTCATCCACGATCTTTATCGGCACACATCCGGGCTGATGTATGGAGGACGACCGGACAGCTCAAGCCCGATCGCCCGTCAGTATCCCGATGGCACCGCGCCGGCGATCGAAGGCGATACCCAGGCCTTCATCGATCGCATCACCAAGTTGCCACTAGCGCACCAGCCGGCGACGGTTTTCGAGTATGGCTTCTCGATCGACGTGCTCGGTGCTGTCGTTGAAAAAGTCAGCGAGCTGCGGCTTGGCGACTACCTCACCGGCAATGTGTGGCAGCCGCTCGGCATGAAGGACGCCACGTTCCGCCCCACCGAGGCGCAGCGCGCACGTCTTGCCCGGCCCTTTCCCAATGATCCGCTGACCGGCAAGCCGCAGGCGATCAAGCTGCTCGACACGCCCACCAAGTTCGATTGCGGCGGCGCCTGCGCGTTTGCCACCGTGGGCGACTATGTCCGCTTTGGACAGATGCTGCTCAATGGCGGCGAACTCGACGGCCAGCGCATTCTCGGGCCCAAGACCGTGCATCACATGATCTCCAACCACCTTGGGCCTGACATCAAGAACAACGTCGCCAATGTGGAGCCGCATCGCGGCGGCTTCAGCTTCGGCCTTAGCGTGGCAGTACGCACCAGCGAGGGCCTGTCGTCGGTACCGGGCAATCCCGGTGAGTTCACCTGGAATGGCGCCTACGGCACGCAGTTCTTCTGCGACCCGAAAGAGCGCCTGGTCGTGGTCGTGGGAACGGCGGCGCCCGGCGAACTTCGGAAGTACTATCGCGAGCAGGTGCAGGACATCGTTTACGGCGCCATGGTGCGGTAGTTTGCAGTCCGCGAGTGAATTAGGAGCCCGTGACGCGAGTCCCGTTTCTCATCCGCGTATGAGTAGAGTCTGTTCGTCATCTGAGCCCATGGGGCTCGGTTGAGCAACGGGACGGGGCGTGGAGCGCTCAGTTTGCTCAAGCGCCCCGTCCCGTGGCGTCGTAGGGGCGCTGAGTTACGGGGTCACCGTACGATATGTACAAAACTGCACGCTAAGGACGGCGTACCTCGAAGTAGGTTTTGCCACCACGATGAAAGCCGGCTCCCTCATAGAAGCGTAGGGTGGTCTCCAGCTTCGAACCCGTCGCCAATAGGACTTTGTAGCAGTCGGCCTGCCAAGCAACATCGAGCGCATGAGAACACGTTGGCCGAGCCCCAGCCGACGGTAGTCGGCGTGAGTGACTACATTCTCAATCACCCCATACGATCTACCGCCTCGAGACAGGTTAGGCACGATCGCGAGCGTGCACGAAGATACAAGCAGTTCCGCTGCTTGCGCCACGATCACGGTCATGAAGCTGGATGTAAGCAACGTCGACCAGACGCGCTCAGCAGTAGCTGTCTCCAACTGAGGATCGTGCGGATGAAGGTGTCGGTAAAGGTTCAACACCTCGGGCAGCTCGTGTTCTGCCGCAGAGCGGATAATGGCTTCGGTCATGTACTGATAAGGATCATGGCTTTGTAGGGATACTATCAGAAACCATCAAATTGTTTCCTTCAGACATTGTCCCGGGGGTCGCTTCGCTCGCCTGGGCTACGGTTGCCATGCGCTCAGACAGAAATCTTCTCCGGACAATTCGCTAGTCGCGCGGGAACGCCGACGGCGGTGCAGCAGGGCGGCACATCGTGCTCGACGACTGCGCCTGCGCCGATCTTGGCGCAATCGCCGACGCTGACATTGCCGAGAATGGTCGATCCGGCGCTGAGCAACACTCCCCTGCCGATCTTCGGCGCGCGGTCCGGCTGCGAATGAATTCGGCCGATGGTGACGTTCTGCAAAATCGTCACCTCGTCGCCGATCACGGCAAAGGCGCCGATGATGATGCCGGTGGCGTGATCGAGAAACACCGACGTGCCGATCGAAGCGGTGGGGTGAATGCTGACCTGAAGCTGATCGGACGACAGGCTTTGCAGCAACAGCGCCAGATCGTTGCGGCCTTCACGCCAGAGCCAGTTGGAGATGCGCCAGACCTGTAGCGCGACGTATCCCTTGAAGTTCAGCAGCGGCGGCAGAAGCGCTGTCGTCGCGGGATCGTGAATGGCAATGCTTTGCAGATCGCGGCTCGCCGCGTCGATCAGATCGGGCGAAGATGCGAAGGCGTCACGGGCAAGCTGCGCAAAGCACGCGCGATCCGCGTGCGTCTTGCCGAGCCGCGCGCCGATCTGGTGCGCCAGCGCATGAGCGAAGTCGGGACGATCGAGAATGGATGAGGAGAGCGCGGCGCCGAATACCGGGTCGCGCGCCAGGGCGCTTTCAGCTTCGCGGCGGATCGCGTGCCAGAGTTGATCGACAGACAGCATTTCAATCATGACGGCCGCCTCGGATTAGCGCATCCACATAATAATATAGGCCGGCCGCGAAGCAGCGCCATGAGAGCCGCAGCGGAGTGCAGGGAGGACAACATCGTGCGTCCTTCCAACCATCCGTTTCCCGGCATTTTCCTCATTGCTTAGACGAGTGTGCCTAGTGGCTGAAACTACATTCAGTTGGTGATGTCCACGATCACATCGACGAAGTTACCCCGCGACAGCGCCTGACGCTTGATCAGTAGCACGATCGAATAGGTATCTCCCCAGATCCAACCCTGCATTCGGCTTGTTGGTAGTTCAAGCAACACCTCGGTGTCGGTTTCGGGGCCGTGCGGTGTATAAATATGCCCCTCGGGCGCATGTCCCATGGCGCCATGAAATCCTTGCGTTTCGTGAAGCCAGATTCGCTCCATCCTTTCGCGTAGCGTCGGATGCAGGCGTCCTGGGTCATTCGTGTAGGCGTGGCCGCATTGCCAATAGAGTCGGGAATTGTATCGCTCCCACCAAGCGGGCAGGGATCGAGAGCTAACCGGCAATTCGGAGAGCGACGAACGGCGGTACTCCAAACAGCAATAGCCATCTTCGTCGTCCTTGAGATAATTGAACTCGTAGGTCGGAAGGTTGGCGATCTTCGGAAGCTCCGAAGCAACCTTTCCGGAATCGAAGTTGTATTTGCCAGGCGCAAGAATGCCTTCAACCTTGTAGAATTCCTCAAGGCCCTGGAAGGCTAGCGCCTTTGTTTCGAGCATCCAGTCGAGGTCATCCTGGCGGACCTTCTTCATCGCAGGAAAGCGGCACATCTGCTTCAACTGCTGGATGAAAAACTCCTCCAGACTGTCGAGTAGAACCCCGAGCGTATCCGCGTCGAAGGGATGAATAGCGGAGTTTGCGAGATCGGGCTTTTCATCCTTCAAAGATTCTGGGGCAAATTTGACACTTCCCAAATGCGTCAAATGTACTTGATGGCATTCTTCAATTTTGACCGGCCACTGGGGAAGGAGATCCATTTTAGCTTTGACTGCATAGGATGCGTATGTCCTCGCCCATTGCGCCGCCATTTGCCCCGGTCCGTCACGCTCTTCTATCTCGCCTCGAACGTGGAGGACTTTCGGAGCATGTGTTTCAGGGTGAAAGAACACAGCCAGCCAACCGTCGCGTGGCCCAACCCCCGACCATAGACCGGCTGGAAGGCGCGAAAGATTGATCTGACACACAAAATGCAGCGGCACTCCCTTCTGCTCTGGCCAGGAGGTATCTTTCGGCAACTTCGGCTTGCCACCGAACCAACTATCCGCCTCGTTGAAGGCAATGGGGACAATGGGGGTCAGGATGGCGCAAGCGCGATCCGCGCCGCGTGCTCTCTCGCGCATCTTCTCCGTGTCGGCTTCGTGCCGCAAAATATCCCGTAAGAGCTTCATGCGCTTCCTCTCCCGGCCATTTCCCGCCTTCTTTCAAGCGCGAAGAGAATGCCGGACATTCGTTAAGCGTTGTTTTGCGACGGCTGTCGCCAAGCGATCCTGGCAATCGAGACCTCGCCCCTCATGCAACTGCTCTTGTCAGGCGGCCTTCACGCCAGAGCCAGTTGGAGATGCGCCAGACCTGAAGCGCGACGTATCCCTTGAAGTTCAGCAGCGGCTGCAGCAGCGTTGTGGTCGCGGGATCGTGAACGGCTATGCTCTGCAGATCGCGGCTCGCCGCGTCGATCAGATCAGGCGAAGACGCGAAGGCGTCACGGGCAAGCTGCGCAAAGCGCGCGCGATCTGCGTGCGTCTGGCCGAGCCGCGCGCCGATCTGGTGCGCCAGTGCATGAGCGAAGTCGGGATGATCGAGAATGGATGAGAAGAGCGCGGCGCCGAATACCGGGTCGCGCGCCACGGCGCTGTCCGCTTCACGGCGGATCGATCGCCAGATCTGATCGATAGACACCATTTCATTCATGACGGCCGTCCTGCATTAGCGCGTCCATACAAAATAGACCGGCCGCGAAACAGCGCCACCAGACGGTGATGCCTTCATGAGCTGACTTTCGCCGATTGCTCCACCTCTCCCGCTTGCGGGGGAGGTCGGATCGCATCGAAGATGCGATCCGGGTGGGGGCTCTCTCCATACGGGGGCGTGACTCGTGGAGACACCGACCGGGAATTTCAGACTTTGCCGGTTGACCGTCAGGCAGCAGCCTTGTTCTTGATTGCACCGACGAGCGCCGTGAGTATGGCCCCGCCAGCACCACCGGCGATCGCATGTGAGACAATGCCGCCAATGCTCACATCGCCCGACTGGGCTGCGGCCATGATTGATGGCATCAACAACGTTACGATCTGGCCGAGCACCCCGCCTCCGACCAAGCCGGCAACAACGTTACCAATCGTACCGAGATCGAAAGTCGGCGATGACTTGCCCGCACCCACGCCGCCAAGCGCTCCTGCAACGAGGTTAGTCAGAATCTGTTCCATGCTGATCTCCGTATGACTCGCGACAAACGGGGTTGATCTCGCGCAGCCTATCACCGCACGCGAAGCCGATCCATGAATAAATCTCAGGTTGAGCCAGGCGAGATGGGGCGAGCGAACGGTCTGACTCCGGTTCCTTCTAGAAGACTTCGCCTCCACCTCTCCCGCTTGCGGGGGAGGTCAGATCGCATCGAAGATGCGATCTGGGTGGGGGCTCTCTCCATACGGGCGGCGCGACTCGTGGCGGCACCCCCACCCCGGCCCTCCCCCGCAAGCGGGAGAGGGAGTCCGATCCCGGTGCGGTCGCAGTTCGCTCGTCACGGCACAAAAACAAACCGCCCACCTGCGGGTCGCAGATGGGCGGCTGTATCGCCATCAGGCATCATGGGGGCATCACGCCTGCGGCTGAACTCTTCTTGCCGTTGACGATCAGCCCTGCTGCGGCTGGTCGTTCGGCGGGGTCGGGCGCTGCTTGTGCTGCGCCATGAAGGCGTCGAACTCTTCCTTGTCCTTGGCGTGGCGCAGGCGCTCAAGGAAGTTCTTGAACTCGACCTGCTCTTCCTCGAGCCGGCGCAGGGTTTCCATGCGGTACTCGTCGAAGGCGCGGTTGCCGCTGGACGGCGGGCCGAAGCCGAAGCCGCCGAAACCGCGGCGCTCCATGCGATCGCGCATCCGGTCCATCTTGTACTGCATCCGCTCCATCTTGTTCTGCCAGCGATCTCCGTGGCTCCAGCAACCCATTTTTCTGCTCCCTAGTGTGAATAAGAGAAGGGCAAGCCCGATCGGCCACCAGATGATGAAGCCGAGGATAGTCACCACGATCCAGCCGGGGTGCCAGGGGCTTTCAAGCATATGCGGTCGATAGGTCTGTTCCGTCTGACCGCGCCATCGATTGACATCTGCGGTGTAGGCCATTTCCCTCTCCATGACGGCGATCACGCCGTTGTGAATGTAAATAACATTTACATACCTAAACCAATCCGCGTTTTTGTCAAGCGGGCGGCTCGCCGCGCCCTCGAAAATTATTTTCGGTTCCCCCAGGGACCAGATGGCGCGTCGCCTGCCGGCGGCACCGGCGGCGGGCCAGGCGGTTTTGGCTCAGGCCGGCGATCGGTCGGGAAGCCGAGGCCGCGCAGATAGATCAGCACTTGCGCCTCCAGGAGATCTTCCGGCGACATCGGCAGTTTGCGCCGCGCCGCATCGCCGCGGCCGAACAGCGAGGCCACGCCGTGCGACATTGACCAGATATGCAGCGCCATCATCATCGCCGGCGGCCGCGGCGTTCCGGGCGGTGTCATCGCCGCCAGCCGCTCGGCGGCAGCGCGGATAATGGCGAATGCGCGCTCGCTCGCAGCCATCAATGTCGGGTTGGAATCGACTGGAATCCCGGATTCGAACATCGCCGAATAGAACGCCGGCTCGTTGCGCGCAAAGGCGAGATAAGCCTTGCCGACCCGCTCGAACGCGGTGACGGTGTCGGGGCGGCCCGTCGTCCCAGGCCTGCACGAGCATGGCCTCGAACTGCTCGAAGCCACGTTGCGCGATCGAGGACAGCAATTCGTCGCGGTCGCGAAAATGGCGGTAGGGGGCGGCCGGACTGACGCCAGCCATGCGTGCGGCGTCTGCAAAGGTGAAGCCGGCCGGGCCCTTTTGCGAAATCAGGTCGAGCGCCGCCTGCAGCAATGCCTCTTTCAGATTGCCGTGATGGTAGCCGCGCTCGCCGCGGCGGTCCTTTTGCCAGCTCATGTTAAAGGCTTTTACATGAGCTGGCCGTAAAGGTCACTTATTTTGAGCATTAAGGAAGGTTAACGCAGGGATGCTCTTTCCGCTCCCCTTCCCCGTGAAAGACGCGGAGAAGGAGCAGAGCGTCGAGAGCGGCGAGCCTCACCGCGCCTTGTGTGCATTTCCCTTCTGCAGCTCGTCGAAACCCTTGGCCGCCTGCTGCACTTCTTCGGAGAAATCACCGATTTCCTGCACCTGGTGAATTTCGATGATCTCGTTCTCAGACGCCGGGCACTTCTTCGCCCACTCGATCGCCTCCTCGCGCGACTTCACGTTGATCATCCAGTAGCCGCCGAGTACTTCCTTGGCCTCCGTGAAGGGACCGTCGGTAACGACGGGCTTGCCGGTGACGAACGAGACCCGCGCACCCATCGAGGGCGGATGCAACCCGTCGAGCGCGATCAGCACGCCGGCCTCCTTCAGCGCCTCATTGTATTTCATCATCGCCTTGACTCGTTCAGGATCGAGCTGCACGTCCGGCGGCGCGGTCTCATAGCCCAGGGGAATCATCAGCATCATGAATCGCATGGTGGGGTGTCCTTGTTCGGGTGTCGTCATTCCGGGATGGTCCGAAGGACCAGACCTCAGGTGCGCAATTGCGCACCGGGGAATCTCGAGATTCCGGGTTCATCGCTGCGCGATGCCCCGGAATGACGGCAAGCCGTCACTTCTTCGCAGTCTGCGCCCGCAGCCGCTCTTCCTGCTCGCGCAGTTCGGGGGTGAGCGCTTCGCCGAAATCTTCTGCGGCAAATACCTGGCGGATCTCGATCTCGTCGCCATCGGCGAATGGCGCGCGCTTCATCCAGTCGATCGCTTCGTCCAGCGAGTTGGTGTTGATCAGCCAGAAGCCGCAGACGAGATCGCCAGACTGTGCGAACGGACCGCGGGTGACGCTCTGCCCGCTGCCATACTTGATCCGCGCGCCCTTCGAGGTCGGATGCAGGCCCTCGCCCGCCTCCATCACGCCGGCCTTGACCAGTTCCTCGTTGAACTTGCCCATCGCGGTCAGCAGCTCCGTACTCGGCATCACGCCGGCTTCCGTATCCTTGCTGGCCTTCACAATCACCATGAATCGCATCGCTATTCTCCGTGTTGATCTTCTTAGGCCAGCCACTTGCCGCGTCGGCCTTCGTCAACAAGACGAGCGGGCTTTTACGCCGCCGACATGTCAGTGGAAATTATTTTGGAGGTAGTCGTGCCCCGGGCGCGGCGCAGCAAGCTGCTCAGCTTGATGCGCCGCAGAACCGGGGCCCATCGTGCACTGGACCCCGGCCCTGCGAAGCAGCACCATAGCGCGTCGAAGACGCGCGTGAACGCGCTTATGGCGCTGCATCGCGTCCGGGGACCGAAGGAAACAGCATTTATCCCGGTTGCCTGACGAACTTGCCATCCTGGTAGTTCGCGCCGAAATAGACGTCGATGCGCTTCACCTTCTTGCCATCGAAGACAACGAACTCGGTATTGCGAAAGCTCTTTCCGTCCTTGGCCGTGCAGCGGTAGGTCACGAAGGCTTGATCGCCGTCGACGAGGATCCGCTCCAGTTCGTGCCGTTCGATCCAGTCGCTCGACTGCCAGCAGCGCGCGAAATAGGTCGCTTTGTCGATGTTGTCATCGAACGGACTGGTGAAGCGGAAATCCTCGCTGAAGGCATTCTCGACGAATTGGCGATCGTTGGACAGATAAGCTGCGAAAATCTTGCGGATCGTCTCCGCCTTGTTTGCTTCGGCCATTCAGCGCTCCCTTAGGGCTCCTTGGGTACCATCTGGAAATACGGTTCGGCTTCCTTCAACACGCGCGCGACGGAGGGACGCTCCTTGAGCCGCTCGAGATAGGCGCTGAGGTTTTTCTGCGCTTCACCGAACGGCATCGCCATGTTGCCGTAGAACAATGACGGCACTGCCGCGCAATCGGCGAGGCTGAAATCCTCGCCCATCGCCCAGCCGCCGTTTTCCATCTGCTGCTCGATCATGGCGTAGGAAGTATGCAACTGCGCCCGCGCCTCCTCGACGCCGTACGGGTCCCGCTTGCCCTCGGGCCGCAGCCGGTCCGTCACGATCTTCTGCATCGGCAGATGCACATAGAGATCGTAGAAGCGGTCGCGCAGCCGGGTCTGCAAGGCGAGGCCGGGATCCTCGGGGATCAGCCGGGCGCGGCCGCGATAGTATGAATCGAGATATTCCACGATGATGCTGGATTCCGGCACGGTCTGATCCCGTGCATCGTCGCGCAGCACCGGGAACTTGCCGATCCCCCACAGCTTCAGCAGCGCGGCGCGCTCAGCCGGATTGCCGAGATCGACGAGATTCGGCCGGAACGGAATGTCGTTCTCGTAAAGCGCGATCAGCGCCTTCCAGCAGAACGAGGCCAGCGGGTGGAAGTGCAGGGTCAGCGACATGGAAACTCCGGTTTGCCGTTTGCAAGACGATCTGCGTCTGGTGCCGCCGACATTTACGGCGCCGGCGCGTAACGCAGGATCACGATGCCGGTCGACAACGGCCGGCTGTCGAGCAGCTTCAGCTTGAGCTTTTCGCCCGGCTTGAACAGCGGCGTTCCGCCGCCGAGGATGACGGGGCTTACCGCAATACGGAACTCGTCGATCAGCCCGTGCGGGATCAGGCTGCTGGCGAGATCGGCGCTGCCGAACAGAAAAATGTCCTTGGCGCTGTCGCGCTTCAGCCGGGCGACGGTCTCCGGCACATCGGCGCTGAACATCTGCGTGTTGTTCCAATCGGACTTCTTCACCGTGCGCGAGAAGACGTATTTCGGCGCGGCATTCATGAGGTCGGCGACCTCGCCGGTCGCACTCGGCCAGTGGCCCGCCATCAGCTCGTAGGTCACTCGCCCGAACAGCAATCCACCGGCGGCTTTCATCTGCTCGATCGACAATTGCGCCAGTTCCTCGCCCCAAACGTCGGAATGCCAGGAGATGTCGCGGTTGGGGCCTGCAACGAAGCCATCCAGCGTCATCAGGTTCCACATGATCAACTTTGCCATTGCGATCTCTCCCTAAACTGATTGCGAATTGCAACTGGTTGCAGAATGGTCCAACTGGTGCGATATTGCAAGCGGTTTTTTTAAGGCGCCTTGGTGCCCGTTTTTGGAGACGACCATGACCGATGCCCAGCGCTCCGGCTGTCCGATCAATCTTTCGCTGGAAGTGCTCGGCGACAAATGGAGCCTTTTGATCATCCGCGACATGATGTTCGGCAACCGGCGGCATTTTCGCGAGCTATTGACCAAATCGGAGGAAGGCATCTCCTCCAACATCCTCGCCGACCGGCTGAAGACCCTGCTCGAGCAGGGCATCATCACCCGCGAGGACGATCCCACGCACAAGCAGAAGGGAATCTACTCGCTGACGGAGCAAGGCATCGAGCTCTTGCCCGTTCTCGCGCAGATGGCGGCCTGGGGTTACAAATATCTACCCGTCACCAAGGAACTCGGCATCCGCGCGCGGCTGCTCAGCGAGGGCGGACCGAAAATGTGGGCCGAATTCATGGACGAGCTGCGCGAGAGCCATCTCGGCGCAAAGCGGCGCAGGCGTAGCGGTCCGTCGGTCGGTGAGCGACTGCAGGCGGCGTATGAAAGCGTCGTGAACGGAAGATAGCCCCCGAATCCGCGGCTGCATGCTCGTCCGGCGGGCGTCGCGCGCGGGGACATCCTTAAGATCAGCACTACGTCGCGATGCTATCCGTCATCTTACGGAGAATATCGTTAACGCATTCTTTTTTCATTTGATCAAACCTGCCTCGGAAGGGGGCTCGGCGGCATTAACCAGCAGCCTCGTCATTTTCACCCATGCAATGAGGCCTACGGTGTTTCAATTTCTCAAGAGCTCCTCGACAGATAAAGCGCTTGCCGACGCTCTCGGCCGCTCGCAGGCCGTTATCGAGTTCGGCATGGACGGCACGATTCTCACCGCCAACAACAATTTCCTCAAAGCCCTCGGCTACTCGCTCGGCGAAATCAAGGGCAAGCATCACAGCATGTTCGTCGATCCGTCGCAGCGCGACAGCCAAGCGTATCGCGACTTCTGGACGGCGCTCAGGCGCGGCGAATACCAGGCCGCCGAATACAGGCGGATCGGCAAGGGCGGCAAGGAAGTCTGGATCCAGGCGACCTACAACCCCGTGCTCGACGGCAGCGGTAAACCTTGCAAGGTCGTGAAATTCGCGACCGACATCACCGCCCGCAAGATCAAGAACATGGAGGATGCCAGCCAGATCGCCGCGATCAACCGTACGCAGGCGGTCATTGCGTTCGAGATGGACGGCACCGTCGTCACCGCCAATGACAACTTCCTGAAAGCGATGGGCTACACGCTTGCCGAAATCCAGGGCAAGCATCACAGCATGTTCGTCGGTCCGTCGGAGCGCGACAGCGCCGCCTACCGGCAGTTCTGGGCGAGCCTCAACCGCGGCGAAAGCCAACAGGCCGAGTACAAGCGGATCGGCAAGGGCGGGAAGGAAGTCTGGATTCTCGCCTCCTACAACCCCGTGCTCGACGAGAAGGGCAAGCCGTTCCGGGTGGTGAAATTCGCCACCGATATCACCAGCCAGAAACTTTCGACCGCCGATCTCGCCGGCCAGATTGCCGCCATCGGCAAGTCGCAGGCCGTGATCGAGTTCAAGATGGACGGCACCATCATCGGCGCCAACCAGAACTTCCTCCGGACGGTCGGTTACGCGCTGGACGAGATCCGCGGCCGGCACCACAGCATGTTCGTCGAACAGTCGGAGCGCGACAGCGCGGCCTATCGTGAATTCTGGGCGGCGCTCAACCGCGGGGAATATCAGGCGGCCGAATACAAGCGGATCGGCAAGGGGGCTAAGGAGATCTGGATCCAGGCATCCTACAATCCGATCCTCGACCTCAACGGCAAGCCGTTCAAGGTGGTGAAATACGCCACCGACACCACCGCGCAAGTGCTGGTCCGGATGGGCAACGAGCGCGTGCGCGGCATGATGGAATCGGTGGCGGCCGGCGCCGAGGAACTGAACGCCTCGGTCCGGGAAATCTCCGAAGCCATGACCAAGTCGCGTGAGACGGCGGCGACCGCGGTCGGGCGGGTCGAGGCGGCCGACGCCCAGGCGCAGCGGCTGAACGAAGCGGCGCAGGCGATGAGCGGCATCGTGGAGCTGATCGGCAACATCACCGGCCAGATCAACCTCTTGGCGCTCAATGCGACGATCGAATCGGCGCGCGCTGGCGAGGCCGGACGCGGCTTTGCCGTGGTGGCTTCCGAGGTCAAGAACCTCGCCACCCAGGCCAAGCAGGCGACCGACAAGATCGGCCAGGAGATCGGCAATCTCAACGGCATCTCCGGAGACGTCGTCTGCGCGCTCGACAGCATCAAGAGTGCGATCCAGGGCGTCAGCGAATATGTCACCGCCACCGCCGCCGCGGTCGAGGAGCAGAGCACGGTGACCGGCGAGATGTCCTCCAACATGCAGCGAGCCGCCGCGGAAGCGAAGGCGATCGCGCAGCGCGCGAACGGTTAGATACCATCATCGAACGCATCAGGTACGGGACAGCCGCCCGTACCGGATTTGCTATGCCGCGGCTCGGCCGGGCAGCGCTGAAGTCTGCATCACTGTCGCCGGGACATGCGACGGGGCCTGGGTTATAGGAGCGGGAAATCTTCTCTCTCGCAAACGGACCCGCCCATGCCCCCCTCCCCGCAAAAAGTTGCTCTCGTCACCGGCGCCGCGCGCGGCATCGGGCTTGCGACGGCGAAACGCTTTCTCGCCGAGGGCTGCCAGGTGGCGCTGCTCGACATCGAAGGCGAATTGCTGCGCGGCGCGGTCGCCGGCCTCGCCGACCCCGACAATACGCTGGCGCTGCATTGCGACGTCTCCGACGCCAAAGCGGTGGCGAACGCCGTGGCGATGGTGAGCGAACGCTTCGGCCGGCTCGACGCGCTGGTCAACAATGCCGGGATCGCGGTGTTCGCGCCGCTGCTCGACACCTCGGATGACGACTGGAACCGCATCCTGCAGGTCAACCTCACCGGCCCTTTCCTGTGCACCAAGGCGGCGGCGTTCTTGATGCGGGAACATGGCGGCGGCGCGATCGTCAACGTCACGTCGATCTCGGCGGTACGCGCCTCCACGCTGCGTTCGGCCTACGGCACCAGCAAGGCGGGGCTCGCGCATCTGACCAAACAGCTCGCGGTCGAATTGGCCTCGCTCGGCATTCGCGTCAACGCCGTGGCGCCCGGCCCGGTCGAGACCGCGATGGCAAAACAGGTCCACACGCCGGAAATCCGCGCCGACTATCACGACGCCATTCCGCTCAACCGCTATGGCCTCGAAGAGGAACTGGCGGAAGCGATCTTCTTCCTGTGCAGCGACCGCGCAAGCTACATCACCGGGCAGGTCCTCGCCGTCGATGGCGGCTTCGATGCCGCCGGCATTGGCCTGCCGACGCTGCGCGGCCAACGGCGGAACGGCTAGTTCCTCAGTGGCTGTGTCGCTTGGAGTGCGGATCAGAGCCCAGTAACAATGGACTTGGCTGGTGGCTTCTCGTTGCTGGATCGTGGAGGGAGGTTACTCTTCAGCGCGCCGCGGTGCAGCAACACGGTCTGTTCCGGTGGAGCATCCGCTCGCATACTCGGCGTTCCCAGTGCGAACGCGGTTACGAGCAGCAAAATGCCCGCGCAGATAATGCTAAGGAAAAAATGATCCATGCGGTCCACAACGGCGGGCCGCACTGTTCGTTCCGCTGGGCTGCGCGGCAATTTCGATAGAGCAGCGCTGCGCTACTCGGCGACCGTAAGCTGGTAGAGGTGAAGGGCCCGGTTCCGCGTGCGCTCGTGAAGCTACGGTGGACACCGTCGCCTTGCTACCCATGGATCCTGCTGGCGCGCGCCGCACTCACCTGCCACGCCGGGATGGGTAACCTTCACCGGGGCCGGGGGTCTCTGACGCGGACGCTTGACCAAACCTTGCCACATGTTCGAGCGTAACTGGGCCGGGGGCAGTGCTGACGGAGGAGCTGCACATGGGAATGGCGGTCATCAAGCTCATCGTTGTCGCCGCCGCGCTGTTGGCGGCAATCATGCCGGTGCGGGCCGAGGTTCGCATTCTCGCCAGTCCCGGCGGACAGGTCGGGCCGTTTCTCGAACTGTTCGATCGCGTGCGCGAGACCGGGGAGCGGGTGGTGATCGACGGGCCATGCCTGTCGGCCTGCACGCTGGTGCTGATGACGGTGCCGGCCGAGCGCATCTGCGTGACGCGCCGGGCGGTGCTCGGATTCCACGCCGCGCGCTCGATCGACGGCCGCGGCCGGATCTATGCCGAGCCGGAAGCCTCGCGCGCAGTACAGGCAGCCTATCCCGACCGCGTGCGGGACTGGATCAGCCGGCACGGCGGCCTGACGTCGCGGCTGTTGCTGCTGCGCGGGCGTGACCTGGCCGCGATCTATCCAAGGTGCAGATGATTCTGCAGATCTTGTAGGGTGGGCAAAGGCGCTCTTGCGCCGTGCCCACCATCTTCCTTGTGGCGCGAATGGTGGGCACGCTTCCGCCTTCGCTCGTTGAGCTACGGCGGACAAGTCGCTTTGCCCACCCTACGGCTCCGACGAATCTACATATCTTCCTTCGGACAGTTCACCATCCAGGGAATGCCGAACCTGTCGACGCACATGCCGAAACCGTTGGAGAAGAAGGTCTTGCCGAACGGCATCCTGATCGTGCCGCCTTCGGCGAGCGCATTGAAGCGGCGCTCGGCGTCGGCGGGATCTTCGACCGCCAGCGCAACTGACATGCCCTGCGGCTGATGGTAATCGCCGGGCGTCGCGTCGGAGGCCATGAGCACTTCGCCGTCGATGGTGATGCGGGCATGCATGATCTTGGTTTTCCAGTCCGCCGGCACCGGCATGTCGGCGGGCCCCTCGCCATATGGCATCTTCGCTTCGATCTGGGCGCCCAGCACCTTCTGATAATAGTTCAGCGCTTCCTCGCAATTACCGTTGTAGAACAGATACGGATTGACCTGCATCGCTGGCTCCTTTGGCTTGCTTTAGTCCGTCACGGCGTTCCCCGGATGCTGCGCAGTACGGAGTGATGCGCCGCCGCGTCCGGGACACGATAGAATCGTCACACTCATTTCTCGGTGAGCGTCTTCAGATTGGCGAGACCGGCTTCGAAATCCCTGCCGATCATGCGATCCAGGTTCATGAACACCTGGATCAGCCTGGACATGAAGTTCGCCGGACCATGCATCAGCCATGTGACATGGGTGCCATCGCCCTGCGGCAGCATTGTGAACTCGGCAGTGTTGTGGCCTTCGAACGGCTTGAAGAAATCGAGCTTGATGACGATTTTCGACGGCGCCGCGGCCTCGAGAATTTCCATGCGGCCCGAACCGACATTCTTGTCGCCGTCCCAGGCATAGACGGCACCCTTGCCGCGCTCGGCACCGCCATAGGTGCGCTTCATCGCCGGGTCCTTCTGCTCGTAGGGCGACCAGCTCCGCCACTGCTGAAAGTCGGAGATCAGCGGAAATATCCTTTCCGCCGGCGCCTTGATGCTGATCGCGCGCTGTATCCGCAACGTATTCGGCTTGGTCGCGGCGAGAATGAGCAACACGGCGATGGCAATCGCCAATATGACGGCGATAACGGCAATGACTTCCAGCATGTCGGGCTCCGTAAATAATCGGTTGAAGTTAGTCAGCAGCGAAAGGGGACCAGGTTGCGCAGGTTCTTGTCACGCAGCCACAGCCCGCCCCACAGCATCAGGCCGAGATAGAGCCCGAACAACGTATGTGTAAACAAGGGGCTGTCGATACGGACGTGCGAGGCGATCGCGCCGCCGAGATAGCCGGTGAGCAGGATCGCCCCGAGAATCGAGGTCGGCGGAATGGCGTAGAGCACGGTGCAGATGATGGTGATGGCGCCGAGGCCGCGCATCAGCGCGTCGCTCGAACCGTAACCCATCCGGTCCATGGTTTCCGTGACGACCGGCCACGGCACCAGCTTGATGGCGCCGTCGACCATCAGGAACAGGATGACGAGGCCGGAGAGAATGCGGCCCGCCCAGCGTGCCGGATTTGAGACAGGCGCGGTCTCGGCGATGACGGTCATGATCGGTCCCCGTTGTCTTGAATGGCTGTTCGGATTCAAGACGAACGAGGGAGGTGGAAACCGACAGGGGGAGTGAAGTTTTTTGACAAGGACGCCGTGATGCCCTGGCCAGCCCCGGCATGACGGATGATTGCTCGCGGCATCACCCTCCCCTGGAGGGGTCCGAGACGAGCGAAGCTCGCTCGTGGGTCGGTTCGCATGTAGCGCAGCGAAATGCGAAACGGGGTGGGGTGATCTCTCAACTCGGGCACTGTTGGATGCGGAGAGACCGTCACCCCACCTCGGTTCGCATTCATGCGAACCGATCCACGAGCGAGCTTCGCTCGTCTCGGACCCCTCCAGGGGAGGATAAGAAGGAGCTACTTCCCGGCCTTCTTGCCGCGGGGCTGGCTGTCGCGCTGCAGGCGGTCGAGGTGCATGCGGATGTGGGCGGCTTCGGCCGAGGTGTTGGCCAGCGCGATAGCGCGGTCGAAGGCCACCCGGGCCTCGTCGTTGCGGCCGAGTTGCATGAGGAAGGCGCCGCGCACGCCGAAGAAGTGAAAATAGTTCGACAGCCGCGCCGCCAGCGGCTCGATCATGTCGAGCGCGGCTTCCGGCCCCTTCACCTTGGACACCGCGACCGCGCGGTTCAAGGTCACCACCGGCGACGGCTGCATGATCTCCAGCGCGCCATAGAGCAGGTCGATCTGGGTCCAGTCGGTATCCTCGGGCTTCTCGGCGCGGGCATGCAGGGCTGATATCGCGGCCTGGACCTGATAGGGTCCGCTGCGGCGATGGCGCATCGCCTTGTCGATCAAGGCCAGCCCCTCGGCGATCAGAGCCTTGTTCCATTTCGAACGGTCCTGGTCGTCGAGCAGGATCACGGCGCCATCGGCATCGAACCGCGCATCAGAGCGTGCATGCTGCAGCAGCAACAGCGCGGTCAGCCCCATGATCTCGGGCTCGCTCTGGAACAGCCGCAGCAGCAATCGCGCCAGGCGAATGGCCTCTTCGCACAAAGGCGCCCGAATCTCGGCGGTGTCGCCAGAGGCCGAGTAGCCCTCGTTGAAAATCAGATAGATCATGGCGGCGACGGAGGCGAGGCGCTCGGAGCGCTCCGCTGCGCCCGGCGCTTCGAACGGCACGTTGGCATCGGCGACGCGCGCCTTCGCGCGGGTGATGCGCTGCTCCATCGCGGCTTCCGAGACCAGGAAGGCACGCGCGATCTGTTTCACCGTGAGACCCGAGACGATGCGCAGCGCGAGCGCGATCTGCTGCGTCGCCGGCAGGTCCGGATGGCAGCAGATGAACAACAGCCGCAGGATGTCGTCGCGGTAATGCGAGCCGTCGAGCCGCTCGGCAAGCTCTTCCTCGGCGTCGTCGAGGTCGGAGATCGCCTCGTCCTCGGGCAGCGCCGTCTGCTTCTTGCCGCGCCTGATGTCGTCGATCGCAACATTGCGCCCGACCATGATCAGCCACGCCGCCGGATCGCGCGGCGGGCCGTTCTGCGGCCAGCTCTTCAGCGCGCGCAGGCAGGCGTTCTGAAAGGCTTCCTCGGCGGTATCGAGGTTACGGAAATAGCGCAGCAGCGCGCCGACCGCCTGGGGGCGAGCCGAAGTCAGTGCGGCATCGATCCAGGCGGTATCGGTCATGGCTGCACGCTCCCCGCCGTGAAGTGGCCAACGGGACGGATCTCGTAGGCGCCGCCGGGATTGGCCGCGCCGAGATCGCGGGCGACGCCGAGCGCCTCGTCGAGGTCCTTGCAGTCGACGAGATAGAAGCCGAGCAATTGTTCCTTGGTTTCGGCATAGGGGCCGTCCAGCACCAGCGGCGGATCGTCCTTGCGCAGCGTGGTCGCCGCCGTGGTCGGCAAGAGCCGCGCGACCGGACCGAGCCGGCCCTGTTTGGTCAATTTGTCCTGAACGACGGACAATTTCTTCATGACCGCGGCGTCCTGTTCCTTGCTCCAGGAACCGACGGTGTCTTCATCGTGATAGCAAAGAATGGCGTACAGCATGAGGCTCAAGCATCTCCGTTGTCTTGATGACGAACGATTATGCCCGGAGCCGACAGGCGCGTCGAAGAAATTTTGAAAATGACCTGCCTGCCGTCAGGGACCTACAATCGGCGGCGGCGGTGGATTGAAATGCCTGTAGGCGTGAATGGCCGCCTTGGAACAAAGGCTGCACACACCGAGAATGAGAACGATGCACCTGAGCGTTTTCATCTGACGGCCTCAACCTGATTGGCCATGCAAGGTCTCCCTTGTCGGACGAAAGGAGGCTAGAGAAACACCTCGGTCCGCGATGTGAGGCGGGTCACGCCGGGTTGGCGACGCGAAAGGAATGGTAATGACGAAGGGTGCGCTTGCGCTGCTGGTGCATGGAGGGACCGACAACTGGTCGCCGCGGCGCTGGAAGAGCCGGTTCGATGACGTTTGCGAGGGGCGGTCCGTGCTGCTGTTGCCGGATGCGTCGTTCGATCCGGCTGATGTCCATTACGCGGCGGTGTGGAAGCCGCATCCGGGCGAGCTCGCCGGCTTCCCCAACCTGCGTGTCATCTTCAACCTCGGCGCGGGCGTCGATGCACTGATGGCCGATCGCTCATTGCCCGACGTGCCGCTGGTGCGCGTCGCGGTCGGCGACCTCACCGCGCGGATGACCGAATATGTCGTTCTGCATGTCCTGATGCACCACCGGCAGGAACTCTATTTGCGGGAATCGCAGCGCGAAAAACGCTGGGCGCCGAAATCGCAATGGGCGGCGGGCGCAATCTCCGTCGGAATCATGGGGCTCGGCACGCTTGGCACTGACGCCGCCGACGTACTGCGGCGGCTGGGCTTCCGTGTCACAGGCTGGAGCCGCAGCCCGCGAACGATCGAGGGCATCGAATGCTTTCACGGCGAAGCGCAGCTCGAGCCATTCCTGCGGCGGACCGATATTCTGGTATGCCTTCTGCCGCTGACGCCGGAGACGCGGCACATTCTCAATCGCGGGCTGTTTGAGAAACTGAATCGCAGAAGTCCGCTCGGCGCACCGGTCGTGATCAATGCCGGCCGCGGCGGCCTGCAGAACGAGGCCGACATTTTGCAATGCCTCGATGACGGCACGCTCGGCGGCGCCTCGCTCGACGTCTACGCCACCGAGCCGCTGCCCGCCGACAGCCCATTCTGGACCCATCCAAAGGTGGTGCTGACCCCGCACAATGCCGCCGATACCGATCCCGACGAGATATCGAAATACGTCGCGCAGCAGATCGCGCGCTTCGAAGCCGGCGGCGCGCTGGAGAACGTGGTGGACCGTAAGCGGGGGTATTGACGACCCTATCGTCGTCCCAGCGAACGCAACGACGGGGAGAGTTACTTCGCTGCCCCGACCATCACGTCGATCGCACCGTTGACAATCGCTTCCAGTTCCTTGCGCGGCACCTGCGCGCGGGCGCGGATGGCGATGGTGTGAATGGTGGCGGAGGCCAGTTGCGCCAGCACGGTCGCGTCGGCGCTCGCCGGTAGCTCGCCCTTTTCCTGGGCGAGCCGGAAACAGGCCGCAAAAGCCTTGTCGAGCTCGGCAAGACCTTCCAGCACCATCGCGCGGATATCGGGGTCGTGCACCGCCTCGGAGGCTGCGGTCATCACCGTGAAGCAGCCGCGCGGACCGGATTCGCCGGACAGATAAATATCGAGCGCCACCGCATAGATGCGTTCCAGGCGTTTTCGGATCGGCAGCTCGTTCCGGAAGATGTCGCCCATCGCGACCCGCGCGTCGTCGCGATAGCGCCGGTAGCTCTTGATGAAGAGTTCGCGCTTGTCGCCGAACGCGCCATAGAGGCTCGGTCGGTTCATGCCGGTGGCGGCGGAGAGATCGTCGAGCGAGGTGGCCGCAAAACCGTCCTTCCGAAAAAGGTCGAGCGCCTTGCCGAGCGCCACGCCCGGCTCATAGGCGCGCGGCCGGCCCCGCCGCTTGGGCGGGACGGGAGCGTCGATCCGGGGGACCGGGGACTTCTTTCTTTTTTGTACCATTTCGCAAATAATTCCTTGACCGGATCTATATTATGCGGAACAGTATAAAAATCAATCCTGCCCGCCTTGAACGCCGGCCGATTGATCAACCGCCAAGGAGGCAAATCATGGACCTGTATTTCTCGCCGCTCGCCTGCTCGCTGGCGACCCGGATTGCGCTGTACGAAGCCGGCGTTGAGGTCAACTATCTCGAGGTCGATCCCAAGACCAAGGTGGTGCAGAAGGACGGCTCGGATTTTCGCACCGTCAACCCGCTCGGGCTGGTGCCGACGCTGCGCACCGACGACGGGACCGTGCTGACGGAGAACGCGGCGATCCTGCAATATGTCGCCGACCGCTTTCCGGGCGCCGGCATCTCGGCCAACTCCGCTGAGGAGCGCAGCCGCCTGCATCAATGGCTGTGCTTCATCGGCACCGAGCTGCACAAGGCGCTGTTCGTGCCGCTCCTCGACAAGACAGCGCCGCAGGACGCAAAGACTTATGCGCTGAACAAGAATCTGTCGCGGCTCGACTATCTCGAGAACTACCTGAAGGGCCGCGAATTCCTGCTCGATCACTTCAGCGTCGCGGATGCCTATCTCGTCACCATCATCAACTGGACGATGGCGACGCCGCCGATCGAACTGGCGAAGTGGCCGGCGGTGAAAGCCTATTACGAGCGGCTGCGCACCCGCCCGAGCGTTGCGAAAGCGGTCGCCGAGGAGTTCGAACTCTACAAGGCCGAACTCGCGCGGCATAAGGCGGCGGCGTAAGGCGCCCCCTCGTGTCCCGGACGCGGTGCAGCACCCCTTGGTGATGCACCGCAGAACCGGGACCTATTTCACGGCATGCAGTGGACCCCGGAACGCCAGCGCACCGCCATAGCGTGTCGAAGACGCGCGTAAACGCGCTTATGGCGCTGCGCAGCATCCGGGGAACGCAAACAGCAAAGCCGTCACTCCGCCGGCGCCAGCAACCGCGTCGTCAGATCGCTCAACGCGCGGCGAAAAATTTTGGCGTCGCCACGCGCCCGTGCCAGCACCAGCGCGCCCTGAATGGTGAGGAGCGCATTTTCGGCGCGCCGCTGTGCCTGGCTGGTCGTGAGCCCGGATCGCCGCAGGAGCTGCGCCAGCGCCGTTTGCCAGCGCGCGAAATAGCCATCGACCGCTTCGGCAAAACTGTCGCGCGCCGAGCCGAGCGCCACCATGCCGACCAGGCAGACGCGATCGCCCGAGTGGAAATATTGATCGACGCCCGCGATCATCGCAGCAATGGCGCGCGCGGGATCGTCGGCGGTGCGCAAGGGCGCGAAGATATGAAGTTCGAACCAGCCGTCGATCTCGGCCAGCACCTCGGCGGCCATCTGCTCCTTGCCGCCGGGGAATAGATGATAGAGGCTGCCCTTGCCGAGCCCGGTGGCTTCCGTGATCAGCGTCAGCGAGGCGCCCTCGTAGCCATGCGCGCGAAACACCTCGCCGAGCGCGCGCAGTACCTCTCCACGTTCGACGCCTCTTTTCAGCATCTGATCATAGCGGGTTCTCGCTTAGCCCCGCGACATCCGCCGGGCGCGGACCAGGCGCGGGCCAATGGAAGCGACGCTCGCTTTCCTTGATGGCGATATCGTTGATGCTGGCCTCGCGCCGCCGCATCAGGCCGTGTTCGTCGAACTCCCACTGCTCGTTGCCGTAGGAGCGATGCCACTGCCCGGCACCGTCGTGCCATTCATACTGGAAGCGCACGGCAATGCGGTTCTGATCGAACGCCCAGAGATCCTTGATCAGGCGATAGTCATGCTCCTTCGCCCATTTGCGGGTGAGGAATTCGACGATCGCCTCGCGGCCCTGGAAGAATTCGGAACGGTTACGCCAGCGGCTGTCCTCGGTATAGGCCAGCGATACCCGAACCGGATCGCGCGAATTCCAGGCGTCTTCGGCCATGCGCGCCTTTTGGGCTGCGGTTTCACGGGTGAAGGGCGGCAGCGGCGGACGCGACATGAGGTTTCTCCGGAATGATTGCCGGAGGAGATTGTACCGATCGGTACAGAGAGTCAATATCCATAGCGTTTTCGAGCGAAGTGGATGCCGGTTCGCGTAAAGAAAACGCGTCAAACTAAGATTTATTCCGGCGCCAGATCGGCCTTCATCAACAGCCGCAGCGATTTCGGGATCGGCTGCGCTCGTCCCTCGCTGATGAAGGCAACGCGCACTTCCGCCTTGACGAGGACGTCTTCGCCTCGCCGCACCTCCTGTGCCAGCGTGATGGAAGCGCCCTTCACCGCGACCGGCCATGTCACCACGTCGAGCACGTCGTCCATCCGCGCCGGCCGCAGAAAGTCGAGCTGCATCGAGCGGACTACGAAGGCAAAACCCGGCATCTCCTCCTGCGCCTGCTCGAACAGCGCATGCTGCGAAGCGCCCATCAGCCGCAGATGGTTGGTGCGCCCGCGCTCCATGAAGCGCAGGTAATTGGCGTGGTATACGATACCGGAAAAATCGGTATCTTCGTAGTAGACACGGACCTGCATGTGATGGCGGCCGTCGCGGATCTCGCCGTCGAGGGAGGGAGTCATTTCGACATCTCCCGCTTGATATCCATCCGGCCATCAAGTACGCGCACGATCACGATCCGATCCACTTCGACAAGATAAAACGCAATATAGCCGTCAATCAGGAGCCCTCGCAGCGACGCTCTCAATTCACTTCGATCCGGCCCAAGAAAAGGAAATTCTTGCAGCTCATCGAACCGTTGTGAAAATCGAGCCAGCATTCGATCTGCAGCAACAATGCTGTTTTCGGCGAGATAAGAATGTATGTTGAGAATGTCGGCGCGGGCGCGCAAGGAAACAACGACCCGCACAGCCCGTCCCTATCGTTGCGCCTGCGCGCGAGCCCGCTTGAGGAATTCTTCCAAATCCCAAGGCACAACGCGCCCAGCCTCCACGTCGGCCATTCCCTCGTCGATGGCGTCTTTAAGTGCCCGGAACTTCTTGGCCTGAGACAGCAAGTAGTCGGCTGCCGATTCCTGCATTTCCTCAGGCAGCAACTCAAGCGCTTCTACGGCTTTTTCGACGGCTGAACTCATAAGATCACATTAGCATCTTTCGGTCTGGATGCCCAGATCAACGAAAGGTCGACCCTACCTTAGCCGACCGGCAATCTACGCCACCGCCGGCCGCCCCGCCCCAACCGTCACCAGCACGATCTCCGGGGGCACGCCGAGACGGAACGGCATGATGCTGCAGCCGAGGCCGCCGGAGACGACGACGTCGCAATTCATCTTGATGTGGCCGTAGGCGAGCTGCTGGCCGGAGGGCGAGATCGGCGACCAGCCCAGCATCCGCACCTGGCCGCCATGGGTATGCCCGGAGAGCTGCAGCGCAACGCGCGCGGGCACGCGGCGCGCGATGTCAGGCTCGTGCGCCATCAGGACCACCGGCGCATCGTCGGTGATCTTCGCCAGCGTCGCGCCGAGATCGTCGACGCCGATCCGCTTGAGCGGCCTGAAGCGGCGCGCCGGAATGTAAGCGAGCTGGTCGCCCAATCCGGCAAGCCAGAACGATTGGCCATTCTTGCTGAGTTTCTTCGCGTCGTTTTCGTACACCGGGATACCGACAGCTTCCAACGCACGGCCCGCGCTCGGCAGCCCCTGGCCGTTGCGCTGCACTTCCTTGTCTTCCCACCAGTCGTGATTGCCGAGCACCGCATGCACGCCGAGCGGCGCCTTCAATCCGGCCAACGCTCCCGCCCATTCGGCGTCGGGAATGAAGCGCGTCACCTTGCGATGTCCGGCCACGTAGTCGCCGAGCATGACGACGATGTCGGGCTTGAGCGCATTGGTGCGTTCGACGATCTCACCGATATGATCGAGCGACATCCAGGGATCGCAGGCGTGGAGGTCGGCGATGGCGGCGATCCTGAGCTTGAGACCGGCCGGCCATTGCGGCGGCGAGATATCGTACCGCGCGACGCGAAGCCGGACGACCGGCGCGCTGAAACCGTAAGCGGTGGTTGAGGCGCCCAGCGCGCCCAGGCCACCCATGGACTTCAAGAAATGACGGCGTGTTAACATGTGATCCAATCGTGATGCAGCGCCAACATGGTGGCGGATTGGGCCCGAATTGGGGTGCGTTTGTGCAGAACGTTAGCAGACCTCCAGCAGCTTCTCACCAGCGATTCTGCCCTTAGTGCACCGCCGGAATGATCGGGTTCGAAGCGATCAATCGTCGTCGCCGTTGCCGAACAAGCCGAACTGCGCGGGATCGCGGGCGGGCTCGGCGAGGCCGAGGTGGCGGAAGGCGTGCGAGGTGAGCAGCCTACCGCGCGGGGTGCGCTGCAGATAGCCGCACTGGATCAGATACGGCTCGATGATGTCCTCGATGGCGTCGCGCGGCTCGGATAGCGCCGCCGCCATGGTCTCGACGCCGACCGGGCCGCCGCCATAGTTCATCGCGATCGTCGTCAGATAGCGACGGTCCATCGCATCGAGGCCGGCGGCATCGACTTCCAGCGCGCTCAGCGCGTGGTCGGCGATGGCGCGGTCGACCGAGCTGGCGTCGGCAGCGGATGCAAAATCGCGCACGCGGCGCAACAGGCGGCCGGCGATGCGCGGCGTGCCGCGGGCGCGGCGCGCGATCTCGTTGGCGCCGTCAGGCGTCATGCCGATGTTGAGCACGCGGGCGCCGCGGCTGACGATCTTCTCCAGCTCTTCCTCGGTGTAGAAGTTCAGCCGGATCGGAATGCCGAAACGGTCGCGCAGCGGATTGGTCAACAACCCTGCGCGCGTCGTGGCGCCGACAAGGGTGAACTTTGCAAGATCGATCTTCACCGAGCGCGCTGCCGGACCCTCGCCGATGATGAGGTCGAGCTGAAAATCCTCCATCGCAGGGTACAGCACCTCCTCGACCGCCGGGCTGAGGCGATGGATTTCGTCGATGAACAGGACGTCGCGCTCTTCGAGATTGGTGAGCAGTGCTGCAAGATCGCCGGCCTTGGCGATGACGGGACCGGAAGTGGCGCGAAAGCCGACGCCGAGTTCGCGCGCGACGATTTGCGCCAGCGTGGTCTTGCCGAGGCCGGGAGGCCCGACGAACAGCACGTGATCCAGCGCCTCGCCGCGCTTGCGCGCGGCCTCGATGAAGATCGAGAGATTTTTGCGCGCCTGCGCCTGGCCGACGAACTCGGACAGCAGTTGCGGACGCATCGCGGTGTCGCCGACATCGTCGCTGCGGCGCTCGGGGGTGACGATGCGGGAGGGGGTGTTCACCCGTTGCCCCTCCGGTACTTGTTGGGCAAAAGCTCGCCGATGGTGACGACCTTCGGCTCGCGGCCATTGTCGGGAACGATGACCCGCGCCTTTGCATCGTAATCGTGGATCAGTTCGCGACAGATGCCGCAGGGCGATACCACGGCGATACTGCCGGGCTCGTCCGGCTTGGGATGGCGCACGGCGACGATGGTCTCGATGCCACGATCGCCGGTTTCGGTGATGGCCCGGCCAATGGCGATCGCCTCCGCGCAGACGGCGATCCGGCCGATATAGGCATCGATATTCACACCGGTGACGATGCGGCCGTCGCGGGTGCGCATCGCAGCGCCGACCTCCTGCCACTTATTGCGATAACGCGGCCTGATCGCGTCAATCGCGGCGGCAATTAGTTCCTGGTCTTTCTCGCTCAACATGGCAGCAACGCATTCCTTCGATAGTCAGTGGCGAACATAATCTATTTCGCCAGTTCCTTCAGCCCCAGCCTGGTATCGCCGACATCGCCGGATCGGCGCTCGGGTGCGACGATGCGTGGGTGGTCATGCCAGCCTCGCAAATCGGCGCGTCAGGCGCCAGCAGATCAGCGACGCTATCAGTGAGGCAACAATAAAAATGACATAGCCTTCGAGCGGCACATCGATCAGGCTGTGCGTTGGTCCGGGCCCTATCGCAGAGATCGAGACCATGATCAGGATTGTTGCACATACAGCCGTCAGCAAAGGTACCCATACCGAATTGTAGTGAAAACTGATGGCAGCAACAGCATGAATGATGCCTGCGAATAGTGCAGCGGGCGCGAAGAAATAAGACCACGTCGCTATGACTGTCACGCCAACAAGGAGCGATGGGCCAAAGTCAAACTTCATCCACCAACCGACGTTGCCGAAAATGGGCGGCCAGATCAGTAGAAAAATCGCAACAATTAGCACGAACCGCCAGAACGGCGACAGCGTCCCGGCTTCATCACGGAAGAATGTGGCTCCGCTCACTTCGCCAGTTCCTTCAGGCCCAGCCGGATAAGCTGAGCCGTCTCGGCATTCTCGCCCGCGCTGCGCGAGGCGGTGGCGATGGCGGCGGCGGCCTGTGGCTGGCCGTAGCCGAGATTGACCAGCGCCGAGATCGCGTCGGTCACCGGGCGCGGTGCGCGGTCGCTGTCGATGGCGCCGGCCAGATGCACCACGGCGGGATCGACATTGGCGAACGCCGGCGCCTTGTCCTTCAATTCAGACACGATGCGCTCGGCGACTTTCGGTCCGACGCCAGGCGTGCGCGACACCGCGGCCTTGTCGCGCAGCGCAATCGCATTGGCGAGTTCGGCCGGCGGGAGCGTGGAGAGCACGGCGAGCGCGACCTTGGCGCCGACGCCCTGCACGGTCTGCAGCAGGCGAAACCATTCGCGCTCCGTGTCTGTGCGGAAGCCGAACAGTTTTATCTGATCCTCGCGGACATAGGTTTCGATCGACAGCACCGCGGCCTCACCGGGCGACGGCAGCGCCTGCAGCGTGCGCGACGAGCAATGCACCTGATAACCGACGCCGCCGACATCGAGGATCACGTAATCCTCGCCGTAGGAATCGATCAGGCCTTTGAGTTTGCCGATCATTGGGGCGTCCCGGATTCGAAGGCGATGGCGGTACCGACAATAGTTGGGGACGCACCGGAGAATGGGTTCCCTCCCCCCTTGCGGGGGAGGGTTAGGGAGAGGGGTGCCGCTTGCTCAGTTGTCTGAGGCGAAGCACTCGTATCCTCACGCATCATCTTGCGGCGTTCGTTGATAGATTGTCGCTGCGCGACTTTGATCGGAGCCCGCGGCTTACCCCTCTCCCCAACCCTCCCCCGCAAGGGGGGAGGGAGCCTGACGAGTGTGCTTCCCTCACTTGGCCTGACGCGGCGGGAGCTCATCATGCGCTCGCCACTTTCAGCCGCAGCGCCGCGCTCTGGCGGTGGTGGGCGTGGGTGATGGCGATCGCCAGCGCGTCGGCGGCGTCGGCGGATCTGGGCTCGGCCTTCGGCAGCAATATCTTCAGCATCACGGCGATCTGGTTCTTGTCGGCGTGGCCCGCTCCGACCACGGTCTTCTTCACTTGATTGGGCGCGTATTCCGCAACCGATATGCCGAACATCGCGGGCGCCAACATGGCGACGCCGCGGGCCTGGCCTAGCTTCAGGGTGGCGACGCCGTCCTTGTTGACAAAAGTCTGCTCCACCGCAGCTTCCGCCGGCCTGAAATCGCCGAGCACGGCGGCGAGCCCTTCATGGATCGCGAGCAGGCGGCTCGCTATGGGCAGATTGTCCGGCGGCTCCACCGAGCCGCAGCCGACGAAGACGAGGCGGTTACCCTCGGTCTCGATCACGCCCCAGCCGGTGCGGCGCAGGCCTGGGTCGATGCCGATAATCCGGACGGGATGGCGAATCGGTGGGGATGTCATGGCGTAGTGATAACGCCAGAGCTGGATGAACGAAACATAAAGAGAACGGAAATCCCCTACCCCGGTCGTCGCCCCTTGCTCCTCTTGTCATCCCCGCGAAGGCGGGGATCCAGTACGCCGCGGCTTATCGGCGCAATCACCACGGCCTCTGGATACTGGATCGCCCGGTCAAGCCGGGCGACGACAGCGGAATATGGAGCGCTCGGCGACGCGGCGCCCTACCCGCCCATCTTGGCGACCAGCGCGTCGGAAACCTCGAAATTGGCGTAGACGTTCTGCACGTCGTCGTGCTCGTTCAACAGGTCCATCAGCTTCAACAACTTCTCGCCGGTCTCGTCATCCACCGCGACCGTGTTCTGCGGCTTCCAGGTCAGCGCTGCCTTGCGGGCTTCGCCGAACTTGGCTTCCAGCGCTTTCGCAACCTCGCGAAAGGTTTCCTGCGAGGCGTAGATCTCGTGACCGCTTTCGCTGGATACGACGTCGTCGGCGCCGGCCTCGATGGCGGCTTCCAGCATCGCGTCGTCGGAGGCCTTGCTGGCGTCGTACTCGATGATGCCAGTGCGGTCGAACATGAAGGCGACTGAGCCGGTTTCGCCGAGATTGCCGCCGGACTTGGTGAAATAGGAGCGGATATCGGAGGCGGCGCGGTTGCGGTTGTCCGTCAGCGCCTCGACGATGATGGCGACGCCGCCAGGGCCGTAGCCCTCGTAGCGGATCTCGTCATAGCTCTCGCTCTCGCCGCCGATCGCCTTCTTGATGGCGCGCTCGATATTGTCCTTCGGCATGTTCTCCTGGCGGGCCGCGATCACGGCCGCGCGCAGCCGGGGGTTCATCGCCGGGTCCGGCGTTCCCAGCTTGGCGGCGACCGTGATCTCGCGCGCCAGCTTGCTGAACAGCTTGGACTTCTGGGCATCCTGCCGGCCCTTGCGGTGCATGATGTTCTTGAATTGGGAATGGCCGGCCATGCGGAGTCTCTTGGATTCATCCGGGGGTGTAGGGGGTGAAGCGCGGCCTTATAGGCCGGCAACCGGCTGAAATCAAAGATTTACGTCCCATCCGGGTATGCCGCTACTGCCGCGCGCCGAAATATCAGGCAGTTGTTAACCATGATTTCATGCTCGGATGAGAGGATTTCGCACGCGCCCTCAACTTTTAAGGGACCCCATGGCCTTCGGTTTGTTCAAAAAGCAGGTGGCGGAACCGGCTTTGCCTGCCGTCCAGCCCAAGGTTCAGACGGCCGCCGCCGTGACGGAGGCCGTCTCAGGCGATGGCGACTCGGCCAAGGCCATCCTCGAACTTCTGGAACTCGAACTCGGCGCGATGATCCGCCAGCTCGAGCGGGCGGCCAATTCGGTCGCCGGCGGCGCCGAGGCGACCGCTGCGACGCTCTCCACCATTCGCCAGCGCACCGACGCCCTGACCAGCCGCACCAGCGCCGCACAGGACACGGCGACGACGTTTTCGCACGCCGCCGACAAGTTCACCCAATCGGCGCAAGGGATCGGCTCCCAGGTGCGCGACGCCGGCAAGCTCGCCGACCAGGCCAGTGAGGCCGCCCGCGAAGCCGGCGCCAATGTCGACCGCCTGAGGGAATCATCGGCCGCGATCGGCAACGTGGTCAACCTGATCGCGCAGATCGCGCGGCAAACCACGCTCTTGGCGCTCAATTCCACCATCGAGGCCGCACGCGCCGGCGAAGCCGGGCGCGGCTTTGCCGTCGTCGCCACCGAAGTGAAGGCGCTCGCGGTGCAGACCCAAAGCGCGACGGAGGAAATCACGAAGAAGATCGAGGCGCTGCAGCGGGATGCCGCGGGCTCGGTCGATGCCGTGCATCGCATCACGCAGTCGATCGAGGCGATCCGCCCGGTGTTCGAGAACGTCAACGGCGCGGTCGCCGAGCAGAGCGCGACCACCGGCGAGATGGCCGACAATGCGGCCTCCGCTTCGAGCTTCATCGCTTCCGTCGGCGACAGCGCCACCGAAATCGACAGCGCCACCAAGGAAGCCGAGGCCCATGGCGAAAGCGTCGCCAAGGCCGGACGGGCCGTCACCGCGTTTGCGCAGAAGCTCAAGGCGCGTTGCGCAGTGCTGCTGCGCCAGGGTGATCGCACCGAGCGCCGCGAACAGCAAAAACTACCGTGCAGCCTCAAGATCGAAATCCAGACGCCGCGCGGCGTGATATCGGCGCCGGTCTATGAGATTTCGATCGATGGCATCCTGGTCAGCGGGCCAGACGCCGAAAGGCTGGCGCAGGGCCAGAGTTTTGAGGCGACGTTGCAGGATATCGGCGCTTGCCGCATTCGCGTCAGTGAGCGCTCGAAGGCCGGCACGCAGGCCCGGTTCGAGCGGACGAATGCCGCGCTGATCGAGAAGATCGAAGACAAGCTGTGGTCGATCCAGGACGACAACACCGAGGCGGTCACCCGCGCGATGGAAGCCGGCGCGGCGCTGAAGAAGATTTTCGAGAACGGCATCGATAGCGGCGCCATTTCGATGGAGGACATGTTCGACACCAACTACGTCGAGATACCAGGCAGCAACCCGGTGCAATATCGCACCAAAATCCTGGACTGGGCCGATCGCGCGCTGCCGCCGTTCCAGGAAGCGTTCCTTGCCAAGGACAAGCGGATGGCGTTCTGCGCCATGATCGACACCAACGGCTATTTGCCGGTGCACAACAAAATCTATTCGCACCCACAGCGCCCGGGCGACGTCACCTGGAACACCGCCAACAGCCGCAACCGCCGCATCTTCAATGATCCGGCAGGACTCGCCGCCGGGCGCAATCAGCGCGCCTATCTGATCCAGAGCTACGCCCGCGACATGGGCAACGGCAACACCGTGATGATGCGCGAGATCGACGTGCCGATCCGCGTCAAGGGCCGCCACTGGGGCGGCTTCCGCACGGCCTACCGGCTTTAGCCACACTCGCCCTCACCGCGCATATCGCATCGAATGGCATGCGCCGTTTCGCGCGATTGCGCCGATGGCTGCCTGAAAACGTGCCGTGAAGCGGATGCGCCTATCGCGCGTTCGCCCTGAACCTTCCTTGTTCGAACTCGTTGATAGGCAGGCTTGGAACCGCGGCTGACGGCTCCCTCAGCGCGCCAGGTCAAGCAGGCTGGATCGTCCCCGCGCAGGCCCCTCGCGCACCAGCCAAGGCAGGCGGAGACAGGGCAGGCGGAGATCAAGCAGGCGGAGGTCAAAAATGGCCCGATCTGGCGCAGCAAAGCGTGTAACGCGGATGGCCACCGTGCCGGAGAAAATTCCGATCAGGCTGACCGTCAATGGCAACCGTATGGAACTGACGGTCGCCCCGTGGACGACGTTACTCGATGCGCTACGCGACCATCTCGACCTGACGGGCACCAAGAAGGGCTGCGACCACGGACAATGCGGCGCGTGCACCGTTCTGGTCGACGGGCGGCGGATCAATTCCTGCCTGACGCTGGCGGTGATGAAGCAAGGCGCCGAAATCATCACCATCGAGGGCCTTGCACACGACGGCGAGCTG
The DNA here is from genome assembly GCF_036924525.1 of Bradyrhizobium sp. AZCC 1719. NCBI lineage: Bacteria > Pseudomonadati > Pseudomonadota > Alphaproteobacteria > Hyphomicrobiales > Nitrobacteraceae > Bradyrhizobium > Bradyrhizobium sp. AZCC 1719. The sequence goes on along the minus strand of NZ_JAZHRU010000001.1, from coordinate 2,561,969 downwards.
CATCCGCTGCAGCAGGCCTTTATCGATCATGATGCATTTCAGTGCGGCTACTGCACGTCGGGACAGATCTGCTCGGCCGCCGGGCTGATCGCCGAGGGCAAGGCCAAAACGGCCGACGAGATTCGCGAACTCATGAGCGGCAATATCTGCCGTTGCGGCGCCTATCCGAACATCGTGGCGGCGATCCAGCAGGCGATGGAGCGATCATGACCCCGTTCCAATATGCGCGCGCAAACGACGTCGCCGATGCCATCAAGCAGATTGCCACGGATCCTTCCGCAAAATTCATTGCGGGCGGCACCAACCTGATCGACCTGATCAAATATGATGTCGAGGGTCCGAGCCGGCTGATCGATATTTCGCACCTGCCGCTCAGGAGCGTCGAACCAACCTCCGCCGGCGGCGTTCTGATCGGCGCGATGGTGCCGAACACCGACCTCGCCTACCACCCCCTGATCGAACAGCGCTATCCACTGCTCTCGCGCGCGATACTATCAGGCGCGTCGCAGCAGTTGCGCAACATGGCCTCGACCGGCGGCAACCTGCTGCAGCGGACGCGCTGCTTCTATTATTACGACACGGCAACGCCGTGCAACAAACGTGAGCCGGGTAGCGGCTGCTCGGCGATCGATGGCGTCAACCGCATCAATGCGATCCTCGGAACGAGCGAGGCCTGCATCGCCACGCATCCTTCCGACATGTGCGTGGCACTCGCAGCGCTCGAGGCCACCGTGCATGTCGCAGGTCCGGCCGGGGCGCGCACCATCGCGTTTGCCGATTTCCATCGCCTGCCCGGCAACACGCCGCAGCGCGACGCCAATCTGGAACCCGATGAGATCATCACGGCCATCGAGCTTCCGCCAAAAGGGTTCAGCGCGAACTATTCCTACCTGAAGATTCGCGATCGTTTGTCGTATGCGTTCGCGCTGGTCTCGGTGGCGGCAGCGCTCGAACTCGACGGCGACACGATCAAGGAAGCCCGCCTGGCGCTCGGCGGCGTTGCGCACAAACCATGGCGCAGTACCGCGGCCGAAGCGGCTCTGCTCGGACAACGCACTGACGCGACCGCATTTGCGAAAGCCGCGGATTGGCTGCTGCACGGCGCCAAGGGCTACGGGCACAACGATTTCAAGATCGGCCTGGCGCGGCGCGCTATCATTCGCACGCTCGATCAGGCCGCGCGAGGCACGCCGCAGTCGGTCTCCGACAAGAAAATACGGTGAGCGCCATGGCAAGCTATATCGGATCAGCGACATCCCGCGTCGACGGCAGGGCCAAGGTCACCGGCGAAGCCAAATATGCCGGCGAGTTCAACGTCCCCGGCCTCGTCCATGGCTATGTCGTCGAATCGACGATTCCGAAGGGGCGGATCGTGCGCATCGACACCAGCGGGGCGCTGGAGGTTGATGGCGTGATCGACGTGCTGACCCATCGGAATCGACCGCAGATGCCCGACAAGGATGACGCCTACAAGGACGAAGTCGCGCCGGAAAAAGGCTCACCCTATCGTCCGCTCTACGACGACATGATCCTTTTCAGCGGACAACCGCTTGCGCTGGTACTGGCCGAGGATTGGGAAACCGCGCGCGTCGCCGCTTCGCTGGTAAAGGTCGAATACGAGAAGGCGCCTCACATCACCGATCTGCACGCGGAGCGCGCCAACGCATTTGCCATCGATAAGCCGGAGAAGCCGCGCGGCGATGCCGAAAAGGCATTTGCGTCCGCCGCCGTGCGCCACGAGGCCGAATATTTCATTCCGACCGAGCACCATAATCCGATGGAACTGTTTGCCTCGACGGCGATCTGGGATGACGGCCAGCTCACGGTCTACGACAAGACGCAGGGCGTGCAGAACGTCCAGCAGTATCTTTGCGGCGTGTTCAAGATGAAGCCGGACAAGGTGCGCGTCATGTCGCCCTACATGGGCGGCGGTTTCGGCGCGGGGCTACGCCCGCAATACCAGGTCGTACTGGCAGTTCTGGGAGCGCAGGCACTCAAACGCCCGGTTCGTGTCATGCTGACGAGGGCGCAGATGTATGCACTCGGCTACCGGCCGGCGAGCATCGAACGGCTTGCACTTGGCGCCAGCAGCGAGGGCGCGCTCGAAGCAATGCAACATGAAGCCATCACTGTGACCTCGCAGTTTGAGGAGTTCGCGCGCAACGATACTGGCTGGGGAAACCTGCTCTACAAGAGTCCGAATGCGGAATTCGGGCACAGACTGGTAAAGCTCGATCTGCCGACCTCCTGCGACATGCGCGCGCCGGGGGCTGCGACCGGCGTCTACGCGCTCGAATACGCGATGGACGAACTCGCCGTCGCGCTCAAGATGGATCCGGTGCAGTTGCGGCTACAATGCTATTCCGACCGCGATCAAGGCGGGGATATTCCCTATACCAGCAAGCAACTGCGTGAATGCTACCGGCAGGGCGCGGCGGCGTTTGGCTGGGACAAGCGCACGCCCGAGCCGCGCTCCATGCGCGAGGGCAGCGACCTGGTCGGCTGGGGCATGGCATCCGGCGTATGGGAGGCGCTGCAGATGCCGACCACGGTGCGCATCGTGCTGACGGCGAACGGTCATGCGGAAGTGGCGACCGCCGCGTCCGATATCGGCACCGGCACCTACACGATCATGGCGCAGGTCGCGGCCGACATGCTCGGCCTGCCGATCGACAATATCAGCGTCAAGCTCGGCGATTCCACGCTGCCACAATGTCCGCTCGAAGGCGGTTCGTGGATCGCGTCCTCAGTGTGCAACGCGATTGCCAATACCGCCCGCGCGGTTCGCGGCGACTTGCTGAAGCTTGCAATCGGCATGAAGGATTCGCCGCTGGCAGGCGCCGGCGTGGATGACGTCGCCCTGATCGACGGCAAGATCGTCAACAAGCGGGATGCGACCCGCGCGGTCTCGATTGCCAGCGCGATGCAATCCGGCAATGCCGATCGCATCACGCGCGAGGAGGCGAACAAGGTTGCCGAAGACAAGTCGCGGGCGCGCAACGTCCACTCCGCCATCTTTGCGGAGGTCAAGGTGGACGAACAGCTTGGCGTGATCCGCGTGACCCGCGTGGTCAATGCCGTCGCCGCCGGCCGCATCCTCAACCCGAAGACCGCCCACAGCCAGGTCATGGGTGGCGTGGTCTGGGGAATCGGCATGGCGCTGCACGAGGAAACGCTGTTCGACCATCGCTTCGGACGCGTCATGAACGCCAATATCGCCGAATACCACGTGCCCGTGAATGCCGACGTGCACGACATCAAGGTGATCTTCGTCGACGAGCCCGACGAGATGGTCAATCCACTCGGCATCAAGGGCCTCGGCGAGATCGGCATTGTCGGCGTGGCGGCGGCGATCGCCAACGCGGTCTATCATGCGACGGGAAAACGCGTCCGCGACCTGCCGATTACGCTCGACAAGGTGGTTCAGTTCAATTGAAGCGAGGTCCGTGTCCCGGACGCGGTGCAGCGCGTAGCGCTGCTCCGCAGAGCCGGGACCCGTCTTTCCGCATATCATCTCTGGACCCCGGCTCAGCAGCGCATCACTGCGTGCTGCGCTCCGTCCGGGGAACGGAGAGTGACAGCGCAACAACCAGCAGCCTCGGCATCGACACTCTCCGGCGTTTGTATCGCTTCACGCCCAAAACGCCGGCACGGCCGGCTCGAGCCTGCCGCCGGCCCGCACCGGCGCAACACGCAGCGCGAGACCGGTGGCATCATCGGTCTCGACCGCGACACCGCTGAGTGTCGCCGCCCCTGCGGCCGGTTCGAAACGGGCTGATGGGATACCCGTCGTAAAGCGCCGTAGCGGCTCTTCCTTCTGCATGCCGATGATGGAATCATAATCGCCGGTCATGCCGGCGTCTGTCATGTAGGCGGTGCCGCCGGCGAGGATCTGATGATCGGCAGTCGGCACATGGGTGTGCGTGCCGACGACGAGGCTGGCGCGGCCATCGCAGAAATAGCCGATGCCTTGTTTCTCGCTCGTCGCCTCGCCATGGAAATCGACCACGATCGCATCCGCGGCTTCGCGCAGCGGACAGGCCTCGAGTTCCTGATTGAGCACCGCGAAGGGATCGTCGAACGGCGTCATGAAGACGCGGCCGATCGCGTTGATAACGAGCGCGCGCTTGCCGTTCTTGGTATCGACCAGCGCCGCTCCCCGGCCCGGCGTGCCCTTTGGATAGTTCGCGGGCCGGACCAGTTTTGGCGCGCGCTCGATGAACACCAGCGCCTCGCGCTGATCCCAGGCGTGATTGCCGAGCGTGATGGCATCCGCCCCGGCGTCGAGCAATTCCTGATAGATCGCCTCGGTAATGCCGAACCCGCCGGCGGAATTCTCGCCATTGACGACGACGAGGTCGAGCGCCCAGTCCCTGATCATGCCGGGCAGATATGCCGCGACCGCGGTGCGCCCTGCTCGGCCGACCACGTCACCAACGAAGAGAATACGCAAAGTTCAGCTCCGGAAATCGAACACTTTCTTTTCCGTTAGCACATAATCCAGCGCCACGTCGTGCGGCAGCGCGGGAACGGCTTTTATTTCCTGCACGGAAAAGCCGGTGCCGATGGCCGTAATGGCCTTCGCCTTGCGCAAGTGGGCGAGTGTGAAGTCGTAGTGTCCTGCGCCATAACCGATGCGGTGGCCGGCGCGATCGAACGCCGCCAGCGGCACCAGCATGATATCGGGCACGAGTTCGGCCGCCGCCGGCGACGGTTCGAGAATGCCGAGCGGCCCCATCATCAGCCGGTCATCGGGCGACCACGCGCGAAACGCGAGCGATTTGCCACGCGACAGCACTGCGGGCAGCGCGAGCTTCGCGCCCTGCTCGGCGAGCTTGCGCATCAGGGGTGCCGGATCGATCTCGCTGCGGATCGGCGAATATCCCGACACGACGAGCCCTGGCTCGACCTCGAACGGCAGGCCGCGCTTCGCCATCGCCTGCGCCGCAGCCGCGCGCTGCTCGTCGCTCAACGCATCGCGTTTCGCCAGAGCTGCGGCGCGGAGATCGGCTTTCGACAGGGTTGCCGTCATGCAGTATCTTTCCGCCGTCATCACCCGCGACCTGTCCGCCGAAGCTCAACGAGCGAAGGCGGAAGGCGGGTGATCCAGTATTCCAGAGACTTCAGTGATTCAACCGAGACGCCGCGGCGTACTGGATACCCCGCATGCGCGGGGTATGACGGGACGTGCGCGGGTAGGACGAGGTCGCAAGCAACAAAACGAAAGTGCGAGGCCGCGAACGCCGTTGAAGCACTCGATCCCGGAGTTCCCTACGAAAGTAGGTGGGCACCATATGTCCGGATCCACGGACCCGGCCAGGGACAGTTCCCTAAAGGATCGATAAGGCCCCGGGGATATATGGCTCCTGACGCACGACGCAGCTTCGCGAAGCCAATGTAAGCGCTACGAGGCGAGTCCGCCAGCGGTTACCGGTTAGCTTAGCTTTCCCGTCCCCTAACGCGGAAGACGGGCCGCTCGACATGAACACAACTTTCGAAATGGCCAGTTGCACTCGCGTTAAGATTGCGCTCCAATTCACCCTCCCCTGGAGGGGGAGGGTCGTTCGCACTCGGGCGATGCGCAGCATCGTCCGATGCGAGCGGGGTGGGGTGATCTATCCACGAGCGAGATCGATATGGTTTCAACGGCAATCCGACGCGCCGCAGCGAAGAAGCTGCGGGCGAATACCACGCCGCATGAGCGCACTCTCTGGCGTGCTTTGAAAGAGCTGCCGATGGAGGGCTCGCATTTCCGGCGTCAGACGCCGATCGGACCTTATGTCGTGGACTTCCTCTGTCCGGCAAAACGTCTGATCATCGAGCTCGATGGCGAGCATCACAACGAGGATGCGATCGCCAAGCGCGATAGCGAACGGCAAGTCTGGCTGGACCAGGAAGGATATCGGGTTATCCGCTTCTGGAATTCGGACGTTGCTGGCGATTTGAATGCGGTGATGGAGAGGATTTATTTGGAGGTGTATGGCTCGCGTGATGCGGAGACATTTCCACTGAAGCACCGCCGACGAGGATAATCTGTCACCCCGCCCCGCCGCTGCGCGGCGACCCTCCCCCTCCCGGGGAGGGTAGAGCGAGCGCGCGTCAATCATTTGCGACTTGTCGCAGACATTCGCGCCATCGTAGCGCGCCCTGAGCAACCGACAACATCGGTGACAGTTCAAACCGGCGACATCGATGACACAATTCTCGTTTCGTTCAGGTCTGTTGTTGTTGGCTGTGGACCCTGTGGGCAACGCGCAGCGTTGTCCACAAGTCCACAGCCTTTGCGTTTGGGTTTGCGTAGCCGGTCGCCGCGATAGGCGATGGTGCCAAGGACCACCGGTCCATAGCAGACGCTCCAGCCATCCTCGGTTTCGGCAAGAGCAACCGGTTCGCCGACCAAGGCTTCGCTGATGTAGATCATGTTGCCGTCCAGCTTGATCTCCCCGTTGTGACGGACCCGACGCACTTCCTGGTCATCGTCGTAGTTCGGCTCGCGCAGGATGCCGTCGAAGCGGCGCGCGGAGATCTGGTAGCGGTCGGCCGGCGTCGCATTGTCGAGCGCCTGGTGCGGGCGCTCTTCGTTGTAAAAATGCTGGAACTTGCGCAAGCGCTTGAGCTGTTCCCGCATGCTGTCTGCCGGCGGGTCGGCGACCTCCTGCAACAGGGTGAGATGCATGCGCTCATGGCGGCCGTTCTGCTGCGGCTTGCCAGGCGCGATGCGTTCCGGCGTCACGCCCGCCTTGATCAGCTTCACAGACAGCCTTGATAGACCACCGGCGCCGCGCGAGGCAAAGGGCGAGCCATTGTCCGAGCGCATGTAGCGCGGCAGGCCGAACTCGCGGAACGCCGCATCGAGCACCGGCCAGACATGCTCGGTATCCGTGCGCGGCAGGGCCTGGCAGCGCAGCAGATAGCGGCTGTGGGCATCGGTGATCGTCAGCGGTTCGCACCGCTTGCCGTCCCCGGTCAAAAACCAGCCCTTGAAGTCGATGCACCAGACGTCGTTGGCGGCCTCGCAATGGGCAAAGGGGGCGCTCGATGGCGGGCTGCGCCGGCGCAGCTTGCGCTTGACCGTCAGCCCTTCGCGGTCGAACAGCGCACCGATCGTGCTCGCCGCCGGCCACTCGGTCGCAGGTGCGCGGCGCTCCAGATAGGCCCGTACCTTCAACGGACCCCAGGTCGGATGCGCCCGCCGCACCGCAAGGCAGCGTTCGGCAATGTCCTCCGCAATCGCTTGCGGATGATGCAGCGGAGCTCGCGAGTGCTCCTGCAGACCTTCCAAACCTGCCTCCCGGTACCGGGCAAGCCATTTGTAGCCGTTCTGCCGGCTCACCCCGAACCGTCGGCAGATGGCCGCAAACGAATCTTCTCCCTTCTCCGCCGCAAATACAAAACGCATCCGTTCTTCCACCGCACAGGTCTCCTTCCACCCCATCAGCAAGGTCCTCCCTTGCTGACCAGTTGACCTGTCATCGATGTCGTCGGTCTACTCTGTCACCGATGTAGCCGGTTAGGACCGCCCCTTATCCTCCCCTGGAGGGGGAGGATCGGTTCGCATGAAATGCGAACCGAGGTGGGGTGACAGTCTTTCGTATCGGGCGCTGCCCGTGTTGAGAGATCACCCCACCCCGCCTCACATCTCGCTTCGCTCGCTGTGAGCCGACCCACGAGCGAGCTTCGCTCGTCTCGGACCCCTCCAGGGGAGGGTGAAGAATTGGCGCGGTCTTACCCGATCGCGACGCCGCTGCCGATGGTGCGGTTGATGACCTGCGTGGTTTTTTCGATGCGGTCGGCGGCGGCGTTAAGCGCGTTGGCGACGGCGACCTGGGTGGCCTTGGCGCGGTCGGCGGCGGCGGTGCGAACGTTGCGCAGGGTTTCGAGTTCGCCCTCCAGCGCGCGGATGCGCGCGTTGGCATCCAGCAGTTCGTCGCACACGGTGAGCGCGGCCATCACGGTGAGGCGCGCATCGCCGATCTCGCCGAACTTGCCGCGCAACTCTCCGACCCGCGACTCCAGGCTCTCGGCGAGCTTCAACAGCCGCACCTCCTGCCCTTCCTCGCAGGCCATGCGATACTGCCGGCCGTTGATGGTGACGTTGATGTGACTCATTCACTCTCCCCGGCGTCGGCATCGAGCACCGCACGGATGGTGCCGATCGCGGCATCCAGCTTTTCTGATATCTCGCGGTTGGTGCGCTCCAACCGCCGCGTCTTCACCAGCGAACCGTCGAGTTCGTCGGCGAGCCGCGAGCGATCGGCGCCGAGCGCCTGGATCCGGCTCGCCAGCTCGTTCTCGTCGCGGTCGGCGTCGCGCCGCCGCTCGGCCGCAGCCTCGAGCGCATCGAGTGCCAGCATCAGGCGCCGCGTAGCGGCGTCGATGTCGACTTGGACCGGCTCGGCATTGCCGGCCCCGTTGGTGTGACGATCGCTCATGAGAGACAGCGCGCACCCTCGCGGTAGGCCCGCCGCACGGCAGCAAAATCCGCGGTTCGGCAAGCGGTTAGAGCACGAAATTTACGTGGCAAGCGAGCCGAGCGCAACGCCCGCGCGAAGCTATGCACTGCTAAGCAACTTTTCGCATGGCAAGGGCGTTTCCACGCCTTGGACTCCCGGGGATTGAGGTGCTATCCAGCCCGCACTTTCCCTCAAACACGCCCGTATTGCGGCCTTCGCCCGGTACATACCCCTAACCAAGCACCTCATTTCAGGCGGATTTTCACATGACGCAGGTCGATCATACCCGTATGGCCAATGCGATTCGCGGGCTTGCCATGGATGCCGTCGAAAAGGCGAAATCCGGCCATCCCGGCCTGCCGATGGGCGCCGCCGACATCGCGACCGTGCTGTTCACACAGTTCCTCAAATTCGATGCGGCGGCACCGACCTGGCCCGACCGCGACCGCTTCGTGCTGTCGGCCGGACACGGCTCGATGCTGCTCTATGCCCTGCTGTACCTCACCGGCAACAAGGACATGACGCTCGATCAGATCCGGAATTTCCGTCAGCTCGGCTCCAAGACGCCGGGACATCCGGAGAATTTCGAAACCAGCGGCGTCGAGACCACCACCGGCCCGCTCGGCCAGGGCATCGCCACCTCGATCGGCATGGCGCTGGCGGAAAAGATGCTGGCCGCCGAGTTCGGCAAGAAGGTGGTGAGCCACCACACCTACGTGCTCGCCTCCGACGGCGACCTGATGGAAGGCGTGTCGCAGGAAGCGATCGCGATGGCCGGGCACTGGAAGCTGAACAAGCTGATCGTACTGTATGACAACAACGGCATCTCGATCGATGGCCCGACCTCGCTCGCCGATTCGGTCGACCAGGTGAAGCGCTTCAAGTCCGCGGGCTGGGCGGCCGAACTGATCGACGGCCAGGACCCGAAGGCGATTGCCGCCGCGATCGCCCGCGCACAAAAATCCAACAAGCCGTCGCTGATCTCCTGCAAGACCACGATCGGTTACGGCGCGCCGACGCGGGCCGGCACGGCGAAGGCCCATGGCGAGGCGCTCGGCGCCGACGAGCTCAAGGGCGCCAAGGAAAAGCTCGGCATTTCGCTCGACGCCTTCTCGGTGCCTGACGATGTGCTGAAGGCATGGCGTGCCGCCGGCAGCCGCGGCGCTGCCGCGCGCGAGGAGTGGGAAGGCGTTTTCGCCGAGCTCGGCCCCCGCAAGCGCGCCGAGTTCGAGCGGCGGATGCGGCACGAGCGGCCCGCCGCGCTGTCGAAGGCGCTGCGGGCGCACAAGAAGGCGCTTTTGGAATCGCCGCTGAATGTTGCCACGCGGAAATCTTCCGAAGCCGCGATCGAGGCGATCGCCGCCGCGATGCCGATGGAATTTTTGGCGGGCTCCGCCGACCTCACCGGCTCCAACAACAACAAGGCGAAGTCGGCAGTGGCGTTCTCGGCCAAGGCACCGAAGGGCCGCTTCATCCATTACGGGATCCGCGAGCACGGCATGGCCGCGGCGATGAACGGCATCTTCCTGCATGGCGGCTTCGCGCCGAACGGCGCGACCTTCCTGGTGTTCACGGACTATGCCCGGCCCGCGATGCGGATCGCCGCGCTGATGGGCGCGGGCGTCGTCTACGTGATGACCCATGATTCGATCGGGCTCGGCGAGGACGGGCCGACGCATCAGCCGGTCGAGCATCTCGCGGCGCTTCGCGCCATTCCCAACATGCGCGTGTTCCGGCCCTGCGACGCCGTCGAGGTCGCGGAGTGCTGGGAACTGGCGCTCAACCGGGTCGACGGCCCGACCGTGCTGGCGCTGACCCGCCAGAACCTGCCGCAGCTTCGCACCAATGCGCCCAACGATAATCCTTGCGCGCATGGCGCCTATGAGTTGGTCGCGGCGCAGGGCGAGGCAAAAGTCTCGCTGTTCGCCTCGGGCTCCGAGGTCGAGATCGCGGTGGCAGCCCAAAAGCAACTGAGCGAGCGTGGCATCCCGTCGCGGGTGGTCTCGGTGCCCTCGCTCGAGCTCCTGCTGGATCAGCCGGCCGACCGAAAGGCAGCGATTATCGGCAATGCGCCGGTCAAGGTCGCCATTGAGGCCGCGGTACGCTGGGGCTGGGACGCCGTGATCGGCCAGGATGGTGAATTCATCGGCATGCACGGTTTCGGTGCAAGCGCCCCCGCCAAGGACCTTTTCAAGCACTTCGGAATTACTGCCGAGGCTGCGGTTAACGCTGTCCTGAAGCGCGTGGGCTGACGGTTGAGCTGTGGGGGAAAAAGGACTACCTAGACCCCCATATTGACCGTTCCCGCCCGGCCGAACCGGGCGTTCCGCCGTCAGCACCTCCGTGGAACGTCTCCGCGGGGCGGGCACCGGCTATCAGAGGAGAAACCAGCATGGCAGTCCGCATCGGGATCAACGGATTTGGCCGCATCGGCCGCAATATCTTGCGCGCCATCGCAGAATCCGGCCGCAAGGATATCGAAGTGGTCGGCATTAACGATCTCGGCCCGGTCGAGACCAACGCCCACCTGCTGCGCTTCGATTCCGTGCACGGCCGCTTCCCCGGCACTGTGACTGTCGACGGCGACTCGATCAGCCTCGGCAACGGCAAGATCAAGGTTTCCGCCGAGCGCGACCCGTCGAAGCTGCCGTGGAAGGCGCTCGGCGTCGACATTGCGCTGGAATGCACCGGCATCTTCACCGCCAAGGACAAGGCTTCCGCGCATCTGACCGCCGGCGCTAAGCGCGTGCTGGTCTCGGCGCCCGCCGACAACGCCGACGCCACCATCGTCTACGGCGTCAACCATGACACGCTGACCAAGGATCACCTGGTCGTCTCCAACGGCTCCTGCACCACCAACTGCCTGGCGCCGCTCGCCAAGGTCTTGAACGACACCGTCGGCATCGAGACCGGCTTCATGACCACGATCCACGCTTACACCGGCGACCAGCCGACCCTCGACACCCTGCACAAGGATCTCTATCGCGGCCGTGCGGCGGCGATGTCGATGATCCCGACCTCGACCGGTGCGGCGAAGGCCATCGGCCTCGTGCTCCCCGAACTGAAGGGCAAGCTCGATGGCGTCGCGATCCGCGTGCCGACGCCGAACGTCTCGGTCGTCGATCTCAAGATCGTCGCCAAGCGCGCAACCGATGCCAAGGAAATCAACGCGGCGATGAAGCGCGCCTCCGAGCAGCAGCTCAAGGGCATCCTCGGCTACACCACCGCGCCGAATGTCTCGATCGACTTCAACCACGATCCCCACTCGTCGACGTTCCACGAGGACCAGACCAAGGTGCAGAACGGCACGCTGGTGCGCGTGATGTCCTGGTACGACAATGAATGGGGTTTCTCCAACCGGATGGCGGACACCGCCGTGGCGATGGGGAAGTTGCTGTAAGTCTCGTGTCCCGGACGCGGCGCGGCACGAAGTGACGCGACGCAGAGCCGGGACCCACTCCAGCGTAGAGGTCCCGGTTCTGCACAGCGGCGCTTGGCGCCGCAGTGCGCCCGGGACAAGAGAGCGCAAATGCCGAAAACATTCCGAACCCTCGATGACGTCGACGTGAAGGGCAAGCGCGTGCTGCTGCGCGTCGACCTCAATGTGCCGATGGAGAACGGACGCGTCACCGACGCGACAAGGCTCGAGCGTGTCGCGCCGACCATTGCCGAGATCGCGGACAAGGGCGGCAAGGTCATCCTGCTTGCGCATTTCGGCCGGCCGAAGGGGCGCGACGCCAAGGATTCGCTGAAGCCCGTGGCAGCGGCGCTCAGCCACGTCATCAAGAAGCCGGTTGCGTTTGCCGACGACTGCATCGGCGAGGCTGCCGCCAAGGCCGTGGCCGCGATGAAGGACGGCGATGTCCTCTGCCTGGAAAACACCCGTTTCCATAAAGAGGAAGAGAAGAACGATCCGACGTTCGTAACCGAACTGGCAAAGCTCGGCGACATCTGGGTCAACGACGCCTTTTCGGCGGCGCACCGTGCGCACGCTACGACCGAAGGCCTTGGCCACAAGCTGCCCGCCTATGCCGGCCGCACCATGCAGGCCGAACTCGACGCGCTTGGCAAGGCGCTGGAAGCGCCGACCAAGCCGGTTATCGCGATCATTGGCGGCGCCAAGGTATCCACCAAGATCGATCTGCTCGAAAACCTGGTGACGAAAGTCGATGCGCTCGTGATCGGCGGCGGCATGGCCAACACCTTCCTGCACGCGCAGGGCGTCGGCGTCGGCAAGTCGCTGGCGGAGAAGGACCTCGCCGCGACCGCGCTGCGTATCCTGGAAAAGGCCACCGCTGCGAACTGCGCCATCATCCTCCCCGTCGATGCCGTGGTCGCCTATCACTTCGCCGCCAACTCGCCCTCGCACGCCTATGGCCTCGACGCCATTCCCACCGATGGCATGATCCTCGACGTCGGGCCGCAATCGATCGCGCGGATTCACGCCGCGATCGACGACGCCGCGACGCTGGTCTGGAACGGCCCGCTCGGCGCGTTCGAGATGACGCCATTCGACCGCGGCACGGTCGTTGCGGCCAAGCACGCAGCGGAGCGTACCAAGGCGAAGAAGCTGACCTCTGTCGCCGGCGGCGGCGACACGGTCGCGGCGCTGAACCAGGCCGGCGTGGCCGACGATTTTTCCTACGTATCAACCGCCGGCGGCGCGTTTCTCGAATGGATGGAAGGCAAACCGCTTCCCGGCGTCGAAGTTCTCAAACTGCGTTAGACCACGACTTAATGAAGCGCCGAAGGCGCGGCAAATACAGGAGAATTTGAATGGCTCGCATTACCTTGCGCCAATTGCTCGATCATGCGGCAGAGCACGATTACGGGGTGCCGGCGTTCAACATCAACAATATGGAGCAGGCGCTCGCCATCATGGAGGCCGCCTCCGCGGTCGACGCGCCCGTCATCATCCAGGCCTCGCGCGGCGCGCGCTCCTATGCCAACGACGTGATGCTCAGGCACATGATGGACGCCGTCACCGAAATCTATCCGCAGATCCCGGTCTGCGTGCATCTCGACCACGGTAACGAGCCCGCGACCTGCATGACCGCGATCCAGGCCGGCTTCACCTCGGTCATGATGGACGGCTCGCTCAAGGCCGACGGCAAGACCCCCGGCGACTGGGACTACAATGTCGGCGTGACCAGGACGGTCACGGACATGGCCCATCTCGGCGGCATCTCGGTGGAAGGCGAGCTCGGCGTGCTCGGCTCGCTGGAGACCGGCATGGGCGACAAGGAAGACGGCCACGGCGCCGAAGGCAAGCTGTCGCACGACCAGTTGCTCACCAACCCCGACGAAGCCGTGAAGTTCGTCAAGGAGACCAAGGTCGACGCGCTGGCGATCGCGATGGGCACCTCGCACGGCGCCTACAAGTTCACCCGCAAGCCGGATGGCGACATCCTCGCCATGAACGTGATCGAGGAAATCCATCGCAAGCTGCCGAACACGCATCTGGTGATGCACGGCTCGTCCTCGGTGCCGCAGGACCTGCAGGAAATCATCAATGCCAATGGCGGCAAGATGAAGCCGACCTGGGGTGTGCCGGTGTCCGAGATTCAGCGCGGCATCAAGAACGGCGTGCGCAAGATCAACATCGATACCGACAACCGCATGGCGATGACCGGGCAGATCCGCAAAGTCTTCAAGGACAATCCGGAAGAGTTCGACCCGCGCAAATACCTCAAGCCCGCGATGGAAGCGATGGCCAAGCTGTGCAAGCAGCGGCTGCAGGAATTCAATACCGCAGGGCAGGCCAGCAAGATCAAGAAAGTGCTGACGACGGCGGAAATGGCCAAGCGGTACGGCAAGGGTGAGCTGGACCCGCGGGTCGCCTGAGCCGGCGCCCCGCGCCTTGCAAACACCCAGGGTGCGACGAACGTTTTCTAGGCAATTGCCCGAGAACCGCCTATTTTGGTGCGCAAGGGCATGATGTTTTCGGAGAACGTTCCCATGAATCTTGCTGACCTCAACAAGGTTGCCCTCGCCATGGTCACCCCAGGCAAGGGCATTCTCGCCGCCGACGAATCCTCGGGCACGATCAAGAAGCGTTTTGACGCCATCAAGGTCGAATCCACGGAGGAGAATCGCCGCGACTACCGTGAAATGCTGTTCCGCTCCACCGAGGCGATGAGCAAGTACGTCTCGGGCGTCATCCTCTACGACGAAACCATCTGGCAGAACGCCAAGGACGGCACGCCGCTGGTCAAGCTGATCGAGCAGTCCGGCGCCATCCCCGGCATCAAGGTCGATGAGGGAACGCAAGCGCTGCCGCAATGCCCGGGCGAACTGGTGACCGTCGGCCTCGACAAGCTCGCCGAGCGCCTGAAAAAATATTACGAGCGCGGCGCGCGCTTCGCCAAGTGGCGTGCAGTGATCGATATCGGCAGCGGCATCCCCACACAGACGGCGATCCACGTCAACGCGCATGCGCTGGCGCGCTACGCCGCGCTGTGCCAGGCGGCGCAGATCGTGCCGATCGTCGAACCGGAAGTGCTGATGGACGGCGATCACGATATCGAGCGCTGCTACGACGTGACCCAGCGTGTACTGAACAAGACATTCCAGGAATTGCGGGTCCAGCGTGTCGAGCTCGAGGGCATGGTGCTGAAGCCCAACATGGCCATTTCAGGCAAGAAGTGCGGAAAGCAGGCTTCCGTCGAGGAAGTTGCGGAGAAAACCGTCCGTCTCCTGAAGGCGTGCGTTCCCGCGGCCGTGCCCGGCATCGCCTTCCTCTCCGGCGGACAATCAGATGAGGAAGCGACCGCGCATCTGAATGCCATGAACCGGATCGGCGGCCTGCCCTGGCGGCTGACCTTCTCCTATGGCCGGGCGCTGCAGGCGGCGCCGCAGAAGGCGTGGTCGGGTAAGGCCGAGAACGTCGCCGCAGGCCAGCGCGCGTTCACACACCGTGCGCGGATGAACGCGCTGGCGAGCAAGGGCGAGTGGGACACGGGCCAGGAAAAGAAGGTCGCCTAGATTTGTCCAACAAACCCGTTCCGCCGCGCCCGGCGCCGCGCCTCTATCTCGCGACGCCCGAGGTGGACGATCCATCGCAGCTCGCAAACCAGCTTCCGGAGCTGTTGGCTGCGGCCGACGTCGCGGCGGTGCTGCTGCGGCTGAAGCAGACCGACCAGCGCACGATGATCGCGCGCGTGAAAGCACTTGCGCCCGCGATCCAGAATAGCGGCGCGGCGCTGTTGCTCGACGGCCATGTCGAGCTGGTGGCGCGTGCCGGCGCCGACGGCGCGCATCTGACCGGCCTCGCCGCGCTGGAAGATGCCTGGCCGTCGCTGAAGCCGGACCGCATCGCCGGCATCGGCGGCCTTGCCACGCGGCACGATTCGATGGCCGCGGGCGAAGCGGGCGCCGACTACGTGCTGTTCGGCGAGCCCGATGCCAAGGGCCAGCGGCCATCGACTGAAGCGATTGCCGAACGCCTGCAATGGTGGGATGAACTGTTCGAGCCGCCCTGCGTCGGTTTTGCCGCCTCGCGCGAGGAGCTTTGCGAATTTGCGGCTGCCGGCGCCGATTTCGTGCTGGTCGGCGATTTCATCTGGGCCGACCCGCGCGGCGCCAAGGCGGCACTGATCGACGCCGCGCAGGCAATCGCGCAAGCGTACGAAGCCGCGTTCGGAAAAGCCAAAGCTGGTACCGATAAGTCCGGCACGGATAAGGCCGGGCACGGATAGCGCCGGACAATGAAACTCCTGCGTCCCATATCGCTGCTTGCGGGCCTCTTGATGATGATGGCCGGCGCCTCCGCGCAGGTCTCGCTGACGCCGCCCGCTGCACAACCGCCTGCCAGTCCGCCGCCGGCGAAAAAGGAAGCGCCGCCCAAGCCAAAAGCGCCGCCCGCAGCGAAGCAGCCCGCTGCGCCACCGAAGCCGGCGCCAGCGCCCAAACCGGCGGCGACGCCCTCGCCCGCGCCCTCGCCCTCGCCGACGGCGGCCTTCGAGGATCCCAACGTCGATCTCGTCTACGGCGCCTATCAGCGCGGCATGTACAAGACGGCGTTCGATCTCGCGACGACGCGCGCGCAATATAACGGCGACCCAAAGGCGATGACGATGCTGGGCGAGCTCTACGCCAACGGGCTCGGCATCAAGCGCGACTATGCGAAGGCCGCCGATTGGTACCAGCGTGCGGCCGATGCCGGCGACCGCGAGGGCATGTTCGCGCTCGCCATGATGCGGCTGTCCGGCCGCGGCGGGCCGACCAATCGGGAACAGGCCGTCAAGCTTTTGGCCTCCTCGGCCAAGCTCGGCAACCCGAAGGCGGCCTACAATCTGGCGCTGCTCTACCTTGACGGCAACACGCTGCCGCAGGATGTCCGGCGCGCTGCCGAACTGCTGCGCGTCGCAGCCGACGCAGGCAGTCCGGAAGCACAATACGCGTTAGCTACCTTCTACAAGGAAGGCACCGGCGTACCGAAGGACATCGACAAGGCGGTGCGGCTGTTGCAGGCGGCATCGCTGGCCGACAATGTCGATGCCGAGGTCGAGTACGCGATCGCGCTGTTCAACGGCACCGGCACGCCGAGGAACCAGGTTGCGGCGGTCGCGCTGTTGCGGAAGGCAGCGCGGCAGAACTCGCCGATCGCGCAGAACCGCCTCGCCCGCGTGCTCGTGAGCGGCTTGGGGGTGCAGATGGACAAGATCGAAGGCCTGAAGTGGCACCTTGTCGCCAAGACCGCCGGCAAGGGCGATCCCGAACTGGATGAGAGGCTCTCGGAGCTCAATCCCGAGGATCGCGCCAAGGTAGAGGCGGCGGCGCGGAAATGGACCGGTACCGCCGACAAATCACGCCTTGACGGCGGCATATCAGCAGGGCACCCAGTCCCTAAACCCTGACGGCATTGCGCCGTTCCCTCTCACTATAAGCGCTCGCATCATGCTGTATTCAGCCCTTATCAACGTCATGGTGAAAGCCGCGCGCCGCGCTGGCCGCAGCCTCAAGCGCGACCTCGGCGAGATCGAGCATCTGCAGGTGTCGCTGAAGGGGCCGGCGAACTTCGTCACCAAGGCCGACAAGCGCGCCGAGGAAATGCTGTACGAGGACCTTGCCAAGGCACGTCCCGGCTACGGCTTCATCGGCGAGGAAGGCGGCACGCGCGAGGGCGCCGACAAGACCCACACCTGGATCGTCGATCCGCTCGACGGCACCACCAACTTCCTGCACGGCATTCCGCAATTCGCGATCTCGATCGGCCTGCGGCGCGAAGACACCATCATCGCCGGCGTGATCTACAATCCCGCCAATGACGAATTGTACATCGCGGAGCGCGGCAAGGGCGCGTTCCTCAACGACCAGCGGCTGCGCGTCGCCGGCCGCCGCCAGCTCAACGAATGCGTGGTCGCTTGCGGCCTGCCGCATATCGGCCGTGGCGATCATGCGCTGGCGCTGAAGGAAATGGCCGCGCTGCAAAACAAGGTCGCCGGCTTCCGCCGCTTCGGCGCCGCCTCGCTCGACCTCGCCTTTGTCGCCGCCGGCCGCCTCGACGGCTACTGGGAACGCAACCTGTCGCCGTGGGATATCGCAGCGGGGCAGATCATGGTGCGCGAGGCCGGTGGCACGATCTCTGATATCGGCGGCAATGACGATGCGCTGAAGACCGGGCACGTGGTCTGCGGCAACGAGTTCGTGCACGGCGAATTGGTGAAGATATTGGGGCCGCTCGACAAGTAGAGCGACGGTTCCAAGCCGCACGCCGTCATCATCCGGGATCGGCGATGCAGTCTTCCACAGACGGCGGAAGGACGAGGAGCCTCGGCGCTCCCAGCCAAAATATTGAAAACAACCCCATGCACAGTAGCCGGCGACGGTCGAAAATTTCTCGACCCACTATAACACCGACGTGACTACCCTTGCTGTTGATATTGCCTTTCACAAGAGCCTCCTTGCTTCAGGTCGAGCCGTTTGCTTCAGGTCGAGCCGTGCGAATCGCTGCGCTCTTTCGCCGTTGTGTCAGAGCCGCCTTTATGGGGCGGCTTCGGTCACCGCCGCGCCGCCTCTGCCGAGCACGAGGCAGGCCAATGGCTCATTGAGCTGGCTTCGTTGAGCCCGCGCCGGGATCAGCAATCGTCTCCCAGTTGTTGCCGCAAGCGGAACACCGCCATTCGTTGACAACGCCCGTGGGCAAATAGGTTGAACTGACCGGGGCAGTGACAAGTTGTTCGCAGCTGCAGGTATTGGTCCCTCGTGATGGAGAGCGGGGCAGCTCGCTGACCATTCTAGAAGCCCAGCGGCGCTCGAACCTTCGCTGAAAATGCAATGGATAGATGATCGACTTCATGGACTCCCTCCTGTTGGGCGGCGGGAGCACGGTACGGTCTCTCAGTCACTGAAGCCTTTTTACGATCGGTGATACTAGTAATATGGGGCTTGAGCCACCCTATGGCTAGTCCGACGCTCTTGGAAAATTTTCGCGTCGGCTGTGGAAATCGATGCTGCGCAGGACAATTCCGGGCGGCGTGCCCTCGAACTCCGTCGCCCGATATTTGTCGGCTGCGCACGCCTCGATGCGCTCGCGCAACCGCATGAACTGCCCCTCACGCTGGCCCGCTGCCATGCGCACCACACCATCCAGTTCATCCATGGCGGAGGTCGAGACCGCGCAAGGGATCTCCCTGTTGCCGTCGAGCATTGAGAACAGCACCACCATCCTGTCGTACTCGTAACTGATGAAGCGTCCGTGCGTGAGCGTCATGTAACTACTCCTTACGCGGCGCCGCGAGGCAGCCCTTTTTTGCCTCAACCCTGCTCAGTGAGCCGGGCAAAGTCCTTGAGGATGGCCGCGACGAGGTCGCGATGCCTCGTGTCTTCCGGCGCCAGTCCTGCGGCATACAGCTTCAGGACGTAGCGCGCCTTGGCGGCCGCCTCCGGCCACGATTCGGCGGGAAACGCCAGCAGGTGATCTTCGATCTCGGCGCGCCGTTCGCGCAGCTCCCGCGCATGGGTCTCGACTTCCGCCAGCGCGCGGCGGATGTCGGTCGCTTTCTGCGCCGCCATGCCGCGGTGGCTGTCGAGGTCGAGTGGTTCGTCAGTCATCGGATGTGCTCGCGTCGATGCGCTGGGTGTCCGACAAATCGACCGGGCCGATCGAGGCCACCTCCATCGCCAATCCGCGCGAGCCTTCCGCCGGCACCTCGATTATGGTGGCGACGCGGCGGAACGCCGCGAACGAAAGGCCCTCGATCGTCTCCTCATCGGTGACGACCTCGTAGGCGCCGGCGGGCAACAGGCGATCGATGCCCCTGATCCGGAACGGATGTTTGAAGGTGACGACTTCACGTCGGGAACGGATGGTCATGCGCGCCTGCCTTTCGCAAAAGTGCCGACGCCGGCGCCGCCCGCAGAGCAGCATGCGCTCCCTCCACCGCAATAGCCATCGCTTTCTTGCCGCGCGGCGAATGGAGGCGGTTCCTTGTCGCTTCCTGTGCGCTCTTGCCGCAGCCGGTGCGAAGCGTTTTGGCGCTCGCTGTTGCTGCTGGAAAAACAGCGTAGGCCGGCCATCACCGCATTTCCCACGGCATCCACCGGTGATTGAGGGTCGCGCTCCCGCCGCAAAGCGCAGGAGCATTCCCTTGCGGAATTTCGCCTGGCCGAGTGGATCCTGCCGCCCGTCATCGTCCCCCTGCTGCTTGCGATCGTCGTGATCGCGGTGGCAGTCCTCCATGCCGAAACTGAAATACCTGGTCAGTGGCAACCATGAAGGGGCCCGGGAAAATCTCGGCCGCGTCACGGCTGCGGCCGCGCTGAAGAACGCCAGGCAGTTCGTGCAAGAAGGCTACATCGAGGTGAGGATCTGCATTTGTTGCCGAACATTCCCGACGCCTCAGTGTTATCGAACGCACGATTGGAGACGGGACATGAAATACGCACTAGGTATTTTTGCGCTTCTGGCGCTCGCAGGTCCGGCGCTTGCCGATCCGGGTAAGGACGAAAGCGGAAAGTGGCGCGAGCGCGGCGCTTACAACTGGCAGGATGAAGGACCACGGCGCGGGCGTGGCTATCATCGTGCGGAACGAATCCCGCGCGGCCACCTGCCGCCACCGGGCTCGTGCAGAACTTGGTATCCTGGAATTCCGCCGGGTCACCAACCACCGCCATACCGGTGTTGATGGTTTGAGGCCGCCTCTGTTGGCGGCCTCTTTCATTTTCGCGAATATCACCTGTTGGCCCAACTCGGACCTCACACCACTGCGCGGCGATCTCCGTTGACCTAGGCAAAGCGAACTCAAACGCGGCTTCGTCCGACTCTGACCCAACTCTGAAATGAGCTGCTTATGCGGCTCGACCAGCGTCGTGACCGGCTCTCAAGCGAGCTGCACGGGCCCATGATCATCGCAATGATCGCCGTGCGGATGGTGCAGCCGGCCGTCTACGAGATAGTCGACATGATCGCCGTGCGGCACCGCTTCGTGTCCGCAATTTGGACCGTGTTTGTGCGAGCAACGGACTTCCGGCGTGCACTGCACGGGATTTGTGGTGTTGATCGCGATCGCATGCTCATCCACGTGATCCTCGTGCATGTGATGGAGATGGCCATCATGAAGGTAATCCACATGGCCGTCGTGGCGAATCGCGGTGTGCCCGCAGCCCGGCCCATGCTTGTGGGGGTGATTGTCGTGGTGGTTCTCGGTGCATTCGGCCATCGTCGATACTCCCTGCGACTCAATCTCCAATCGATACCCCCACTCAACCGCCAATTAATGGAATAGTTGCGGACGCCAGCCATCCCAGATTGATGTTGAGATGTGATGTTATAGTATTGCGTACATCACCAACTGGAGTGGAAGGTAACTTCCATGGCCCACTACCGAAAACCCATAGCTGCTGCGGTTGGACTCAACACCGGCATTTTCGTCGTTGAAGCGATCGCGGGCTATCAGGCTTCGAGCCTGAGCCTCATCATGGACAGCGTCCATAACCTGTCTGATGAACTGGCACTTGTCTGCCTTTACCTGGCATTCATCGTCGCCCGAGGGCCGTCCCAAAAGCTGCTGAGGAGCGCCAATCTCTTCAATTCAGTTGGCCTGATCGCAGTAAGCGGGTTGTTGTTGTGGCAGGCGGTCGAGCGTATGTGGAATCCCGTGCCCGTGCACGGGTTCGTCCCCATTATTGTCGGACTTGCTGCCGCTGCCGCGAATTGGGGCGTCGCCCGGCTACTGTTGGAACCGAGCCGTAACAATGCCGCCATCCGGCTCGCATGCATTCACAACATGGGTGACGTGTGGGTGTCGCTTGCACCGGTGGTGGCAGGGGTGCTCCTGCTCCTCACAAGCTATTCCTTTTTTGATTCTCTTATCGCAGGCGCCATCGCCGTCTGGATAATTGTGACTACGGGCCGTGAGGTATTCGAATCTCACGAGGAACTGATCTGGCCCGAAAAGATCGTTTGCGGTCATCCGGATCACGCTGAATCGCGTGCCGCCGAAAGTTAGTGATTTTCAAACTGAGCGATGACCGCTCCTGGCCCTTTGCGACCTGCCGACCGGTTCTGAAAATTGTCCGCTTATCGGGGTAGACCGGAAGTGATCGGCACACGGCTAAACCGGCGCTAATGACCCATCCCGGAAGTAGGCCCTAGTCCAGCAGCGGCCTGCCCGATATGCTTTGATGCGTGGGGCTGGAACTGAGACGTACGGTGGCCCGATGTACATATTCATTCGAAAGTACACCAAGGTTCGTTCGGTTGCGGATGCCGCTCGCCGCGCCAAAAGCGGCATCGGTCAGATCCTAAAGGAATCGCACGGATTCAGATCTTATTATGTACTGGATGGGGGCGAAGGCGTCGGAGTCGCTGTGATGATATTCGAGGACCGCGAAAGCGCCAATGCGGCGAACGATAAGGTACTGGAGTTTGTTCAGGCAAGCCTGTTTGAACTTAATCTTGGAGACCCCGAAATCATCGCCGGGGAGGTTTTGGTGAATATAGAATCTGATGCGTAATTGTTCGGAAAGACTACTCATCCGCTACGTGCACAAGCATGGCGTCGAGAGGCGGCCGTAGCGTTCGCCAACAAGAAAAGTCGTGTTCACTTGACCGTTGCGCGTGAACGCTAGAAGACTGTCTAGAGGAGTGCACGCGCGATGTCGCCTGTTGGTGAAGAGCTGAAGTCATCAGCGTCCGGGCGAGGCGTCGAAGATGTCCCAACTCGGACTTGACAGGCTTCCTTACACATCTGTGCGGTCGATCTCAAAAATTTGCATCCGCCGATGTGAGCCGGTTCACATCGACCCCGCACGTTTGGTCCCACCGTCAAGTGGGGCACTTCAACGTGGGAGAGAAAAAAATGCGTAACCTCTTTCTTGCCCTCGCGCCGAACCTCGGATTCATAAGAATGGCGCCGGGCGTGCGACTCGGCAATCATGCCCGGGCTGCATGGCGATGAAAGGCAGCCATCAAATGCCGTACAAACTTTGCGCAACAGTGCATCCAGATTGTCGGCTTCCGACTAGAAGTAGCATGGCAGACGTTAAAGTAACTTGCATCGAAGGAGAGCAACGTGGCGATACCTATGCCAAATTGCTTGCCGACGGTAGTGCCTTACGGCGCTGATCAGACCGTCTACCTTGTGTTCGATAGTTTCGGAGCGTCACGCAGTGATTGGCCTGAAAAACAGATCGAGCGGGACGACCTCGAAACGACCATCTCCGATCTCCTAACCGGCCAATTCAACGCCCCGGTTCGCGTCATGGCCTTCAACACACTTGACCACTGGATCGAGGATGTTTCCAACCAAGTAGCCGAAGATATTCAAGCCTGCTGCGATATCGATGGCGTACCAGTACCCGAACACGTCAGGGACTTTGTTGCAAGCCACACCGGCTTGGGCAAGCGGGGTGCTGATGTGAAGCTGGACTTCAACTGGAACAGGAAGGCGGTCGCGACCCCAACGAGACATAGGGCTTTTATGTCCCACACAGACCATGTCCGGAATCAGAATCCGGCCTTTTTCTTCGTCCGTCAGCAGACTGCGGTGATCAATTCGATCTGAGCGCATCTTGCCGAGTTTTGCATTGTCGCACCGGTCGGATGTAGGGGTGTCGATCCACCGCTTGGTAAACGGGAAAGTAGCGATCATTGATCTTTATCAAGGAGATCAAAAGGTCAGTCATAGTGGACGATCCAACTGCCTAGTCTAGGCGTCGACGATGTCCGATCAACGATCACTTACGCCAGAGGTAAATTTCCGCCGAGGCATTAGCTATGCCGGCGGCCTGGTCGCAATTGGAGTGATCTATTTCGCCCTGGCAAAAGGCGGCCTTGCTCTCGCCTCTATTCATCCCAGTGCAACGCCAATTTGGCCACCGACGGGTGTCGCGCTGGCGGCGGTGCTGTTATGGGGATATCGGACTTGGCCCGCAATTTTCACGGCGGCGGTGATCGCCAATGCGACGACCGCCGGCTCGGTTGCCACCGCAATTGCGATTGCGACTGGTAATTCTCTTGAAGCGGTTGTTGGCGCTTACCTGATCACTCGATGGTCGAGCGGATGTAATACGTTTTCGACGCCAAATTCTGTCGCGAAGTTTGCTCTGATTTGCTTCGTGATCGCGACGCCGATCAGCGCCAGCATTGGACTGACCAGCCTGGCAACTGCCGGGTACATCGAATGGACGAATTTCGCGAACGCCTGGGTCACATGGTGGCTGGGAGATGTGACCGGCGCGCTGGTCATCGCTCCCGTTATCGTGCTTTGGGCATCAAGCCATTACCATGCCTTCAACCGCAATCAATTTTTGGAGACGGTCGGCGTCCTCGCAACAGCGGCGGCCGTTGGACTCATTGCTTTCAGTCCCCTGATCGAGCAAACGCCGAGCCGAGATCCGCTGGGTTTTCTTGCGATCCTGCCAATGTTGTGGGCGGCGCTGCGCCGCGGTCCACGTGACACCGCAACGGTTGCGCTGGTGCTTTCCGGAATCACGATTTGGGGGACACTCACGGGCGGCGGCCCCTTCACGACCGCGGATCTCAACGCTTCATTCCTGCTGGTGTTGATGTTCTTGATCAGTATTACCGTTCCAAGCTTGCTGTTGAGCGCCGACGTCGAGGTGCGCAAGAAGGGGGAGAAACGTCTGCGCCGCGCGCAGATCGAACTAGAACGGAAGGTCGCAGAGCGTACGCAAGAGCTTGAGCTCGCAAATGCAGCAAAATCGCGCTTTCTTGCCATGGCAAGCCATGATTTGCGGCAGCCATTACATGCACTAGGCTTGTTTATTGCACAGCTGCGCACGCCGCTCAGATCGGGGGAAAGGACAAGGACGATCGAGCTGGTCGATGCAACGCGCAAAGAAATGGATGAAATGTTCAATTCGCTCCTGGATATGTCCAGACTCGATGCTGGGATCCTTACACCCAAACTGACTGAATTCCCGATCGCGCGCCTGTTGCAAAAAATTGAGACGACGTTTGATCAGGCAACGCTAGCAAAGGGCTTGCGTCTACGCGTTAGGCGAAGTGACTCCTGGGTGAGGAGCGACGCCATGCTGCTCGAACGCATACTCCTCAACTTGGTATCCAATGCTGTGCGTTATACATTGCGCGGCGGGATCATTGTCGGCTGTCGTCGGCGCGGTGAAATGTTGCGTATCGAAGTATGGGATAGCGGTCCCGGCATTCCTGAGGATCAGAAGCAGAATATCTTTGGCGAGTTTTTTCAACTTGCTGCCCCAGAACGGTACCGGCACGGCGGCCTGGGGCTCGGCCTGGCTATTGTCGACAGGCTTCGCCTACTTCTCAACCATCAAATCGACTTAGCTTCGACTGTGGGCCGAGGTTCGCGATTCGCAATCCTGGTGCCGATGGCCGATGAATGCGTCACGTCCACCGAGCCCATCGACTCACCTCACCCCGTAGCCTTTGCGGTCGAAGGCAGGGTAATTCTTGTTATTGCCGATGCCCCAATTGTGCAGGAGGGAACGGGCGGATTGCTTGGCAAATGGGGATACTCCGTCCTTACCGCCGGATCCGACGAAGCGGCACTTATCCAACTTGCCGAGCGCCAACAACGCCCCGATCTTATAATCTCGGACTATCATCTTGCGAGCGGAAAGACGGGGATCCGAGCCATTGAACAAATCAATGCGGCGTTTGGTTCATCAATCCCAGCTATTCTCATCAGCGGCGATACGGCACCTGAACCATTACGTGACGCTAAGGATAGAGGATACATTTTACTGCACAAGCCTGTCGACCCAATGCGGCTCCGCGCTGTCATGCAAGAGCTCTTTATGGATCATGACGATAGGAGAGATACCGGGCCGGCTTTATGATTCAGATTTCGGCGACGATTCCCAGCCCATTTTTCCTACTTTTATTACTGCCTCGGTGCGGCTCGTTACGCCGAGCGCCTTGAGAACGACCGTGATGTGGTTCTTCACTGTCGGCACTGCCATATTGAGGGTCTTGGCAATGACCTTGTTGCTTTTTCCCTTCATCAGGAGCGCAAGCACTTCAATCTGCCGATCGGTCAATCCGAGACCCTTAAGAGTGTCGCGCGTCGCTAGCTTATTTGTAGGCCGCGGAGACGTTGCTTCCTCCAGAATTTCCGAGGGAATGTAAATACCGCCGGAGAACACTAACTTAATGGCGTTGAGCATGACCTCTCGTTTGGTAGTTTTCGGGATGAAACCCAGAGCGCCAAGTTTGAAAGCGCGCTTGACTGTGTCTTGATCATCCGAGGACGAAAGAATGATGATAGCAATGGTCGGATAGCGGTCTCGCAGTTCGCGGAGGACAGAGAAGCCATCTCGATCAGGCAAATTGATATCAAGTAAAATGAGGCTGATGTCGGGATGTTCCTCGACTATGTGCATTGCCTGACGGCTGTTCGAAGCTTCAAATATGACGGCTTCTTGCTTCAGTTGTTTCAGGACAGCGTGCAACGCCTCGCGAATCAATGCATGGTCGTCGACAATGAGAACTTTCATGAAAAGCTCTCCGTCATCCCATTGCACGGAGATCCAAATAAAAGAAAATCATACACCCACCTTCGGGTCTTTGGCGAGGAAGAGGCTGTTGGAAGACTGGCTCCCGAAACCATCCATCCTCCATCCTTGGCCCAACCAGCGGTCCACCGTCAGCCACTCAAGGTAGGAGCCGAATGCCGTTGTGTGCTGCAATTGTAATCAGCTCACGGTAGGACACCGAAAAAGCGAGTGCGGACGACGAGACTCGCGGGACTCAGAGTCTCCTTCGTCCATGCGCAATGGTGAACGTCCATGATGCGTCTGACGGACGTCAATTGATGCCGAGGTCTGTACGGTACCTTGATCATAGGACCTAGGAACCTCTCTGTGTGGACCTCCGGCTGATTGACGCGCTGTGCCGTTGAACGATGATCGTCAATAGCCTCACGCGCTAGGATGTTCTACCAAGCGCCGCCATATGATCGTCATCGCAGCTTTCGTCGCCGGGTTCGGCGTGAAGCAGCGCCAGACTGCGGCGTTGGTACGATCCGACAGTGCGGCGGCGATGTTTTTTGTCAAATTCGGTCCCTCTTGAAGCGTGCTCGCACGCCGGACGGGCAACCAGATGCATGATCGAACTGCCACCCCGAAGCCATTGGCAGGCGCGCTGCCGGAGCCGAAAGGCTACGGCCGCGATCTGCGCATTGATGCCTGCCGCGGCATCGCGCTCTGGTGCATCTTTCTTGACCATGTCCCCAACAACATCGGGAGCTGGCTGACGCTGCGTAACTACGGCTTCAGCGATGCCGCGGAAGTGTTCATGTTCGTCTCGGGTGTGACCTGCGCGCTGGCCTACGGCAAAGCACGGCGGTGCGGGGGCTGGACCGGCGTGATCGGCCGAACGCTGTGGCGAAGCTGGGATATTTATGTCGCATTTCTGCTGCTCACGCTCGCCTGCGCCATCATGGTTCACCTCGCAGGCGGCGGCCGTCTTGCCGACGAGAGCAATACGCGCATTCTGTTGGAACAGCCGGGCGTGACGCTCGCGCACGCGGCGATCCTGCAATACCGCCCCGTCAACACCGACGTCTTGCCGCTGTTCGTGCTTTATCACCTTTTGTTCGCGCCGCTGCTGTGGCTGCTGCTGCGAGCACCGAACGCAACGCTCGGCGCGTCGCTGTTGCTTTACGCACTGGTGCACGTCTTCGGCTGGACCATCCCGGCATGGCCGAACAACCACTGGTTCTTCAATCCGCTGGCCTGGCAGCTGCCGTTTGTGCTTGGCGCGTGGTGGATCATCGAGGGCGGGAGATTCCGGCCGTCGGTGACCTCACGCACGGCGCTTGTGGCTGCCGTTCTCTATCTGGTGTTCAGCCTGATCATCGCATTGAGCTGGAGCATCAAACCGCTGGAAGCGCCGGTCCCGCAGGCGCTGCTGACGCTGCTTTACCCGATGGACAAATCGAATCTCGATCCATTGCGACTGCTGCATTTTTTGGCCCTTGCGGTTTTGGTGATATGGGTCGTGCCTCGCGATTGGCGAGGGCTGACGACGGCGGTGATGCGCGGCGCCATTCTCTGTGGCCAGAACTCGCTGCCAATCTACTGCCTCGGCGTTCTGCTGACGTTCGCCAGCCACCTTGCGCTGCTCGACATCTCGGAGGGGCTGACGATGCAGATCGCGCTCAGTGTTGGCGGCGTCCTGGCAATGATCGTGGCGGCGATGCTGCTGAACTTGATCAAGGTCAAACCCAGGCAGCAGCCGCACGCGACGCCCGCCGACCTGCCCGTCGAGCAGCCAACCAAGCTTGAGCTGGTCATCAATCTCAAGACAGCCAACGCGCTCGGCGTTTCCGCCCACGCTGCTCGCCCGTGCCGACGAGGTGATCGAATAAAGATGCTGTTTGCTCCGGTGCGCGAGTCCGGCTGCGGCGCTGATCCAGTGCCAGCAATCGCGCACGCCTTCGGGCCACCGGCGAAAAATGTGGCTCAGGACGTGAATTAGAGACTGTGGGGCCTGCCCCTTATTCTTCTTCCGACCATCGTACAGGAGCCAAGGCCATGATTTCCCACCCAAGGACCCACAAGGGAGCGGTGCTGATCGCGGCGTGGGTGATGTTTGCCTGCGTAGCGGCATTACTGTCGGTCAACCTGACATCACCCACCAGCGCCGCGCTCGGCGCTGACTGGCAGTGTAGCCGGTTTGCGCTCGTAATCACGACCTGCACCCCGGTGCGTGCACATGAGACCGTTTCCACTGGCGTGCGCAAGCGGACCTAGTACACGACAAACCGGACGCCATGCTGCGAATGTCAGCTGAAATCAGCGGACACCCTCTGCGAGGGCTCCTTTCCTAGGTTGAGTCGGGCTGCCGATACGCTTGGCTAACTCCAACAGCTGCTCGGTCTGACGCTCGGTTGGAAACTTAGGCGGATGATATGCCATCTTGGGTCAGGAATTCCTGGAACCAACGATCCCTACGTGGCAGCACCGATCATGAGAACGCATTCGTGGCGCGGTGGCGCGGTGCATGTCCGGCGACTTCGGGTTCTTCGCCTTGATCCAACGCGGTGATCGGTCAGCCCGATAAGGCCGAAGCAAGTGTGCAAGGCAAGTGATTGCTGTTGATCCAGCCTTCCTGTGGTGGCGGTCTGCCACGGCCCTAGTGCGGCAGTTAAGGCATCGTCCGTTCATGGCCCATAGCGTCGTTTCGCTGTTATGCAGTAGCACGTCGGCTATCGGGGCATGGCGGACTCTGGCGCGGCGTCAGCCCGGCAACTTTATGAGTTCACGGACTGGATGCATCGGCCGCCGCCTACGCTAAAGTTTCTCGACGGCCTGAGACCGCAAGTCCCGGCGAAGCCCTGGCGTCTCGGGGTCACGGAGCATGACAGCGTCTATGACTTCACCGGCGCCGGCGGGCCAGCCACCTCGGCTCCGGCCACCTCCTCCACCTTCTCCCGGTCCCCCGCCAGCACGCGCTGCACCGAGACGAAGAACACCGGCACCATCAACAGCGCCAGGATCACGACCGCGATCATGCCACCCATCACGCTGGTGCCGAGCGCCTGCTGGCTGGCGCCGCCGGCTCCCGTCGCAATCGCCATCGGCAGCACGCCGCAGACGAAGGCCAAGCCCGTCATCAGGATGGGGCGGAAGCGCAGCGAACAGGCTTCGACCGTCGCTTCAATCAGCGGCTTACCTTGCGCACGCAGATCCTTGGCGAATTCGATGATGAGGATGGCGTCTTTCGCCGCCAGGCCGATGATAGTGATCAGGCCAACGGTGAAGTAGACGTCGTTCGGTAGCCCCCGCATGGTCGCGGCAATCACCGCGCCGCAGATGCCGAGCGGCACCGTCAGCAAGACCGCGAGCGGAATGGTCCAGCTCTCATAGAGCGCAGCAAGCAGCAGGAACACCACCAGCACCGAGAGGCCGAGCAGGAACGGCGCCTGCGATCCCGACAGCTTTTCCTGCAGCGACTGGCCGGTCCATTCGAAACCGAAGCCGCGCGGCAGCTTGTTGGCCAGCCGCTCCATCTCTGCGATGGCATCGCCGGAGGTGAAGCCGGGCTTGGCTTCGCCTGAGATTCGCACGGCGGGATAATAGTTGAAGCCCGCGATCTGGGTCGGCCCCTTCGACCACTGGACCGTGGCGAAAGCGGAGAACGGCACCAACTGACCGCGGCTGTTCTTGACGTTGTAGTTGAGGATGTCGTCGGCGTTCATGCGGCTGGCGCGGTCGGCCTGCACGATCACGCGCTGCATCCTGCCGCGGTTCGGAAAGTCGTTGATATAGTTCGAGCCGAGATTGGTCGAAATCGTCTGGTTGATGTCCTCGAAGGTGACGCCGAACGCGCCGGCTTTTTCGCGGTCGATCATAAGATTGACCTGCGGCGCCGGCGGCAGGCCCTCGACATAGACCTTCTGCAGGATGGGGCTGGCGTTGGCTTCAGCGATCAGCCGGTCGGATGCGGCGACCAGCGCCGGATAGCCCTTCTGGCCGCGGTCCTGCAGGCGGAACGAGAAGCCGGAGGAATTGCCGAGATTGTCGATCGGCGGCGGCTGCAGCGCGGAGATCCTGGCGTCGCGGATCGACGAGAGCTCGCGGTTGACGTCGGCGACGATCGCGGCGGCGGAATCCTTTTTGCCCCGTTCCGACCAGTCCCTCAGCGTGATGAAGGCTTGGGCCGTGTTCATGCCCTGGCCGAGGAAGCTGAAGCCAGTGAGGAACGTGACGTCCTCGACGCCGGCGCGATTGAGCAGATACTTCTCCACGGCCTGGACCGCCGCTTCGGTTCGGGCGTAGGAGGAGTCGGACGGCGTCTGCACGTCCGTCGTGATGAAGCCCTGGTCGTCGACCGGCAGGAAGCCGCCCGGCAGCCGGACAAAGGCCCAGCCGAGGCCGATGAGCAGCGCGGCGTAGATCAGCATCAAACGCCCGGTGCGCTTCAGCGAGCCCTGCACGGTGCGCGAATAGCCGCCACGGCTCGTCTCGAGCACGCGGTTGAACCAGCCGAACACGCCCTTGCGCGCATGGCCGTGGCCGGCCTCGACCGGCTTCAACAGCGTCGCGCACAGCGCCGGCGTCAGCGAAAGCGCCAACAGCGCGGAGAAAGCGATGGCCGAGATCATGGTGACCGAGAACTGGCGATAGATGATGCCGACCGAACCCGGGAAGAACGCCATCGGCACGAACACGGCCATCAGCACCAGCGTGATGCCGATGATGGCGCTGGTGATCTGCGACATCGCCTTGCGGGTCGCTTCCTTCGGCGGCAGGCCCTCTTCCGCCATGATCCGCTCGACGTTCTCGACCACGACGATGGCATCGTCGACGAGAATGCCGACCGCCAGAACCATGCCGAACATGGTCAGCATGTTGATGGAATAGCCGGCCGCCATCAGCGTCGCACAGGTGCCGAGCAGCGCCACCGGCACCACAATGGTCGGGATGATGGTGTAGCGGATGTTCTGCAGGAACAGGAACATCACGATGAAGACCAGCACCACCGCTTCCACCAGCGTCATCAACACCTTGTTGATCGAGGCCTTGACGACGGGCGTGATGTTGTAGGGGATTTCGTAGCCGATATTGGCCGGAAAGAATTTTGACAATTCCTGCATCTTGGCTTCGACAGCGCTCGCGGTGGCGAGCGCGTTGCCGGTCGGCGACAGCAGCACCGAAAGGCCCGCCGTCGGCTTGCCGTTGAGCCGCGTGTTGAACTGGTAGCTCAAGCCGCCAATCTCGATGCGGGCGACGTCGCGCAGCCGCACCGTCGATCCATCCGGATTGGCGCGCAGCGTGATGGCGCCGAATTCATCCGGCGATGAGAGCTGACCCTTGACCAGCACCAGCGCGGAAATCCTCTGCTCCGGCGTGCTCGGCTCGGCGCCGACGCTGCCCGAGGCGACCTGGGCATTCTGCGCCGAGATCGCCTTGTTGACGTCGTCGGCAGTGAGGCCGTAGCCGACCAGCTTGGCCGGATCGACCCAGATCCGCAGCGAACGTTCGGTGGAATAGAGCGTGGCGCGGCCGACGCCGGGAATGCGCCTGATCTCGCCGAGCACGTTGCGGATCATGAAATCGCCGAGGCCGATTTCGTCGAGCGAGCCGTCGGACGAATTCAGCGTAATGATCTGCAGCACGGCAGAGGAGGCCTCCTCGACCAGGATGCCCTGCTGGATCACCGCGCGCGGAAGCCGCGCCTCGACGCGCTTGAGTCGGTTCTGCACTTCGACCGACGCCGCACCCGTCTCCGTGCCGGGCACGAAGTTGGCGATGATCTCGACCTGCCCCAGCGAGTCGGAGGTAGATTCGAAGTTGAGGATGCCGGAGGCGCCGTTGAGCTCCTCCTCGATCAGCCGCGTGACGCTGTTGTAGAGGTTCTCCGGCGACGCGCCGGGATAGCTGGTCGAGATCGAAATCGAGGGCGGTGCGATGATCGGATATTGCGCGACCGCCAGCAACGGGATCGAGATCGCGCCGATCAGGCAGATGAAAAGCGCGACCACCCAGGCGAAGATCGGCCGGTCAATGAAGAAGGAGGGCATGTCCCGGTCTCAGCGGGACGCTTGCGCTGCCGGTGCTGCCGGTATCGTCCCAACCGAGGCATCCGCATCGATCCACGCCTTCGCCTTGACCTTGTCGCCGGCAACAAACTTCTGGAACCCGTCGACGATGACGCGGTCGCCCTCCTTGAGGCCATCGCTGATCAGCCACAGGCCGTCCTGCATCGGGCCGGTGCGGACCGGCTGCGTCGCGACGCGGCCGTCGTCCTTGACCACGAAGACCTCGCTGCCGCCGCTGGCATCGCGCTGGATCGCCTGCTGCGGCACGGCCATGGCATCGGAATCGATGCCCTGTTCGATCAGGACGCGGACATACATGCCGGGCAGCAGTTCGCGATTCGGATTCGGAAACTGTCCGCGCAGCGTGACCTGCCCAGTATAGGCGTCGACCTTGGCATCGGAGAACAGAAGCTTGCCGGGGATCGGATAGACCGGACCATCGTCGAGCACGAGGCGGACCTTGGCCACGTCGGGCGCGATCCGGTCGAGGTCGCCGCTTTCGAGCGCACGGCGCAGCTTGTTCATCTCTGCGATCGATTGGGTGAAGTCGGCGTAGATTGGATCGAGTTGCTGGATCGTGGCGAGGCTTGTGGTTTCGTTCTGCACCACCAGGGCGCCTTCGCTCACCAACGCGGCGCCGACGACGCCGCTGATTGGCGCACGGATTGTTGCATAGTCGAGATTGAGTTTCGCGCGGGCGACATCGGCCCTGCGGCTGCCAACTTCAGCCTCAGCCTGGCGTTGGGCTGCGATGGCCTTTTCGTTCTCGGCCTCAGGCGCCGCGCGCTGGCTGGTCAGCGTCGCAATGCGCCGGGCGTGCTGGGTGGCGAGATCGAGCGCAGCTTCCGCCTTGTCCAGCGCGGCTTCGCTCGCCTGCAGTTCCACTTCGAACGGCTTGGGGTCGATCCGGTACAGCGGATCGCCGGCCTTCACCTCGGTGCCCTGCTGGAACAGGCGCTCGACGACGATGCCCGAAACCCGCGCACGGACTTCCGACACCCGAGTGGGTGCGATTCGGCCGGGCAACTCACGAATGATGGCGCGGGCCTGAGATCTGACGGTGAAAGTGCCCACTTCAGGCTCGGGCGGCTTTGCCGCTGCGGTCGCGGCGATCGGTTCATTGCAGCCAGCCAAAAGCGGCGCCATCGCAGTCAACATCACAATGATGCATGCCGATTGCGTTCGTAGTCCGGACATTGAAAGCATTGCCCCAGTTCAGGTTGGAGGGCGCGAATTGAGCATTCGCGACGTTGTCGTAAGTAGTCTTGGGAACTCACGGTTGATGGAAGATAGGATAGGGACAGGGTGCTGCGACGCAATACGGTTTCGCGGCGGCCCAATGTCACATAACGCTATCACACTGAATTACCGCCGATTTTTCCGGACTCACTTGATTGTGAGACGGTTCCATTGCGCTTGGGTCGGAAACAGACGGCCGGGAATACGCCGTTTCGCTGCATATGATTGCAGCAGATGACCGCGCGGGAGGCATCCGGCACGAATCAGTTAACGCCGGGCTAAGCCGCCGCCTTGAGCCGGTAATGGCTGATGCCCCACTCGCTGCCACCGGCGTAACCGAACAGGCCTGCGGTGGCGAGCAGGAACCAGCGCCAGCGCCGCATCCACAGCGCGGTCTCGCCGCCATAGACCTTGCGAAGCACGCGCTCGATTTCGTCGCGATGTCGGTCGAAATTCGCCAGCCAGTCCTGCGCGGTGCGCTGATAATGCATGCCGCTCCAGCGCCATTCCTTTTCGACCCCGAACAGGTCGGCATATTGCCGGATCAGGTGATGGCTCGGCATCACGCCGCCGGTAAAGAAATGCCGCGCGATCCAGTCCTCGCCATCGGCGCGATCGAACAGATGGGCGCCGGAGCGGTGGGTGAAGATGTGCAGGAAGAAGCGGCCATCGGGCTTCAGCCATACGCGCAGACGCATCATCAGTTCGCGCCAGTTCATCATATGTTCGAAGATCTCGATCGCGAGGATGCGGTCGTATCGCGCTTCCGGTGCGAACAGGTTCACGTCTGACGTGACAATGCGCAGATTGGCCAGACCACGCTTTGCGGCTTCGCCCTCAATACATTCGCGCTGCGCGTTCGAGTTGGAGACCGCGGTAACTTGCGAATGCGGGAACTGCCGCGCCATCCACAGCGACAGCGAACCCCAGCCGCAGCCGAGTTCGAGGATCGACTGCCCGTCGGCCAGATCGGCATGCTCCACCGTCTGGCGCAGCGCCTCTTCCTCGGCCTCCTGCAGGGTCGACGCCGCTTCGCGGTAGAAGCAGCAGGAATATTTCCGGTTGGGACCGAGCACGCGGGCAAAGAAAGCGGCCGGCACCTCGTAATGCTGGATATCGAGCGCGTCGGCATATTCGATGGCGCGTGCCGCCATTTCGTCGGCGAGCCAGGCATCGCTTTCTGCATTTCCGGTGGCGAGCTTCGTGGCGGTGCGTGAGCAGAGCTGGTGGATTGCGGCCCGGACAATGACGTCGGGCAGCGGCACCCGCTCGGCGGTGCCCATGATCGTGGAGACGAAGCTCATGACCACTCCCTCCCTTTTTGGCACGATCCTTTTCAAGAACCGGTCCCCGCTATGGGCTAACGCGACCCTCCGGGTGGATCATGTCGGTGGCGCCGGGAAGAATGGGCTGGTGCGCAACCGGCAGTCGCGATAGCGCCACTGCCGGGCGCTGGGCGGTGCACCCACGCCTCCGGATATAAGAGCGTCATGGAAAATCCCGGTTGGACATCGAACCGTTCCAAAATACGCTGATGTCAAAGCCGGGTTTCGGGAAGAGGTTCCACCACCGTCGGCCCGAAATCGCGGCTTGCCAGCTTTTTTCTCCAGCCCGCTGTGCCATATTGGCCGCCAGCGCGCCTTTTCGTAACCGGATGACACCCCGCAAATGCCTTCAGGCCCCTCCTCCCGCTCCGAAATGGAGATCGAGCTGAGCAAACTGTCCTCACCACGAATTTTCCTGGTGCGGATGCTCGTGTTCCTGGTGCTATGCGCGCTGGTCATGGTCGTGCTCTACAAGCAGATCATCGTGGCGTTCTTTGCCAATCCTGGCCTTAACGCGCTGATCGGCGGGGTGCTCCTGATCGGCATCATCCTGTCGTTCCGGCAGGTGGTTCGGCTCTATCCGGAAGTGGCCTGGGTCAACAATTTCCGCATCGCCGATCCGGGGCTCGCGATCGACCGGCGCCCGAAGCTGCTGGCGCCGATGGCGGCGATCCTCGGCGGCGAGCGCTCGGGGCGCATGAGCATCTCGCAGCAGACCATGCGGCACTTGCTGGATTCGATCGCGACACGGCTGGACGAAGCCCGTGATATTTCCCGCTACATGACGGGCTTGCTGGTCTTCCTCGGCCTGCTCGGCACCTTCTGGGGCCTGATCGAAACCGTCGGTTCCGTCGGCAAGGTGATCGACGGCTTGAAGGTCGGCGGCGATGCCGGCTCGCTGTTCGACACCCTGAAGGAGGGATTGGCCGCGCCACTCGGCGGCATGGGCATTTCGTTCTCGTCCTCGCTGTTCGGCCTCGCGGGCTCCCTGATCCTGGGCTTTTTGGACCTGCAGTCGAGCCAGGCGCAGAACCGCTTCTATACCGACCTTGAAGACTGGCTCGCCTCCACCGTGCGCGAATATGGCGATGGCAGTTCCGGGATCGGCGGCGAACTGCAGCATGCGATGGAACGTATCCGCGCAGTGGTGGAAGAGAGCGGCGGCAGCCGCAACACCACGGCGGCGATGGCCAATCTGGCCGAGGCGATCCAGGGCCTGGTTGCGCATATGCGCACCGAGCAGCAGATGATCCGCGAATGGGCCGACGGCCAGGGCGAACAAAACCGCGAGATCAAGAAGCTTCTGGAGCGGATCGCCAGGCAGCCCGAGAAGAGCTGAAGTGGAAAGTTCGTGTCTCGGACGCGGCGCAGCACGCGAAAGCGCGTTTACGCGCGTCTTCGACACGCTATGGTGATGCGACGCAGAGCCGGGACCCAACACGAATAGGTCCCGGCTCTGCGGCGCAGCGTTTACACGCTGCGCCGCGTCCGGGACAGATATCGGAGACAATAAATGGCCCTCGCCCGTGCACGCCGCAGTGAATCCGGCTTCAACTACTGGCCAGGCTTCGTCGATGCGCTGTCGACGCTGGTGCTGTCGATCGTGTTCCTGCTGTCGGTGTTTTTGGTGGTGCAATTCTTCCTGTCGCAGGAGGTCACCGGCAAGGACAAGGCGCTCGAACAACTCAACGCCAAGATCGCACAGTTGAACGACCTGCTGTCGCTGGAAAAGCTCGGCAAGATCACGCTCGACGACCAGCTCGCGCAATTGCGCGCCGGCCTCGCCGCCGCGGAAGGCGAACGCGACCGCATCAAGGGGCTTTACGATGGGTTGAGCGGTGCCGGCGACGCCCAGGGCCGCGCCAACGAGCTCAACAAGGCGCTCGAATCCGAAAAGGCGGTGACCTCGCGCGCGCTCGCCCAGATCGAGGTGCTGAACCAGCAGATCAGCGCGCTGCGCCGCCAGCTTGCGGCGCTCGAGGAAGCGCTGGAAGCCTCCGAAAAGCGCGACAAGGAATCCCAGGGACGGATTGCCGATCTCGGCCAGCGCCTGAACGTCGCGCTGGCGCAACGCGTGCAGGAATTGTCGCGCTACCGTTCGGAATTCTTCGGTCGCCTGCGCGCCATTCTGGGCAATCGCCCCGATATCCGCATCGTCGGCGACCGCTTCGTATTCCAGTCGGAAGTGTTCTTCGATACCGGCCAGGCGGTGCTGCTCCCCGAGGGCCGCTCCGAACTCGACAAACTCGCCACTGCGCTGATCGATCTCGACAAGCAGATACCGAGCGAGATCGGCTGGGTGCTGCGGGTCGACGGCCACACCGACATGCGGCCGATCAACTCGCCGCTGTTCAAGTCGAACTGGGAATTGTCGTCGGCGCGCGCCATCTCCGTGGTGCAATATCTGGTTTTCCTCGGCGTTCCCGCGCAGCGGCTGGTCGCCGCCGGCTTTGCCGAATTCCAGCCGCTCGATTCGGCCCCCAACGAAGACGCCTACAAGCGCAACCGCCGCATCGAACTGAAGCTGACGGAACGGTAGTGGGATATCATACTCGCTTCTACCGTGCAGATGATGAAGCAGCGGCAATTGAGCTGTGGCATCGCACTTGGCAGGAGGCGTATCCCGAGATCGACGTCACCTCACGGCTGGAATGGTGGCGCGGCCGCTGGCGCAACGATCTCGTACCGAAAGCCGAGATTGTGGTCGCGGAACAGGAGGGCGGCGCGCTGGTCGGTTTTGTCACCGTCGATCGCGAAGGCTATCTCGACCAGCTTGCGGTTGCGCCAGAGCATTGGGGCTCCGGCGTCGCTCACCTGTTGGTCGAAGAGGCCAAGCGCATCTCGCCGAAGGGCGTCACGCTACTCGTGAATAAGGACAACGCGCGCGCGATCCGCTTCTACGAGCGCAACGGGTTTGAACATGCCGGCGAGGATGTAAACCCGACCTCGGGCCGGCCGGTGCTGAAGATGGAATGGAAGGCATAACACCCTCACCCAGGTCCGCTACACGCCCTCGAACTGCAGCCGCGCCAATCGCGCGTACAGTCCGTTCGCCGCGACCAGCTCGGCGTGCGTGCCCTGTTCGACGATCCTGCCCTGGTCCATCACCATGATGCGGTCGCAGGACAGCACGGTGGCGAGGCGATGCGCGATGACGAGCGTGGTGCGATGGCGCATCAGCTCTTCCAGCGCGGTCTGCACCAGCGTCTCGCTTTCGGCATCGAGCGCTGACGTCGCCTCATCGAGCAGCAGTAGCGGCGCGTCGCGCAGGATCGCGCGCGCGATCGCGATGCGCTGGCGCTGGCCGCCGGACAGCGTTACGCCGCGCTCGCCGAGTTGCGCCTCGAAGCCGCCGGGCAACTTGCGCAGGAATTCGGTGGCGTGCGCGAGATCGGCGGCGCGCTCGACCTCGGCGTCGGTGGCATCGGGCCGGCCGAAGCGGATGTTTTCGCGCGCGGTGGCCGCAAACACCACCGAGTCCTGTGGCACCAGCGCAATCCGCGAGCGCACGTCAAGCGGATCCGCCGATTTGACCGGCACGCCGTCGAGCGAGATCGTGCCCTTGGCCGGATCGTAGAACCGCAGCAGGAGATGAAACAGCGTGCTCTTGCCCGCACCCGAGGGACCTACGATCGCGACCTTCTCGCCGGCCTTGACCGAGAGCGAAACCTGATCGATCGCAAGCACGTCCGGCCGCGCCGGATAGGCAAAGCTGACATTCTCGAACCCGACGTCGCCGCGCGCCGGCTGCGGCAGCGCAACCGGTTGCGCTGGCGCCGTGATCTGCGACTTGACCCGAAGAATCTCGAACAGCCGCTCGGCCGCGCCTGATGCGGCCGAGACTTCGCCCCAGACCTCGCTAAGCTGTCCGAGACCGGCGGCGGCGAACGCCGCATACAGCACGAACTGACCGAGCCGGCCCGGCGTGATCTGGCCGGTCAGCACGTCGTGCGAGCCGACCCAGAGGATCGCCACCACGCTGGAGAACACGATGAAGATGATGATCAGCGTCAGCACCGCGCGCGCCCGCGTTGAGCTGCGCGCTGCCTCATAGGCCTGTTCAACCTCGCCGCCGAAGCGGGCAGTGGCCATCCGCTCGCTGGTATAGGCCTGCACGGTCCTGATCGCGCCGACCAGTTCGGAAGCGTAGGCGCTGGCGTCCGCCAGCGTATCCTGCGCGTTGCGCGACAGCCGCCGCACCCAGCGCCCGAACGCCACCAGCGGGATCACGATCACAGGAATTGCCAGCAGCACGAAGCCTGAAAGCTTGGGGCTCGTGATCACCATCATGGTGGCGGCGCCGATGAACAGCATCATGTTGCGCAGCGCGATGGATACCGAGGCGCCGACCGCGGACTTGATCTGGGTGGTATCGGCCGTCAGCCGCGACACCAACTCGCCCGAACGCGCGGAATCGAAAAACGCGGGCGAGAGTGAGATCAGATGCGTGAACACGTCGCGCCTGACGTCGGCAACGATGCGTTCGCCGATCGTCATGACGAGGTAGTAACGCGACGCGCTGGCGGCGGCGAGCACCGCGACGACCGCGATCATGACGCTGAAATAGCTGTTGATCAGGGCGATGCCTTCGGGACTGAAGCCGAAATCGATCATGCGCCGGACCGCGATCGGCACGACCAGCGTGGTGATCGCCGCAACCGTCAACGAAATGAAGGCGAGCGCCGCGCGCCAGCGGTAGCGCGCGACATAGGGCGCGAGCGCCAGCAGCGGGCGCAGCCTGGCGCCGGTCCTGGCCGGCGATTGCGTCAACTGGCTCTCGATGAAGGCCTCTTCCTCGAGCAGGGCGTCACGCGGCGGCGTGCCGCGGGGGGCTTCAATCTGTTCCACTGCGCTCATGAAATTCGACCCGTTTTTCTGCCCCCAGATAGGCCTCCGCGCCCCCCTCTGGCAAATCCGGGAGATTCCCAATCAGGACATATACGTAGCTTGTTTTGACAGGCTTCCTGAGCTATAGAGCCGCCAAATCCCGTATCCCCTGACAGTTGAGACGGGCGCCGGCGCGCCGAAGGATATGCCATGAAAGCCGAAATTCATCCGAATTATCATACGATTACGGTCGTGATGACCGACGGGACCGAGTACCAGACCCGCTCCACCTGGGGCAAGGAAGGCGACAAGCTGAACCTGGACATCGATCCCAAGTCGCACCCGGCCTGGACCGGCGGCTCGCAGCAGATCCTCGACCGCGGCGGCCGAGTGTCGCGCTTCCAGAAGAAGTTTTCAGGCTTCCTCAAGAAGGACTGAGCGGTTTCGTCCGTTCCGTTCGTATCCAGAATACAAAAACGCCCCGGTTTCCGGGGCGTTTTCGTTTGCGGTTCACTGCCGCGTCATTCTCCGATGCGCAATTGCGCATCGTAGATGGTCCGAAGGACCAGACCCGGAATCTCGAGATTCT
This sequence comes from Bradyrhizobium sp. AZCC 1719, assembly GCF_036924525.1. Taxonomy (NCBI): domain Bacteria; kingdom Pseudomonadati; phylum Pseudomonadota; class Alphaproteobacteria; order Hyphomicrobiales; family Nitrobacteraceae; genus Bradyrhizobium; species Bradyrhizobium sp. AZCC 1719. Next base: position 2,521,543 of record NZ_JAZHRU010000001.1, on the reverse strand, counting down.
CAGGTGCGCAATTGCGCACCATAGTTCGATGCTGCGCATCGCCCCGGAATGACGGCGGTGAGATCTGTTCGACTTACTGCTCGAACGCCGCCTTCAACCTGTTGAGCTGCGGCACCAGCGGATTGCCGATCGGCGCGCGTTCGGCGGGCGCCGCGTGGATCGAGATGTCGAGGCGACGGACCCGCGTCTGCAGGCTCATCGATCGCGCAATCAGATCCTGCAATTGCTGCGGAAGCTTCTCGATCATGTCCTCCGGCCCGGGATCGGCGGCCGTCAGCTTGACCTTGGTCTTTTCCCGATTGGCCTGGGTCAGCGTCATCTCGCCTTCCTTGACCGCGCGATGCAGCAACAGCCATGACGCAAGCTGCATCAGGCGGGTGGTCAGGCGCATGCTTTCGGTTGCGTAAGTAAGGCTGACAGAACGTTCGAGCGCCTTGGCTTCGGTGCGGCCGTCGCCATCGAGATAGGCGGCGGTTTCCTCGACCAGATCCATGCCTTCCCGGAAGAGAGCTCCGAACGCCGCCGAATTAGTCAGCCGCTCGCTGAACAGAACGAGCGCGGATTCGCTTTGCGAACGGTCCGCCATGGTTAACGCCCTCACGCCACTATTTGCCCCACCGGCTGTGAACCACCGGCTTATGATGAACAAATCATTGCTCGGGCGAAGTCGAGAGTCCAGCGGCAACCGGATTTATGGTTTCCAGCTCGTGGGGGCACAAAATAGCCGCGGAGAGATCGGGTAGGAGGAAGCCTTGCGGCTTCCCCCTCCCACACCACCGTACGTACGGTCCCGTATACGGCGGTTCCTGTCGTGTCCGCTCTGCGATCCTCAGTGCCTGTCACCCTCAAAGCGCTTTGATCGTACCTCGCGGATTCCGTCCACGACCTCAGATCTAAGCCCGCTCGCGCGGCATCTGCTCAAGGCGATCAGAAAAGCGGTCCCAGCTTCTCCGACAAGTTCAGCCCTTCATCGGTTGGTCCGACTACTACGGCCTCTGCTGACTTCTGCCGCCCCATCCCGACGCCTTGCGACGCCGGTAGCACACCCGTTGCCGGGGGCAGGACGACAGACCTCCCAGGGTTAGTCGCGTGACCTTCGTGCCATATACCTGTCGCATCTACGGCCGCACCCTCCGGGTGATATTGGGCTTTGGGCTTTGTGGCTCCCTCGCCCGGATGCGGACGCCTCTTATGCGCTGGCTGTTCGTCAGGCCGGCACTTTGCTTACAGCTTCCTTCAGACCTCGCCTCGCGACGACGCCCTTGCTGTTCGGCTAACGGTTCCCATCACCAGGGTCCGTAGAGGACTCTCACCTCCAAGTCATCAACCGGACACCACTCCGGTCAAATCGCGCCCGTCAAGGCGCTCCGCGCCATGCCTGGCGCACCACAAAAAAGAGCCGCCGTTTCCGGCGGCTTTTGAAGTTGATAACAGGGAGGCGTCAAACAGAGTGGACAGGAGCCACTCGGTGTCCAAACGAGGACGATGACAGTCATAATCGAGAAAGCTTAACGGACCGTAAACGAACGAATTTCTTTAGAGATTGTTTGCCATGTCGGCCATTGGCCGAGTTTTGGACTTGCAATCGTTTGGAGAGTAGCCGGTCTCGTGCCCCGGATGCTGCGCAGCGCGCAAGCGATGCGCTGCTGATCCGGGGCCCATCTTGCCCGGAACGAAAGCGTGGGTCCCGGCACTGCGGAGCAGCGCTAAGGGCGCTGCACCACGTCCGGGACACGAGATCCACTCACGTCTTGAAAAAACTGTTCGCGGCGTCCTTTGACGCGCGCTTTTTGGTGACGGCCTCTTGCAGCCGCGCGACTTCCGAATTCAAGAGTGCAATCCGCTCCGTCAATTCCTCGACCGAGAGCAGCGACAGGTCCTGGCCAATCTCATGGCTGATTTTCTTCCGCGGCTTGTCGTCGTCTTCGATGGCCATGCGTTTCCTCCTTTCGGCATTTCCCTGCAGGTCTGGCCGTCCCTTCTCGCGGTTGCCAGCCGCAGCCGGGCTGGCTAATCAGGGGCCGCCTTCAATTCTCAGCCTTTCGCAAGGACAAATCATGGAAAAGCTGCCCGCGCAAATGACCGTCATCGGCATCAGCAAGCCAGGCGGCCCCGAAGTGCTGTTGCCCGAAACCCGCAGCGTTCCAGCGCCCGGCCCAGGCGAAATCCTGGTCAAGGTGATGGCCGCCGGCGTCAACCGCCCCGACGTCGCGCAGCGTTCCGGCGCTTACCCGCCGCCGCCTGGCGCCAGCGACCTGCCCGGCCTTGAAATCGCGGGCGAAGTAGTGGCGCTCGGCGAAGGCGCCAAAAAGCACAAGCTCGGCGACAAGGTGATGTCGCTGGTCGCGGGCGGTGGCTACGCCCAGTATTGCATTGCGCAAGACGCGCAGGCGATGGCGGTGCCGCCGTCGCTATCGATCCAGGAAGCCGGCGCGATCCCGGAAACGCTGATGACCGTCTGGCACAATGTGTTCGAACGCGGCGCGCTCAAGCCCGGCGAAACGCTTCTGATACACGGCGGCTCGTCCGGCATCGGCACCATGGCGATCCAGCTTGCGAAAGCGTTCGGCTCCAAGGTGATCGTGACCGTCGGCTCCCAGGACAAGATCGACGCCTGCCTCAAGCTCGGCGCCGACCGCGCGATCAATTACAAGACCGAAGACTTCGTCGCCGTGGTCAAGGCCGAGACCAACAATGTCGGCGCCAACCTGATCCTCGACATGGTCGCCGGCGACTATGTCGATCGCAACTACGACGCTGCTGCGGTCGACGGCCGTATCGTGCAGATCGCAACGCTCAATAGCCCCAAGGTTACCGTCAACATTGCCAAGGTGATGGTGAAGCGGCTGACCCATACCGGCTCCACGCTGCGCCCCCGTACTAATGCGGATAAGGCCGCGATGGTCGCCGCGATCGAGGCCAAGGTGATGCCGCTATTGCGCGAGGGACGTGTAAAACCGCTGATGGACAGCTCATTCCCGCTGGAAAAAGCGGCCGACGCGCACCGGCGGATGGAGACCTCCGCACATATTGGCAAAATTGTGTTGGCGGTCTAGCCGATCGCGAGCGAAGCGCGGGTGGAAACCCTTTGATTTGCTTTGCTTTCATGTCATTTATCGCGGCAACGCCGACCCCGTTCGCTGGGCCGGGAGAATCGTTGGTCGCGGAGTACTGACATTGCGTCTGATCAGGTGCCTTGCGCTAGTCGCGCTGGGCCTCATGATTGTTATGGCCGCGCCTGCGGCGCATGCCATCGACGCGGTCAGCGTCCGCAGTGACGCGCCTGCCATCGATCTCACCGCGGTGCTCGATCATCAGCGCAGCGAGACCGACCGCATCCAGGTTTCGACGGCGCCAGGAACCGACGGCATCGTCCGCCGCATCGAGGTTCGCGCTCGCGAAGGCGGACAGAACTGGGTGGTGTTCGCGCTGGCCAACAACACCGACGACCAGCTCGACCGTCTGATCGTCGCGCCACACTATCGCATCGTGTCATCCGGCCTCTTGTGGCCCGATCTCGGCCTGTCGCGCATCGCAACCATCACACCGTCGACCGGCGATCGTCCCGAGCGCCAGGAAAGCGCAACGGCCGACATCTTCCGCATCACGCTCGACCCCGGCGCCGTCATCACCTTCGTGGCGGAGCTGCGCACCGACAAGCTGCCGCAGCTCTATCTGTGGGAACCCGACGCCTACAAGGACAAGGTCAACTCGTTCACGCTCTATCAGGGCATCGTGATCGGCATTTCCGGCCTGCTGGCACTGGTGCTGACGATCCTGTTCGTGGTGAAGGGCAGCATCATGTTCCCCGCCGCCGCCGCGCTCGCCTGGGCTGTGCTGGTCTATATCGGCGTCGATTTCGGCTTCTGGGGCAAGGTGCTCGACATGTCGAACAACGCCGAGCGCGTCTGGCGCGCGGCCGGCGAAGCGATCCTCGCGGCGACGCTGCTGGTGTTCCTGTTCGCCTATCTCAACTTGAGCCGCTGGCATGTGCGCTATTCCCACATCACCGTCGGCTGGCTGGCCTTCCTCGGCTCGCTGGTAGCGCTGGCGCTGTTCGATCCCGCCGTCGCCTCGGGCATTGCGCGCATCTCGCTGGTCTTGATCGCCTTCGCCGGCTTTGCACTGATCGTCTATCTCTCGACGCATGGTTTCGATCGCGCGGTGCTGTTGATCCCGACCTGGTTCCTTCTGGTGGTCTGGGTGATCGCCGCCGGCATGACGGTGGCGGGCTCCGTCACCAACGACATCGTGGGTCCGGCGCTGCTCGGCGGCCTCGTGCTGATCGTGATGCTGATCGGATTTACGGTGATGCAGCACGCGTTCGCCGGCGGCGGCGCGACAACCGGCATTGTCTCCGACATCGAGCGCCGCGCGCTGGCGCTGACCGGCTCCGGCGACCTGATCTGGGACTGGGACGTCTCCGCCGACAAGGTGTTCACCAGCCCGGAGACCGAAAGCCTGCTCGGGCTGAGGCGCGGCACGCTGGAAGGTCCGGCCGCAAAATGGCTGGAGGTGCTGCACCCGCTCGACCAGGATCGCTTCCGTGCTGCGCTGGACAGCGTGCTCGACCAGCGCCGCGGCCGGCTGGTGCAGGATTTCCGCCTGCGCACGCCGGACGGCCACTTCATGTGGTTCGCGCTGAAGGCGCGCCCGGTGGTTGGCTCCGACGGCGAGGTCTCGCGCGTGGTTGGAACGCTAACCGACGTCACCGAAATCAAGAACGCCGAAGAGCGCATGCTGCACGACTCCGTGCATGACAACCTCACCGGCCTGCCCAACCGCAAACTGTTCATGGATCGCCTCGGCGCGGTGGCGAATTTCGCCAAGAGCATGCCGAACCTGCGGCCGACGCTGATGGTGATCGACCTCGATCGTTTCAAGCAGGTCAACGATTCCGTCGGCATTGCGGTCGGCGACTCTATCCTGCTGACGCTGGCGCGTCGGCTGACGCGCATCCTGAAACCGCAGGATACGCTGGCGCGGCTGGCCGGCGACCAGTTCGGCCTGATCCTGATGTCGGAGCAGGACCCGGCGCGCATCACCGCCTTCGCCGAAACCATCCGCAAGACCATCCGCGCGCCGATCGCCTTCAACGACCGCGAGATCTTCCTGACCGCTTCGATCGGGCTCGCGCTGTCGGATCCGCAGACGCAATTGTCCGACGAGATCATCAAGGACGCCGAGCTTGCGATGTATCACTCCAAGCGGATCGGCGGCGACCGCATCGACGTCTACAAGCCGGCGATGCGCGCCCGGAAGACCGACCGCCTGACGCTGGAAAGCGAACTGCGCCGGGCCATCGAGCGGCAGGAGATCACCATCCTTTACCAGCCGATCGTGCGGCTGGAAGATCGCTCGATCGCCGGCTTCGAGGCGCTGGCGCGTTGGGACCATCCCAAGCTCGGGAGGATGTCGCCCTCCGAGTTCATCACGATTGCGGAGGAAATCGGCCTGATCGTCGACCTCGGCATGTTCGTACTGGACCAGACCGCGCGGCAGCTCTCGGTATGGCAGCGCGCGATGCGCTCGCGCGAGCCGATCTTCGCCTCCGTCAACGTCTCCTCGCGGCAGTTGCTGCGCCATGACTTGATCCACGATATCCGCACCGTGCTGTCGCGTTCGTCGGTGGCGCGCGGCACGCTTAAGCTGGAGCTCACCGAGTCGCTTGTGATGGAGAATCCGGAGCATGCAGCGCAGATGCTGGCGCGCATTCGCGAACTCGGCACCGGACTGTCGCTGGACGATTTCGGCACCGGCCATTCCTCGCTGGCGTATCTGCAGCGCTTTCCCTTCGACACCATCAAGATCGACCAGTCCTTCGTGCGCACCACCAGCCGCGGCACGCGGCCGGTGATCCTCAAATCGATCATTGCGCTGGCGCATGACCTCGGCATGGACGTGGTGGCGGAAGGCGCGGAGACGGATTCGGATGCGGTCGAGCTCTATCAATTGGGCTGCGAATACGCGCAAGGCTTCGCCTTCGGCGAGCCAATGGATGCCGACGCCGCGATGCGGCTACTGACCGAAGAACGGCTGCAAGCGGCGAGCTAGATCGCGTCAGAAGCAAGACGCGTCCTCACACACAGCCGTCATACCCCGCGAAAGCGGGGTATCCAGTACGCCGCGCCCTCTCGATCAAGCACCAACGTCTCTGGAATACTGGATCGCCCGCCTGCGCGGGCGATGACAACCGAGGTGAGAGATGACGGCTGAACTTTCGGCACGCACTCACCGCCTCACCGGCATTCTCTTGAACTTCACGCTCTTTCCATCCGCCTGCCGCGTTGCGATGTAGCCGGCTTCGAGGCAGGCCTCGCGCTGCGGCATCTTCTCCTGCGGACTGCGCAACGTCTCCCACCATGACGCACGGTGCGCGGCGCGCGGCAGCGCCGCATCGATGATCTCCTCGATCTCTTCGAAGCTCAGCACGAATTCGGTGCGCGTCTGCGCCTTCAGATAGTCCCGCAACGGATCGTAAACGTTCACGCGTGCCCTCTTAAGCGAATTGCACAAAACCGTCGGCGCCGGCAACCGAATGTTAACTGTCTACCATATCGCCGTCGCCGCTTAAGACCGCAACAATTTATCCGGCGCATACCGGAAGGCTTGGAGCGGATGATGCTATTCGAGCGGCAAAGCGACGAAGCCAGAAAGGGTTGGTTCAGGAAAGACTCCGGCCGCCGCCCCTGGCGATTGTCCGTAAAGCTGTTGATCGCATCGTCGGTCGCGGCGGTGATCGGCTTCTCCGCGATTTGTACCAGCGTCATGCTCGACATGCGCCGCGGCGAGGAAGAGCTGGCGCGGCAAACACTGGAAAATCTAGCCTCGAGCATCGACGCCGATATCAGCCGGAATATCGAACTCTACGACCTGTCGCTGCGTAACGTCGCCACCAATCTGGTGATGCCGGAGATCGAAAAGGTCAGCAAGGAGATTCGCCATCTGATTCTGTTCGATCATGCCGCGACTGCCAGGCATTTCGGCGCGATCCAGGTGTTCGACGCGCAAGGCAAGCTGATCATCGATGCGGCAAGCCTCGATCCGGTGCCGGAGGATCGCAGCGATGAGGAATACTTCTTCGTCCATCGCGACAAGCCCGACGTCGGCTTGTACATGAGCCGTCCGATGCTGCATCGCAGCGCCTATTCGATCGTGCTCAGCCGGCGCATCACCGACGCCGATGGTGGTTTTCTCGGTGTGGTCGTGGGCTCGATCCGCTTCAGTTATTTCCACGATTTGTTCGGGCGGCTGACACTCGATCCCGCCGATACGATCACGGTATTGCGTCGTGACCGGACGATCATCATGCGCAAACCATTCGACCTCGACATCGTCGGCAAAAATCTGGCAGAGCGAAGAAACTGGAATCCGACAAATCTGAAGCAAGGCGGATCCTACGCCGGGGTCGGACCGGTGGACCCGACACCGCGGCTTTACGTTCGAAGCGCCAATACGAGCCTGTTCTTTGTCGTAGTCGGAAAACCGCTGGCGAGCATCCTGAGCCTCTGGCACCGGGAGGTGATCCGGATCGGAGCGGTCATGGTGGCCCTGATCCTGTTCGTGTTCGGCACCACATTGTTCCTCGCGCGCGAGATCGGCCGCCGCGCCGAGGCTGAGGAAAAGTTGGAAGAGCTTGCGACCACCGACGCGCTCACCGGCCTGAAGAACCGGCGCAAATTCGATTCCGAGATCGACCTGGAATGGCGGCGGGCGACGCGCAACCAGACCCCCGTCGCGGTGTTGATGATCGATGCCGATCATTTCAAATCGTACAATGACACGTTTGGACATCAGGCCGGCGACCAGGTGCTGGTCGGCATTGCGATCTGCATTTCGGATTCGGTGAAGCGGGCCGGCGACTGTCCGGCCAGATACGGCGGCGAGGAATTTGCGGTACTTCTGCCTGGCCTCTCGGCTGTGGATGCGTTCGCGGTCGCCGAGACCATCCGCCTGAAGGTCGAACAATGGTCGGAAGATCCCGGCGTGACGACGGTGAGTATCGGCGTGGCGAGTATGACGCCCACGGCAGCGATCGATTGGTCCTATCTGATCGAAGCGGCCGACAAGGCGCTCTACGCAGCCAAGGCCAACGGCCGTAACCAGTCCGTGGTCGCCGCGATCCCGCAGCTTGCGCTGGTGGCTTAGGCGCTCTTCGCCAAGGCTCGCGTCACGGCGTCGGGCTCTTTCTCCACGACCTTGAGCAAAATGCGGGCACTGCGTTCCGGCTGCCGGCGGCCTTGCTCCCAATCACGCACGGCCGACAACGCAAATCCATAGGTTTGAGCGAAGCTCTCTTGCGACATACCGAGCTGCGTACGTATCTTTTTTACATTCACCCGCGCAGGAACATGAATTCCGAATGTCCTCTTGTTCGCGGATCCGTCGAGATAGGCCTTGGCGTCGCCCAGCCCTGCCTTGATCTTGTCGAATGCGGCTTTTGTCACCTTCGCCTCCGATAGTCTTCGATCATAGTCGCAACCATCTTGCCTAGCGCATTACGTTCAGAAGCCGAGAGATTGGCCTTCTCGTTCTTGGCAAAAACTGCCAGAATAAATACAGGCAGGTCTGCTCCAGAGAACAAATAGACAATTCGCGCGCCACCGCTCTTGCCGCGCGCGCCGAAGCCGAATCGCACTTTACGAATTCCGCCACCACCGGGGACGACTACCCCGCAGGCAGGATCGGATGCCAGTCGATCCACGATGGCTTTTCGTTCGTCCAACGAAAACAGGCGTTCCGCATCGGCCAGGTACGACGGCGTCTCGACAACGGTCTGCATCAAGAGACTACACTACGGCAATGCCGTAGCATGGTCAAGTTCACTCATTTCTCCAGATACTTCTTCATCTCCGCGCGCAGGCCGTCGCGCAGCTCGGGGCGGGCCATGCCGTAGGCGATGTTGGCGCGAATGAAGCCGGATTTCGAGCCGCAGTCGTGCCGCTCGCCCTCGAATTCCACGCCGTAGAACTTTTGCATCTTGGCGAGAGCTTTCATTGCATCGGTGAGCTGGATCTCGTTGCCCGCACCGCGCTCCTGGGTTTCGAGGATCTTGAAGATTTCCGGCTGCAGGATGTAACGCCCGGTGATGGAGAGGTTTGACGGCGCGGTGCCCTTCGGCGGCTTCTCCACCATGCCGTCGACCTCGAACATGTTCTTGGCGAGGCGCTTGCCGACGCCGCAAATGCCGTACTGGTGGGTGAGATCGTCGGGCACCGCCTCCACCGCGAGCAGATTGGATTTAGCGCCGAGTTTCGCCGCGGCCTCGATCATCTGCTTCAGGCAACCCGGGCTGTTGAGCACCAGCTCGTCCGGCAGCACCACTGCGAACGGCTCATCGCCAACAATATCGCGCGCGCACCAGACCGCGTGGCCGAGGCCGAGCGGCGCCTGCTGGCGGGTGAAACTCATGGCGCCGGCTTCGGGCTGGTCGCGCGCCAGGATGTCCTGCTCGGCCTTCTTGCCGCGCGCGGCGAGCGTGGTGTCGAGCTCGAACATCCGGTCGAAATGGTCCTCGATCACCCCCTTGTTGCGCCCGGTGACGAAGACGAAATGCTCGATGCCGGCCTCCTTGGCCTCGTCGACCACGTATTGAATCAGCGGCTTGTCGACGATGGTCAGCATTTCCTTCGGCATCGCCTTGGTGGCGGGCAGGACGCGGGTGCCGAGGCCGGCGACCGGGAAGACGGCTTTACGGATTTTCATGGGATGTCGGGCGCCTTGATATCGAGATTTGGAAATGAGGAAAGTGCTTTGATTGCACGTTGATAGCCGGTTTGCACCCCTGAACAAAGGCGGATGTATGGTGGTGTTCCCGCCCGACTTGCACCTCCCCTTGCGCGCGCCGGGCGGGACAACAAAATGCCCACTGTTAAGCTATTGGAAACCGTGTCAGGGCCTTCTGGCACGGGGTTGGTTTCGACGGACGGGTACGGCATGGGTCTCTTGGAACGAGTGACGGATAATCGAACCGGCGCGATCTTAATCGCCGCAGCGCTGTTGTGTTCCAGCGGCCAGTCCCAGGCCCAATCCTCCGGCAACGGGGTTTCGAACTTTTTCGGCAATATCTTCTCAGGGCAGAAGGCCGTGGCGCAGCAGGTCACGCCCGGCCCGGACGGCAGTCCGCCGCCCTGGAGCGGCGAAGACGGCGCCTCCGGCCATCCACTGATGACGGCGTCCGCGATCCGGCAGGCGGCGGCGAACTTTCAAAATTGCGTCGCCTCGATGTGGCCGGATGCTGCGCGGCGCAACGTCACCCAGCAAAATTTCGAGCGCTTCACCGCCGGGCTCGAGCCTGATTTGCGCATCATGGACCTGATGGACTCGCAGCCCGAATTCACCAAGGCGATTTGGGACTATCTCGATATCCTCGTGAACGACAACCGCCTTGCCAAGGGCGGCGAGATCCTCGCCCAATACAAGCCGCAATTCGACGCGGCGGAGAAAGCCTATGGCGTCGACCGCTACATCATCGCATCGATCTGGGGCATCGAATCCAACTACTCGACGCAAGTGGGCGACCGCAACGTCGTGCGATCGACCGCGACACTGGCCTGCATCGGCCGCCGCCAGGCCTATTTCAAGGATGAATTCCTCACCGCGATCGAGATCCTCAACCGCGGCGATCTCAGACCCGAACAGATGCGCGGCTCCTGGGCCGGCGCGTTCGGGCCGACGCAGTTCATGCCGACGGCCTTCAAGCGCTATGCCGTCGACGCCGACGGTGACGGCCGCCGCGACGTCGTCGACAACGTCGCCGATCTGATCGCCTCCACCGCCAACAACCTCAAGAAAGACGGCTGGCAGACCGGCCGGAGCTGGGGCTACGAGGTGGTGCTGCCGGAGAGCTTCAATTTCATGCTGGCGGACAAGTCCAAGGCGATGACGATTGCGCAGTGGCAGAGCCAGGGACTGAAGCGGGCCGATGGCAAGCCGTTTCCTGACACAACCGAGAAGGCCTATTTGCTGGCGCCGGCCGGCATGCAGGGGCCCGGCTTCCTGATGCTGCAGAATTTCCGGGTGATCATGAAATACAATCCGGCGGAGGCCTATGCGCTGGCGATCGGCCATTTTGCCGACCGCCTGCGCGGCGGGCCGCCGTTCGTGCAACCCTGGCCGCGGCAGGAACGGGTGCTGTCGCGGGCGGAGCGACTGGAACTGCAGCAGCTCCTGGCGCAGCGCGGCTTCTACAAGGGCACGCCGGATGGCCAGTTCGGTGGCCAGACGCGGGAGGCACTCCGCAGCTTCCAGGCTTCGATCGGCGCGCCAGCGGACGGATTTGCCTCTTCCGACGTGCTGGAGCGGCTGCGGGGCCGTTAAGGCCCGTTTTCAGCGCTAAAGTGGCCCTGAAAACCACGATTCGGCAGGAGCCTTGACGCTGGGCCCGGAACCCCGGTTTATGGGATGTGAAATCTGCCCGCTTGCGGCCCGATTCCGCTGCTATATGTGACGCTTCACGATCCATTTGCGACCGAGCCGGATGCGAAAGCCAACGTCCTTCTTGCGCGTGTTTACCGAGACCGGGCCACTGGTGGCGCTGGCGGTTGCGATCGCGCTCCTGATCGGGATCGTGGGACCAGCGTCGGCGCAGTTCTTCAATTTCGGCGGCTTTGGCGGGCAGCCGCAGCGGCAAGCGCCGCAACGCGGCTGGTTCGGCGGCGATTTCTTTTCGCCATTCCAGCAGCAGGCCCCGCAGGCGCCGCGCCAGGATTTCTCCCGCGCGCCCGCGCCCGCCAAGCGAGACACGGTGCCGGAACGTAACGTGCTGGTGCTCGGCGACGCCATGGCCGACTGGCTCGCCTATGGCCTGGAAGACACCTATTCCGAGCAGCCCGACATGGGCGTGATCCGCAAGCACAAGACCGTCTCCGGCCTGATCAAGTATCAGCCGCGCGGCGAGCCCGCCGATTGGACCGCGGCCGCCAAGGGCATCCTCGCCACCGAAAAGCCCGACGCCATCGTCGTCATGCTCGGCCTCCACGACCGCCAGGCCATCCGCGAGGCGGTCACCGAGAAGAAGACCGACAAGAAGGAAGACAAGAAGGACGCGCGCGGCAAGACGGATACCAAGACAGATACCAAGCCGGCCGACGCAAAGAAGCCGGAAGGCTCGGCTGACACGGCAAAGCGCGACGATAAGCCGGCCGATGCCGAATTGTCGCCTGACGATGCAGCCGATAACGACACGCCGCAAAGCGCCGCACCCGCGCGATCTGGCGGCGGACTTTACGAGTTCCGCGACGAGCGCTGGGTCGAACTCTACACCAAGAAGATCGAAGAGCTGATCGGCGTGCTGAAATCCAAGGGCGTCCCGGTGTTGTGGGTCGGCCTGCCGGCGATCCGAGGGCAAAGGGGAACGGCCGACATGCTGTTCCTCGATGCGCTGTATCGCGACGGCGCCGGCAAGGCCGGTATCACCTATGTCGATATCTGGGATGGATTTGTCGATGAAGCCGGCCGGTTCCTGCAGAAAGGTCCCGACTTCGAAGGCCAGATCCGCCAGCTCCGCACGGCCGACGGCGTTTTCTTCACCAGGCCCGGCGCGCGCAAGCTCGCGCATTATGTCGAGCGCGAGGTGACGCGCCTGCTGGCCGCCCGCTCCGGGCCCATCGCCGTGCCGATCGAACCGGCGACGCCGGAGGCCAATGTCGCGCCTGGCCAGCCGGCGCCGCGTCCGCTGGCCGGACCGGTCATGCCGCTGGTCGCCTCGTCCGTCGGCACCGATCAGTTGCTCGGCGGTCCCGGCTCGCGTCCGGCAGCGGTCGATGCGCTCGCCGCGCGCACGCTGGTGAAGGGTGAAGCGCTGGCCGCGCCGGCCGGCCGCGCGGACGACTACATATGGCCTCGTCGCGAAATCGGCCGCGAGCCGGCGAAGGGTGATACGCCGATGGCGGCCACCTCACCGAGCGGAACCGCGGCAGCCGCCCCGCCACAGAAGCAGCTCTTACTGCCGCCGCCGCAGCAAACGCTGCAGCAACAGAAGAGACAACTGCCGCCGCCGATGCAGATCCGCCCGGCGCAAAACAACGGTCCGTCACTGCGTGACTTCTTCGGCGGTTTCGGTGCGGCGCCGCGGCCGCCTGCGCCACCCGCGGCTGCACCACCGCGCGGACCCGCTGCTCTTCCGGGCGCGCCGCGGCCGCCGGGCAATGTCGGGCGCTCGGCAGAGGTTCCGCCGGGCAATTTCACGCGGTGATTTAGATAGAGCGTTTTCCAGCGAAAGCCTGCCCCGGACTTGATCCGGGGTGGACACCGGTTCGCGTCAAGAAAACGCGCCAAAACAAAAACCTAGAGCCCGGTTCTGATTCAATCAGAACCGGGCTCTAGTCCTCATGGTGAGGAGCGCGTCTTCGCGCGTCTCAAAGGATGTGAGCGGCCCCAGTCGGGCCGTCGCCCTTCGAGACGGCCGCGTTGCGGCCTCCTCAGGATGAAGTTAGCCGTAATAGCGCCAGCGCGGCGGCGGGCGGCGCGGCGGGCGCGTCATCAACAGCGCCAGCGCAAAGCCAATTCCGGCTGCGACCAACAGCGCACCGAGCGGATTTTCCTGCACGGTTTTCGCTACCGTCTGCTGGCCGCTACGAATGGTGTCGCCGCTGTGCTCAATGGCGTCCTTGGCATAGCTGACGGCGGTGTCAGTGGCGTCGCGAGCGGCGTCCTTGGCCTGGCCGTAGAGATTTTGCACTGTGCCGGCCGCTTCGCGCACGCGGCCCTCGGCTTGCGTCTTCGCATCGCCAGCCATGTCGCCGACGGTGCTTTCGACCTTACCCGCAAAATCCTCGGCCGAGCCTGCAATCCGATCCTTGTCCATCGCGGTCACTCCTGTCTTCAGCGGAAGTAACCGGTGAGACCCCGTTCGGGTTCCTACCGCGATCGAAACGCACTTCTAATCAAGATGCCGGGCTTACAGGATCAGCCCGCCATCGACCACGATGGTCTGGCCGATGATGTAGGACGCAAGCGGCGAGGCCAGGAACAGCGCGGCGCCGGCCATGTCGGCCGGCGTGCCGAGCCGCTTCAACGGGATCCGCTCGAGCGCGCCTTCGAGGCGTTTCGGATTGGCGGTGGTCGCCTTGGTCATCTTGGTGTCGACCAGGCCGGGCGCGATGCCGTTGACGCGGATGCCATCCCCGGCCCACGCCTCGCCGAGCGTGCGCGTCAGCCCTACCGCGCCGGTCTTCGAGGCGTTGTAGGCCGGATTGCCCATAGTCGAGTGATAGGCGGCGGTCGAACTGACGATGATGAGCGAGCCTTTGCTGGCGCTCAGCATCGCATGGAATTTTGTCGCACAGGCCATCAGGCTCATCAGGTTGACTTCAACCACCTTGCGAAAGCCATCCATCTCGAATTCGCCGCGGCGGTAGATCACCGCGCCCTGCGCCAACACCAGCACGTCCAGTTTCGTGAAGGATGGCTTGAAGGATTCAATGGCCTGCGCATTGCTGACGTCGAGTCGGAAATAGTCGAGCCCGTCAAGATGCGAGCCTTCGTCGGGCGAATAGTCGGCGGCGCTTTCGCGGGTACCGCAAATGGCGACACGCGCGCCCTTGGCACGAAACGCCTGCGCGATGCCATTGCCGATCCCGCTGGAGCCGCCGACCACCAGCACCTGCCTGCCGTTGAAATCCAGTTCGTTCATCCCTGCGATCCCTTCCTTGTGTTCTAGTTCAATCCTTCGTCGAGGAATTTGACCATCAGGACCTGGTCGTAATATCGCCCATCATACTTGAGGCCCCTCTTTTCATAGCCGTACTCGACGAAACCCGCGGCGCTGTAAAGGCGGCGCGCGCCCTCATTCTCACTCACTACGGTAAGTTGAACCATCTCCACGCGTCCGCGTGCATGGTCGAGGACCGCCGCAACGAGCTTCTTCCCGAGCCCCAAGTTTCTTGCGGTGTCTCGAACATACATGCCCCAGAGGGTCGCCCGATGCGCTTGCTTCGTACCTTCCTGCGCAGCATAGGCCGCGACGCCTCCGAGCATCTCCTCGACGAAAGCGCCGAAGATGACGGTACGGCCAAGGACGGCTTCGAACCACGACAGCGGTAGCGCGCTCTCCTTCTCAAACGTGCTGCCGAAGGCTTCCGGATTTCGCTGCAGGCCTTCCAGCCGGATATCCCTGAACAGCGCAGCGTCTGTAGGCTCCAGGCGGCGGATCTGCAGGCCGCGAATATTCGTCACGTTTGCACCTCGCTCGGCTTCGTTTGACCTGTCTGCGGATCGGTGCCAGCCTTGTCAATCCTGCAACGCGCACCTCGCATCTC
This sequence comes from Bradyrhizobium sp. AZCC 1719, assembly GCF_036924525.1. Taxonomy (NCBI): domain Bacteria; kingdom Pseudomonadati; phylum Pseudomonadota; class Alphaproteobacteria; order Hyphomicrobiales; family Nitrobacteraceae; genus Bradyrhizobium; species Bradyrhizobium sp. AZCC 1719. The sequence continues at coordinate 2,506,283 of NZ_JAZHRU010000001.1, read as the reverse complement.
TGTCCGGATCGCATCATGTCAGATTTCAAGCAGCTCAGCCGCTCGGTCAAAGGTCTGACCGTTCTCGTCACCGGTGCTGCCAGCGGCATGGGGCGCGCGACCGCGCTCGTGTTCGCAGCCGAGGGCGCCAATGTCGCGGTTACCGACTTAAACGCCGAGCTTACCCAGGCGGTTGCCAGCGAAATCGCAGCAAATGGCGGCACGGCGAAAGCGTGGACGCTCGACGTCGCGAAGCCCGACGACATCATCAAGGTGGTCAACGACGTCGCCGCACATTTCGGCGGGCTCGACATCGTCATCAACAATGCCGGCATCTCCGTACGCGTGGCGATCGATGAGGAAGGTTATGAAGCAGCTTGGGACAAGGCGCTGGCCGTGATGCTGACCGCGCATCCACGCATCATCCGGGCCGCGTTGCCGCATTTGCGCCGATCGAAGAATCCGCGGATCGTCAACATCGCATCGACCGAGGCGCTCGGCGCCACCGCACTTCACAGTCCCTATTCGGCGACGAAAGCCGGCGTCACCGGCTTGACGCGCTCGCTCGCCGTCGAGCTCGGCCGCGAGGGCATCACCGTGAACTGCATTTGCCCGGGCCCGATCCGCACCGCGATCACCGAGCGGATTTCCGAAGAGCACAAGACGATCTATGCCAAGCGCCGCACCGCTCTCGGCCGCTACGGCGAGCCTGAGGAAGTGGCGCACATGACGCTGAGCCTGTGCCTGCCGGCGGCTTCGTACCTGACCGGCGCGGTGATCCCGGTCGATGGCGGCTTGATGGCGCGGAATGCGTGAGGCGTTCCCCGGATGCTGCGCAGCATGAAATGCTGCGCTGCTGATCCGGGGTCCAGGGTAGGTCCCGGCTCCGCAGAGCAGCGTACCGGACGATGCTTCGCATCGCCGGGAGCACGCTGCACCGCGTCCGGGACACGAGACAGGCGCAATGCCGCATGCGCGCCGCAACGTTGACTTGGACAGGTTGGGGAGTAATTTTTCTTACAAACAGAGCGGGCAAAACCGCCCGCCGCTTTCGGGAGAGACGCCATGGCGATCGCAATCCGGCAGTTGCATCCGCATTTTGTCGGCGAAGTATCCGGACTTGATCTGCGAAAACCTCTGACGCCGCAGGAAGCAATCGACGTCGAAGCCGGCATGGACAAATACGCCGTGCTGCTGTTCCGCAACCAGGACATCACGGACGAACAGCAACTCGCTTTTGCGCTGAATTTCGGCAAGCGCGAAGACGCTCGCGGCGGCAACATCGTCAAGCCTCAGGATTCGCGCCTCTCGACCGGCCTCAACGACGTCTCCAATCTCGGCAAGGACGGCAAGCCATTGCCGCGCGACAGCCGCGCGCATCTGTTCAACCTCGGCAATTGCCTGTGGCATTCCGACAGCTCGTTCCGCCCGATCCCGGCGAAGTTCTCGCTCTTGTCGGCGCGGGTGGTGAACCCGAAGGGCGGCAACACCGAATTCGCCGACATGCGCGCGGCCTATGACGCGCTCGACGACGACACCAAGGCCGAGATCGAGGACCTGATCTGCGAACATTCGCTGATGTATTCGCGCGGCTCGCTCGGCTTCCTGGATTATACCGATGAAGAGAAAGAGATGTTCAAGCCGGTGCTGCAGCGGTTGGTGCGGACGCATCCGGTGCATCGCCGCAAGTCGCTGTATCTGTCATCGCACGCGGGCGCTATTCTGGGCATGAGCATGCCCGAGGCGCGGTTATTGCTGCGCGACCTGACCGAGCACGCTACGCAGAAGGAATTCGTCTACGTCCATAAATGGACCGTGCATGACCTCGTGATGTGGGACAATCGCCAGACCATGCACCGGGTGCGGCGCTACGACCAGTCGCAGCCCCGCGACATGCGCCGCGCCACGGTTGCCGGTACCGAGCCGACGGTGACGCAGCAGGCTGCGGAGTAGAGAGCCAAAGCCGTAGGGTGGGCAAAGGCGCACTTGCGCCGTGCCCACCATCCATCCAAACCGTTGTCGTGAATGGTGGGCACGCTTCGCTTTGCCTACCCTACGAATCGGAGCTACGCGTGCCCGGCCTCGTTCGACAGCATGCCGGGGTCGATGCCGATCTTGCGCAACGCGCGTTGATATTTGTCGTCGACGTCGTCGCCGAAGATCAGATCCGGGTCGGCGTCGCAATGCAGCCAGCCATTGTGCTGGATCTCGTTCTCGAGTTGCCCGGGCGCCCAGCCGGCGTAGCCGAGCGCCAGGATGGCGTGCTTCGGACCGGTGCCCTTGGCGATCGCCTTGAGGATGTCCACCGTCGCGGTCAGGCAGATGCCGTCGTCGATGTTCAGCGTCGCGTCCTTGATGAAGAAATCGCTCGAATGCAGCACGAAGCCGCGGCCGGTATCGACCGGACCGCCCTTCAGCACCTGCATGGTCTCGGCGTTTTCCGGCAGCGTGATCTGGTCGGCCTTCTCGATGATGTCGAGCTGCACCAGCAGCCCGGGAAAGTCGATGCTGCCGGCCGGACGGTTGACGATGATGCCCATCGCCCCTTCCGACGAGTGCGCGCACATGTAGATGACGGAGCGCTCAAAGCGCGGATCGCCCATGACCGGCATGGCGATCAGCAGCCGGCCGTCCAGATAGCCCTCGCCGGACGAATTATCGCCAAAGCCAGCGGTTTTGCGGCGGACAGGCTTCGATGTCTTGCCTTCAGGGCTCATCCGCAAAGGCCTTTCTCTTGCAGGTTCATATCCTGATATCGGGTGCGGTTTCTGTCAATCAAGCTTCCGGCATCATTCGGCTGCCGATCACACGCAATTCAATGGTTTGCCTCCAAACTTGCCTGTAAAGACGTGCCATGAGCGTCCTAGTTCCCCTGCGCGCCGCACTCGGCGTCGCCGCATTGAGTGTCGCGTGTGCGGCGTCGGAGGTTCGCGCCCAGGATGCTTCGCCGTGGCAACACGACGCCCATTCCGCGGTACGGTTGCTGGCGGGATCACGCAGCGGCGCGGTGTTGCTTGGCGGCGTAGCCATCCAGTTGCAGCCGGGATGGAAGACCTATTGGCGGACGCCCGGGGATTCCGGCGTGCCACCCCGCTTCGACTTCTCCAAATCCGACAATGTCGAAGCTGTGACGGTGCTGTGGCCAGCACCGATGAAATTCGACGACGGCGCAGGCGGCACCGCGCTGGGATACAAGCAACAGGTCGTGCTGCCGTTGCGGATCGTCGCCAAGAATGCCGACAAGCCGGTGACGCTGCGCACCCACATCAGCTACGCGGTTTGCGAAAAGCTCTGCATTCCCGTCGAAGCCCATGCCGAACTCGCTTTTGCCAGCGTGGCAAGCACCGAGGACGGCACATTGTCCGATGCGCTCAATGCGGTGCCGAAGCCGGCCAATGTCGGGGACACCAATCCGCTGACCATCCGCGACGTCAAGCGCGAGGGAAAGAATGTGCTGGTCGACGTGACCGCTCCCGAGGCCAAGGAGGTCAACCTGTTCGCCGAGGGACCGACGCCCGACTGGGCGTTGCCGGTTCCCAAGCTCGTGGAGCAAGGCCCGCCCGGCGTCAAACGCTTTGCCTTCGAACTCGACGGCCTGCCACCCGGCGCCAGTCCGGAAGGCGCCGCGCTCAAACTGACGCTGGTCGGCGGTGACCGGGCCTACGAGTTCAACGTCAGCTTGAATTGATGCAATCTAGTGTCCCTGCGGATGTGCGCAGCGCGCCACGATGCCGCGACGTGTTTCCGCCCCGGTGCAGCTACGCTTTGTAGTCCGAAGAGAGCCGGCGCTTGCCGGCTCTCCTCGGAAGCAACCTGTCCTCCTAGCTCTTCTGGCCGCTCATTTGCTGAGCGCGCATATAGCTCTTGCAAGCACTACGCATGTCGCCCTTTGACATGGCGGCATTCGCCGCGCCCATCTCTTTCATCATCGCAAATTTGCCGGGGCTATCAGGCATCGTGTTGCCGGACGAGACGAGCTTGGCCATGTTTTCGCTCGTGCAACCCGTCTTCTGGGCAGAAGCCTTGGCAGAAGCCTTCTGGGCAGAAGCCGGGCTGACAGCCAGCGCGGTGATGATCGTTACAGCGGTAACAAGCAGTAGTTTCATATTTTTCCTCCCCGGCCGCACCATGCGACCGAAGCTGAAAATTACAAAGCGCCAGAAAAGTTCCCGAGAGCCCGCGGGCCTTACCGGCATCGGACGGCTCAGCCACTTTATTCCTAAGAACTTCATCGTTTCGCAGCTCCAGGCGGCAGCAATTCAGCGAAATGCGGTTGGGAAGCGATCAGCAGGCCATCCAACCGAATCTTAACGAATGGTTGATACATCCGACCGACGCCGCCGCCTCGCGGCACGTTTCGGGGATGTACCGTTGTGGCCGTATTGGATTCGCAATCCGCAACCGCTTCGCCTGCCGGCGTGATCGCGCGCCTGCGTGCGCTGCTTGGCGGCTCCAGTGAAGCCTCCGTTACAAGGCGGCTGGCCGGCACGATCTTCGTGATCCGCGTCTTCAGCGCAGCGCTTGCCTATTTCTCGCAGATCCTGCTGGCGCGCTGGATGGGCGGCTCGGACTACGGCGTCTATGTCTATGTCTGGACCTGGGTGCTGCTGCTCGGCAGCATGATGGATTTCGGCATCTCGGCGTCCGCGCAGAAGATCATTCCGGAATATCGTACACGCGGCGAGCATGCGCTGCTGCGCGGCTTTCTCTCCGGCAGCCGATGGATGACGTTTGCAGTCTCCTCCATCGTCTCGCTGCTGCTGGCGGGCGTGGTGAAGGGATTGTCGCCGTGGATCGACGGCAACGCGATCGTTCCACTCTACATCGGTTGCCTGACATTGCCGGCGTTCGTCGTCGCCAACACCCAGGACGGCATCGCCCGCTCGCACGACTGGATGCGGCTTGGCCTGGTGCCGCAGTTCATCGTGCGCCAGTCGCTGATCATTGGCCTGACCGCCGGCGCCTTCGTGCTCGGCTTCGATCTCGGCGCCACCGCCGCGATGTGGGCCAGCGCCGCGGCGGTATGGATCGCGATGATCGGCCAGATGATCGTGCTCAATCGCAAGCTCGGCGGCCACATCGAGCCTGGCCCCCGGGCCTACGACTTCCGCGGCTGGCTCGCCGTCTCGCTGCCAATCCTGCTGGTAGAGAGCTTTTATCTGCTGTTATCCTACACCGACGTACTGGTGCTGCAGCAATTCCGCTCCTCGGAAGAGGTCGGCGTCTACTTCGCCGTTATAAAGACGCTGGCGCTGGTCTCCTTCATTCACTACGCGATGGGAGCTTCGACTGCGCATCGCTTTGCCGAGTATCACGCGCAGGGCGATAAGCCGCGGCTGTCGGCCTATGTGGCGCATGCGATCCAGTGGACGTTCTGGCCGTCGCTCGGCGCGACCATTCTGCTGTTGGCGCTGGGCAAGCCGCTATTGTGGTTGTTCGGACCGCAATTCGTCGTCGGCTATGACATCATGTTCATTGCAGCGATTGGCCTTGTGGTGCGTTCCGCCATCGGCCCGGTCGAGCGGCTCCTGAACATGCTCGGCCACCAGCACATCTGCGCGCTGGCCTATGCGCTCGCCTTTGTCATGAACGTTGTGCTGTGTGTCGTCCTGGTGCCCCGCTTCGGCGGCCACGGCGCGGCGGCCGCGACCTCGATCTCGCTGACGTTCGAAACGGTGCTGCTGTTTTGGATCGTGCGCCGGCGGCTCGGACTACATGTGCTGGCGTTCGGGAAGCGCTGATCCTACAGACCACTGGAGCGGTTGGAAGACGGCCGCCTGCATGATCGCAACCGTCCTGCGTTAGCCGTTCCGGATTTTCTATCGTGTGCGCAAGGACACGATCGATATCCTGCACAATCCGACACACGTCGCGACGGCCCGTCAACGAGATTGACCAGTAGGGCTCCGCCAGGCGCGTCGGCAGCATCGGCGAGGGAGGATACCGGTTTCGCTCTGCACCGGCAAATTGGGGGAAATAACCACCGGATTCCGATGCGCGTATGAAATATTCTTATTTCACCCGATGCACCGCCATCGATAGGACGTTTATCCCCTGCGTTGATATATACTCGCTCACGCCACATGGAACTTGCACCCGGAAATGATTGATCCACTTTACGTTGCCTCGGGATTCGGCGTCGGCCTGCTGGTCGGGATGACCGGTGTCGGCGGCGGCTCGCTGATGACGCCGTTGCTGATTCTGCTATTCGGCATCCACCCGTCGACCGCTGTCGGCACCGACCTTCTATATGCCGCGGCCACCAAGACGGGCGGCAGCCTGGTGCATGGCTTTGCACGCAGCATCCACTGGCCGGCAGTGATGCGTCTCGCCAGCGGCAGCATCCCGGCAAGCGTCGTTACATTGCTCGTGCTGTGGCAACTCGAGCTCAAGGGGGAGTCCGCGCGCAGCCTGGTCAATCTGGTGCTGTGCTTCGCACTCCTCCTTACGGCGACATCGTTGATCTTCCGCAGGGCGATCATGGATCACTATCGCCGGCGCATGGAAGGATTCGATGCCGCGGCGACCGGCCGCGCGACCGTGATGGTCGGCGTGGCGCTCGGTGTGCTGGTCTCGATTTCATCCGTAGGTGCCGGCGCAGTCGGCGTCACCGCGCTGTTGCTGCTCTATCCGCGCCTGCCGATGGCGAGCATTGTCGGCTCCGACATCGCACATGCCGTGCCGCTGACGCTGGTGGCCGGCATCGGACACTGGGCGCTGGGTTCGGTCGATTGGGCGCTGATGAGTGTGCTGTTGGTCGGATCGTTGCCCGGCATCGTGATCGGCAGCTACTGCGCGGTTCGCGTGCCGGAGACGGTGCTGCGGGTGGTGCTGGCCTCAGTCCTGATTCTGGTGGCCAGCAAGCTCGGCTTCAACGAGCTGCATTTTTCCCAGAGCATCGCAGCCGTGACCGGGAGCGTCGCCCATTAACTAGGCGCGCTTCCCGGTGCCTGCTCACGATTTGTCTTATGCCGCGGTCCATCCGCCATCGATCGATAGATTGGCGCCGGTGATCTGGGCGGCATCGTCGCTACACAGGAACAGTGCCAGTGCGGCGACCTGTTCGGAGGTCACGAACTCCTTGGTCGGCTGCGCCTGCAGCAACACGTCGTTGATGACCTGCTCCTTGGTCAGGCTGCGCGCCTTCATGGTGTCGGGAATCTGCTTTTCCACCAGCGGCGTCCAGACGTAACCGGGACTGATGCAGTTGCAGGTGATCTTGAACGTCGCAAGCTCCAGCGCCACCGTCTTGGTGAGGCCGGCGATGCCATGCTTGGCCGAGACATAGGCCGCCTTGAACGGCGACGCGACCAGCGAATGCGCGGAAGCCGTGTTGATGATACGGCCCCAGCCGCGCTTCTTCATGCCGGGGACTGCGGCACGGATGCCGTAGAACGCCGACGACAGGTTGATGGCGATAATGGCTTCCCACTTCTCGGGCGGAAACTCCTCGATCGGCGAGACGAACTGGATGCCGGCATTGTTGACGAGGATATCGACCGAACCAAACGTCTTCTCGCCAAGCGCGACCATTTCGGCAATCTCGGCGGGCTTGGTCATGTCGGCGGGCGAGTGCACGGCGCGGACCTTGAAGTCGGTCTCGATGCCGGAACGCTCGCGCTCGATATCGGCCGGCACGCCCATGCCGTTGAGGACGACATTGGCGCCGGCGGCGGCAAAAGCGCGCGCGTAAGCCAATCCGATGCCGCTTGTCGAGCCGGTCACGACAGCGGTCTTGCCTTTTAACGTACCCATTCCAATCACTCCTGCTTGCCTGCTGCGGTCTTCCAAACATCCCCCGTCATATCGTAGGCCGCCATGGTCTGGCCGGATTGCGGACGCTCCAGCACATCCTTGTGACGCATCGACAGATGAACGTCGCGGACGCCTGCGTTCCAGTGTTCGACCATGGCGACATGCGAAAAGTCGTAATCCTTGGATGACGTTTCGTAGTTCTTGCTCTTGTAAATCAGATGCACGACGGTGACGGTGTTTTCCTTGGCCGCGTTGCAGAGAACTGCCACCGACGGATCGTTCTTGAGATCATCGGGCAGCTTTCCGAGCAGCTCGCGCAGCGCCTTCCGCGCGTTGTGCACCTGCTTGTTCTTGTCGGTAGTCATGCGGGTGCGGCTGGAATAGCGGATGTCCTTTTCGCGCTCTGCAGCCTCCAGCAGCGATGTCGGCAATTCGCCGCGCGCGCTGAACAAATCGACCTGAAAGATCAGGAGATCGCGGTTGGTTTCCTCGCCCAGCACATAATCGAGCGGCGTGTTGGAGGCGATGCCGCCGTCCCAATAGTGCTCACCCTCGATCTCGATGGAAGGAAAGCCAGGCGGCAGCGCGCCGGAGGCCATGATGTGCTCCGGGCCGATCCTCTTGCCGAGCCTCCTGAACTCGAAATTGTCGAAATATTTCAGATTGCCCGAGGTTACCCCGACCGCGCCGACGCTGAGCCGCGTCTTCAGATCGTTGATGCGGTCGAAGTCGACCAGCCGCTCCAGCGTTTTCTTCAGCGGCGCAGTGTCGTAATAGCTTTGCGATTGCCGACTGCCCGGTGGCCACAAGGGTGCAGGCGGAATGCGCGGCGTGAAGAAGCCCGGTACGCCGAAGGTCGCAATCAGCGCGGCACTGGTCTCGTTGAACAGCGAGCGCGCGCGGTCGCCTGATGCGACGGGCTTCCATGGCACCGGAGATGACACCATCTCCCAAAATTCTTTCAGCCGATCGACGCGCTTTTCGCCTTCGTTGCCGGCAATGATCGCGGCATTGACGGAGCCGATCGAAATGCCCGCGATCCATTCGGGTTCGAACCCCGAGCGGCACAGCGCCTGAAAGGCACCTGCCTGATAGGAGCCGAGCGCGCCGCCGCCTTGCAGGACCAGCACACGCTGCGCTTTGGCGGGCGTGGTTGCCGGCGCGGTATCGTAATGATCCATCGTGACCGTCGGCTAGTGGACAATGACCGGGGCACCGTGGCGACAGTTCGCGACGGCGTCAATCGGGCAAGATCGAGCAAGGATCACGCCGAGTTTATCGCTTTGTGAGACGCCGATGTCCGCATCCGGCGTTGCCTCAGGTTGATGCAAGGATGAGCGTCCAGAACACCTTGTATTTGGTGTTTGGAGCGTAAACCGCCGCGATGCCCAATTTTGTGACACCGTTCTTGAGCATATTGGCCTTGTGCGGCGGCGAGTCGCGCCAACCGGAAAAGGCTTCCGCCATCGTGTGATAGCCGGCCGAGATATTCTCGACGGCAAGCTTCGCCGGATAGCCTGAGGCCCCCAGCCGCTTGTCCAGCGGGCCCTTCACGTTGTGGTCCATCTTGTTGCGGGCTGCCATCGCCTGGGACTGCTGCTCCGCCAGCTTGATCAGATCGGGATCGACCACGACGGCGCCGAGGCCGTTGTTCTGCCGATATTGCGAGATCAGGAGCGCCGCCGCCACGGGGTCGAGCGTGGCGCCGGGTTGGGCCATGTCGAGATACATGGCCGGCTGTTCCGGAATCTTGACGTCTGCCGAGCAGCCGGCAAGCAGCAATAGGCCGATAATGGCGGTGGTCGCCCGTTTCACTGAAAGAATCCCCCCGAAGAAGCCCCTAAGCCTGGATGGCCGCTTGTTGCATACCAACCGTGGCTGAATGGTGAACGGGGGGCATCTTGGCTGTCATTCCGGGGCGCGAAGTGAACTCTGGTGCGCAATTGCGCACCTGAGAATCTCGAGATTCTCAGGTGCGCAAGTGCGCACCATAGTTCGATGCTGGCGCATTGCCCCGGAATGACGACTTCGTCGTCAATCCTGCGCGGCAAAAATCCGGTAGCGGCGGGGTTGCAGGCTGATGATTTCGCCGGCCTGGAGTTCCCGGTCCCGGGGGGCGTCGATCTCGATCACGGTCTTGTCCTCCCCGCCTGTCAACGCGATCTCCGCCCGCTGGATCGGGCCGAACGAGCGGACATGACGCACCGCGCCCTCCAGCGAGCCGGTTCCGGCGGGCCCGATCTGCATGTCGTGGCGACGGACGAACAGCTTTGAGGCGCCGGAGGCCGCACCATCGGCGGCGATATTGAGCGGCCGGCCGCCGAGCCGCACCGAGCCGCCTGAGACCTCGACCGGCAGCACGATGGATTCGCCGATGAAGCCGTGGACGAAGGCGGTCGCCGGATTGTCATAGACATCGCCGGGCGTGCCGATCTGTTCGATGCGCCCCTTGTCCATCACCACCACGCAGTTGGCGACTTCCAGCGCCTCTTCCTGGTCGTGGGTGACGAAGATCGAGGTGACGTGGATTTCGGAATGCAGCGAACGCAGCCATTGCCGCAGCTCTTTCCGCACCTTCGCGTCGAGCGCGCCGAAGGGCTCGTCGAGCAGGAGGATGCGTGGCTCGATCGCAAGCGCGCGGGCGAGCGCAATGCGCTGCCGCTGGCCGCCCGACAATTGGCTGGGATAGCGGTTTGCCAACCAGTCGAGCTGCACCAGGTCAAGCAATTCCTTGACGCGGGCACGGATCGTGGCCTCATCCTTGCGGACGGCGCGCGGCTGCACGCGCAGGCCGAAGGCGACGTTCTCAAACACCGTCATGTGGCGGAACAACGCGTAGTGCTGAAACACGAATCCGACATGGCGCTCGCTGGCGCCGTGGCCGAGTGCATCCTCGCCATCGATCCGCACCTCGCCTGCATCGGGCCAGTCAAGGCCGGCGATAATCCGCAGCAGCGTGGTCTTGCCCGAACCGGAGGGGCCAAGCAGCGCCAGCAATTCGCCCTTGCCGACCTTCAGATCGACGTTGTCGAGGGCTGCGAACGCGCCGAATTTCTTGACGATGTTTTTGACTTCAATGGTCACGCGGATCGTCCCTTAGATCGTCGCTTGGGGTTTGTCCTTCATCCAGACGCTGTTCGAGAATGGTCTTCACGACCAGCGTGATCAAGGCCAGCATCGCCAGGAGCGAGGCGATCGCAAACGAGGCTACGAACTGATACTCATTATAGAGGATCTCGACCAGTAGCGGCATGGTGTTGGTCTCGCCACGGATATGGCCCGACACCACCGATACCGCGCCGAACTCGCCCATGGCGCGCGCATTGCACAGCAGTACGCCATACAACAGGCCCCATTTGATATTGGGCAGAGTGACGCGGAAGAAGGTCTGCAGGCCTGACGCTCCCAGCGAGATCGCGGCTTCCTCCTCCTGCGTGCCCTGCTCCTGCATCAGCGGGATCAGCGAGCGGGCCACAAACGGAAACGTCACGAAGATGGTTGCGAGCGCAATGCCGGGCACGGCGAACAGAATATGGATGTTGTGCGCCTGCAGCCAGGTGCCCCAATAGCCCTGCGCACCGAACAGCAGCACGAAGACAAGGCCCGAAATGACCGGACTGACCGAGAACGGCAGGTCGATCAGCGTGACCAGGAAGGTCTTGCCAGGGAAATCGAACTTTGCGATCGCCCAGGCCGCGATCACCCCGAACAGGAGATTGAGACCGACCGAAATCGCCGCCACCAGCAGGGTCAGCCGGATTGCCGACAGCGCCTCCGGTTCGGCCAGCGCGGCGAAATAGGCACCAAACCCTTTCGACAAGGCCGATGCGAACACCACGACCAGCGGCAGCACGACAAAGACGGTGAGGAAGCTGACGGCAAGCGCGATGATGACGAAGCGGACCGGCCCGGGCTCTGTCCGAAAATCCTTGGGTGAAGCAATCGCCCGCGGACGCTCGCGCGCTTCGCGGCGCGACAGCGAGGAAATGGCCGCGCCCGCCGTTGACGCGTAGGCCTTTAGCGGCGTCGCCGGAGTCACAAAGCTCGTTTGCGTCGACATCGGTCGGCCCTCAATGCGCGGGAATGCGGGTTTGCGCCCAGCGTTGCAGGCGATTGACGGCTAAGATGATCACGAACGAAGCCAGCAGCATGACGACGGCAATCGCCGTCGCATCGGCGTAGCGGAATTCGGACAACCGGATCACGATCAGCAGCGGCGCGATCTCCGATACGTTGGGCAGATTGCCGGCGATGAAGATCACCGACCCGTATTCGCCGACCGCGCGCGCGAACGCCAGCGCGAAGCCCGTCAGCAGCGCGGGAATCAGGCTCGGCAAAATCACACGAAAAACCGTGTGCCAGCGGTTGGCGCCAAGGCTTGCGGCCGCTTCCTCGATCTCCGGATCGAGATCGATCAGGACGGGCTGAACCGTGCGCACCACGAAGGGGATGCCGATGAAAACCATCGCGATAAAGATCCCGATCGGCGTGAACGCCACCTTGATGCCCAGCTCAGCCAGCGGCGCCCCGAGCCATCCCTTCTGTGCGAACAATTGCGTCAGCGCCACGCCCGCAACCGCGGTCGGCAGCGCAAAGGGAATGTCGACGATGGCATCGAATATCCGCCGGCCCGGAAAGCGGTAGCGCACCAGCGCCCACACGATGATGGTGCCCATCACCAGGTTGACACAGGCTGCGGCAAAGGAGAGACCGAACGAAATCCTCAGCGCATTCAGCGTGCGGCGGCTGGTGAGAATTTCCCAGAACTGCGCGGGCGAAAGCTCGAGCGTCTTGAGGAACAGACCGGCGAGCGGGATGAGGATGATAACGGAGAGCCACGTCAGCGTCAGGCCCATGGTCAGACCGAACCCGGGCAAGCTCGTGCGCCGTGCAACCGCTGTGCTCACAAATCCCCCTGCTTCCGCTACGGCTGACGTTGGCCAGATCAATTCTTGTAGATCTGGTCGAAAATGCCGCCTTCGCCGAAGTGATCTTTCTGCGCCTTGGTCCAACCGCCGAAAACGTCGTCGATTGTGAAAAGTTCGATCCTGGCGAAGGATTTTTCGTGCTCCTTCGCAATTTCCGCATCGCGCGGACGATAGGAGTTGCGCGCGGCGATTTCCTGGCCTTCCTTGGTATACCAATACTTCAGATAGGCTTCGGCGACGGCTTGCGTGCCTTTTTTATCGGCAACCTTGTCGACGACCGAAACCGGCGGCTCGGCGAGAATCGACAATGGCGGCGCGACGATCTCGAATTTACCCTTGCCGAATTCGCGCTGCGCCAGCAATGCCTCGTTCTCCCACGCCAGCAACACGTCGCCGACGTCGCGCTCGACGAAGGTTACCGTCGAGCCGCGCGCGCCGGTATCGAGCACCGGAACATTCTTGAAGAGATCGGCGACGAACTTCCTCGCCTTGTCGGCGGAACCGAATTTCTTTTCGGCAAAGCCCCAAGCCGCCAGGTAATTCCATCGCGCGCCGCCCGAGGTCTTCGGGTTAGGCGTAATCACCTGCACGCCGGGCTTGATCAGATCGTCCCAATCCTTGATTGCCTTCGGGTTGCCTTTGCGCACCAGAAACACGATCGTCGAGGTGTAGGGCGAGGCGTTGAGTGACAACTTCTTCTGCCAGTCAGCCGCCACAAGGCCCTTGGCGGCGATCGCGTCGATGTCATAGGCCAGCGCCAGCGTGACGACGTCCGCTTGCAGCCCGTCGATTACCGCGCGCGCCTGCGAGCCCGAGCCGCCATGCGACTGCTTGATCTCGACGCTCTTGCCGGTTTCTTTCTGGAAAGCCGCGGCGAACGCCTTGTTGAAATCGGCGTAAAGCTCGCGCGTCGGATCGTAGGAGACGTTGAGCAGAGTAAAGTCGGCGGCGAAGGCCGAGCTCGCCCAGAGCAGTCCCGCGACGAGCGGCAGAATGCGACGGATCATCGTTGATCTCCATTCGGCTGGATGAAGCATATCATCAAACACGAACGCATAAGTCGCGACGAAAGGCCGCTTAGTCAACGAAACCGCATTTCATTGTTTGCGATTCCGCAGCTTGCCTGTCCTATAAAGTCCGGACTCTAGGAAGTTTTGGTCGTATGGATGCCGCATTCCGTCTTGGGCCTGCCGCGCCAGCGGCCGGCGCGGGCGTCCTCGTCCGGCGCCGTCCGGCTCGAACACGGCATGCACCCGACCGAGAGATAGCCCGAGGCGACCAGCGGATGCGGCGGCAATTTGGCGAGCTTGTAGATCGCCTCGATCTCTTCGCGCGACACGTTGGCGAAGGGATTGAACTTCAGCTTGTTGCCGTCGTCCTCGACAACGGGAATCTCAGCGCGCGCGCCGCCCTGAAAACGCTTGCGTCCGTTGATCCAGGCCGAGAACGGTTTGAGCGCCCGCGCCAGCGGCTCGACCTTTCGGATACGACAGCAGGCGTCGGGGTCGGAAAACCATAATTCGCGATCGGGATCCTGGCGTGAGAGCGCTTCTGCCAGCGGCTTGATCGAGCGGACGTCGCGGAGACCAAGCGCAGCAATCAGCGTATCGCGATAGGCGAGCGTCTCCTCGAACAGCCAACCGGTATCGAGGAAGATCACGGGAATCGCGGGATCGACGTCGGCCATCACCTTCAACAGCGCCGCCGATTCCGTACCGAACGACGACACCAGCGCAAGCTGCTCGCGGCCGACAGTCTTCAGCGCGGTTTCAATGACATGCGCCGGCGAAGCGTCGCGCAAGGTATGGTCGAGCGTCTGCGCCGAATGAAGGATCGCGGGACCTGCGGCGACCACCTGCTGTGAAATCGTGCTCACTGGCCGGCACTCTCAGAATGACGCAACTGCATCCGCCGGTTCAGCGCGGTGACGCGGCCGTCGCCGGTCGGCTGGTAGAACACCGAATAGCGCTTCATGGTCTCGGCGAAGGCATCGGCGTCGGCATCCTTCTTCACCTCGAACGCGTCGAAGCCGGCGCGCGACATGAACACGAACTGGTCGCGCAGCACCTGGCCGGTGGCGCGCAGCTCGCCGTCATAGCCATGCCGCTCGCGCAACAATCGCGCCTGGCTGTAGGCACGGCCGTCGCGGAAGGTCGGGAACACCAGCGCGACGGCGGCCAGGCGGTCGAGATAGGGCACGAGGTCGTCGACGGCGCGGCTGTTCGGCCAGATCACGCCGGTTTTGCCGGCGCGCTTGAGAATGGCTTCCGGATCTTCGAGGAACCGCGCCGCCGAAATGAGGACCGCTCCGTCGCCCGGCAATTCGGCGCCGTCGGCAACATGGACGAACAGGTCGGTGGTGATTCTTCCCTGCTTAACGAGTGGCATAGACCCGCTCCTTGAATGGCTCGACGCCCAGACGCTTGACCGTATCGACGAACAGTTCTTCGGGACGGTCGCGCAGCGCGAGATAGGCTTCGACAATGTCTTCTATCACGTCGGCAACTTCCGCATAGGGGACGGCCGGGCCGATCAGCGCGCCCATCTGCGCGTTCTCGTCGGCGCGGCCGCCGATCGTGATCTGGTAAAACTCCTCGCCGTTTTTCTCGACGCCGAGAATGCCGATATGGCCGACATGGTGATGGCCGCACGCGTTGATGCAGCCCGAGATGTTGATGTGCAGCCGGCCGATCATGTCGGCGGTGTCGTGGTTGGCAAAACGCCGGGTCAATTCCTGTGCGATCGGAATCGACCGCGCATTGGCGAGCGAGCAGTAGTCGAGCCCCGGGCAGGCGATGATGTCGGTGACCAGATTGACGTTCGGCGTGGCGAGCCCGAGACGGTCGAGCGCCTTCCACAACTGCGGCAGGTCGCGCTTGGCAATATGCGGCAACGCCAGGTTCTGCTCGTGACCGACGCGGATTTCGCCGAAGGAGTATTTGTCGGCAAGATCGGCGATCGCATCCATCTGGTCGGCGGTGGCATCGCCGGGCGGGCCGCCCACCGGCTTCAGCGACAGCGTCACGATCGAATAGCCCTGCACCTTGTGCGGGGCCACCGAGTTCTTGCGCCAGCGCTCGAACAGCGGATCATGCGCGGCCTGCTTCAGCTCGTCCGGCATGTGCGGAAGCTTCTCGTAGGCCGGATAGGAGAAGCGCGAACGCACCTCCTCGATGACGGAATGGTCGAGCGTCAGGGCGCTGTGGCCCATCTGCCGCCATTCCTCGTCGACCTCACGCGCGAACTTCTCGATGCCGAGCTCATGCACCAGGATCTTGATGCGCGCCTTGTAGATGTTGTCGCGGCGGCCGTACTGGTTGTAGACGCGCAGGATCGCCTCGACGTAGCTGAGAATGTCGCGGCCCGCTACGAACGGCTTGATGGTCTTGGCGATGAACGGCGTGCGACCGAGGCCGCCGCCGACCAGCACCTCGAAACCGGTCTCGCCGTCGGCGTTCTTGTGCAGGCGCAAGCCGATGTCATGGATCTTGATCGCGGCACGGTCGTGCTCGGATGCGGTGATCGCGATCTTGAACTTGCGCGGCAGGAACGAGAATTCCGGATGCAGCGTGGTGTGCTGACGCAGGATCTCCGACCAGATGCGGGGATCCTCGACCTCGCCGGGCGCGACGCCCGCCCACTGGTCCGAGGTGACGTTGCGCATGTTATTGCCCGAGGTCTGCATCGCGTGGATGCCGACCTCGGCAAGCTCGGCCAGCGCATCGGGCAACTCGGCAAGCTTGATCCAGTTGAACTGGATGTTCTGCCGCGTGGTGAAATGGCCGTAACCGCGATCGTAGCGGCGGGCAATATGGGCGAGCCGGCGCAACTGCTTCGATGACAGCGTGCCATAGGGGATCGCGACGCGGAACATGTAGGCGTGCAGTTGCAGGTACACGCCGTTCTGCAGCCGCAGCATCTTGAATTCGTCCTCGGTGAGTTCGCCCGAGAGGCGGCGCTTCACCTGATCGCGGAATTCCGAAACACGCTCGTTGATAAGCGTGCGGTCGAGTTCGTCATATGCATACATGATGGATCAGCCTTTAGGCCGGAAGAAGGTCGATGGTGAGGCCCTTCGACCGGATGTGTTCACGGAGATTGCCGGGTTTGACCACCCCGCCTTTGAGCTCGACCGGTGCGATATAGGCACCGACCGCGCCGACGTCATCGGCCGCGCTTTCGGCGAGTAACGCACGCGCGTCATCCGAAGTGCTCACGATCGCAGCGTCGGACAGAGCGGTCGACCACCCCTGTTGTGCGGTCCGGTAGACTACGGCGCCATCCCAGGTGCGGTTGGCGGTCACTACCGACGGCCCGGTGATTCTGATTTTCTTTTGTTCGAGCGGAGAGGTCATTCGGCAGCATCCAATAGTTTTGAGATGACTTGAGTGAGGTTGGACTGGCGCCACGGCGCGGAATGGGCGACGACGTCGCCGATGATGAGGATGGCGGGGCCGCCATCGATTTTTTCGACCAGCGCGGGAAGATTTTCGAGCGTCCCGACCACGGCCTGCGCATCCGGCCGCGTCACCCGCGCAAATATTCCGACCGGCGTTTTTGGCGACCGCCCTGCGGCCAGAAGCCCTGCGCGGACCGACGGCGCGGCCGTCATGCCCATGTAGACCACGATGGTCATCTTCTTGTCTGTCAGCACCGACCAGTCGACGTTCTCGGCGTCCTTTGCCTTGTGCGCGGTCAGGAAAGTGATGCGCAGCGCTTCATGCCGATAAGTCAGCGGCGCTTCGAACTGCGCGGCAGCGCCGAGGCCTGCGGTGATGCCCGGCACCACCGAATAGGCGACGCCTGCTGCGCGCAACACTTCGATCTCCTCGCCGCCACGGCCGAAGATGAAGGGATCGCCACCCTTCAGCCGCACCGCGCGCTGTCCAGATTTTGCAGCTTCAATCAGCAATTTGTTGATCGCATCCTGGCCGATGCCGGGCTTGCCGACGCGGCGGCCGACCGGAATGCGCGAAGCGTCGCGGCGCACGCGATCGAGAATTTCCGGCGACACCAACTCGTCGTAGAAAACGACGTCAGCATCCTGCAGCGCGCGCAGCGCCTTGATGGTGAGCAGATCCGGATCGCCCGGCCCCGCGCCGACGAGCGTCACCCTGCCCTCGGCCTTGCCGTCCTTGCTCGCGCCGGCGAAGGCGGAGGGATCGGCGATTTCATTCAGCGCGGTTTCCGCCTCGGCCTTGCGCCCAGCCAGAACCAGCGCACCGATCGGGCCGTCGATCACGCGCTCCCAGAAGCGGCGGCGCAGCGCAAATTCGGGAATGCGCGCATGCATCGATTTACGGAAGCTGCCGATGAAGGCGGCGAGATCGCCGATGCGCGCCGGCAGCACCGCTTCGATGCGCTCGCGCACGCGGCGCGCGACCACCGGCGACGCGCCGCCGGTGCCGACGGCGACGACGACGTCGCCGCGATCGACGATCGCCGGAAAGATGAAAGTGGAATGCGCGAGATCGTCCATCACGTTGACGGGCAGACCGACCGCCTTCGCTCGCACTGACATCGCAACGCCGATATCACCGGCGCCGGCGCAGAGCACCGCGATGACGCCTGAGAGATCGGCCGTGAGCGGATCGCCGGTTGCGCGTTCGATCCGTGCGGCAGCGGCCGCATCGAGGCCCGAAACGTCATGGCTGTCGTCGGTCGCATACCAGCGAATGTTTGCACCGGCCGATGCCAAGAGGCGCAGCTTCGCGCGCACGAGTTCGCCGGCTCCGACGAGCAGCACCACGCCGCTTTGCAGATCGAGAAACACGGGCAGGAATCGCATGCGAAACTCGCTTCCCCCACTTCGGGGTTGACTGGAATTATTTTCTATATATGTGTCGTTCAGCGCCCGCAAAGAGAAAATTTTTTCTTCTCTGTTGCATCGCGACTATAGAATTTTCGCCCACCAAGGCCAAGGCCCAGAGATGCATCTTCTCAATCCCGACTCCGCCAAAGACCGGTTGCGTGGCGCCGACCGCAAAAGCGGCGCCACAGTCGAACAAATTTTCACCGATGGACGGCTGCCGCCGCCCTCGATGGATCATCTCGACGAGCTCGAGGCGCAGAGCATCTACATTCTGCGCGAGGCGTTCGCGCGGTTGAAAAAACTCGCGCTGCTGTGGTCGCTCGGAAAAGATTCCAACGTGATGATCTGGCTGGCGCGCAAAGCCTTCTTCGGCCGCGTGCCGTTTCCGGCGCTTCACGTCGATACCGGCAAGAAATTTGCCGAGATGTACGCCTTCCGCGATCGCTTCGGAAAGGAGTGGGATCTCGATCTGAAGGTCGAACCCTGCCCGTCGATCGATGCCGTCGATCCAACGCTACCGCCGGCCGCGCGTTCGGCCGCCCGCAAGACCGAAGGGCTGAAGTGGGCCCTGACCAAATATGGTTTCGACGGATTGATTGCCGGCATCCGCCGCGATGAGGAGGCCACGCGCGCCAAGGAGCGCGTGTTCTCGCCGCGCGGGCTCGAAGGCGGTTGGGACGTGCGCGATCAGCCCCCGGAGTTCTGGGACCAATTCAACGCATCAGTGCCGCAAGGCGCACATTTACGCGTCCATCCGATCCTGCATTGGACCGAGGCCGACATCTGGGCCTACACCAAGCGCGAAAACATTCCGATCATTCCGCTGTACCTCTCGAAGGACGGCAAGCGCTATCGCTCGCTGGGCGATCAGGACATCACCAATCCGGTTGCTTCGACCGCCTCCAGCATCGACGAGATCCTCGCCGAACTCGACGGCACCAAGGTGCCAGAGCGCGCCGGCCGCGCGCTGGATCACGAAACCGAAGATGCTTTCGAGCGGCTGCGCGTCGCCGGCTATCTCTAACGGACATTTGCTGTGAGCGTTGC
The DNA here is from genome assembly GCF_036924525.1 of Bradyrhizobium sp. AZCC 1719. NCBI lineage: Bacteria > Pseudomonadati > Pseudomonadota > Alphaproteobacteria > Hyphomicrobiales > Nitrobacteraceae > Bradyrhizobium > Bradyrhizobium sp. AZCC 1719. Next base: position 2,486,762 of record NZ_JAZHRU010000001.1, on the reverse strand, counting down.
GATGAACATGATCCTGCCTGCCAGCGTTTCGGCAACACCGAACGGCACCACCCGCCCGCAAGTCCGCATCGTCATCGTCGGTCACGTCGATCACGGCAAATCCACGCTGGTCGGCCGCCTGCTGCACGAGACCGGCAGCCTGCCCGAAGGCAAGCTGGAGATGCTGAAAGCGGTCAGCGCACGGCGCGGCATGCCGTTCGAATGGTCGTTCCTGCTCGATGCGCTGCAGACCGAGCGCGACCAGGGCATCACCATCGACACCACGCAAATCCGCTTCCGCACCCGCTCGCGCGACGTCGTGCTGATCGACGCGCCCGGCCATGCCGAATTCCTGCGCAACATGATCACCGGCGCTTCGCAGGCCGACGGTGCGGTGCTAATCATCGACGCGCTGGAAGGCGTGCGCGACCAGACCCGGCGGCACGGCTATCTCTTGCATCTGTTGGGCATCAAGCAGGTCGCGATCGTCGTCAACAAGATGGACCGCGTCGACTTCAGCGCGGATCGCTTCAAGGCGATCAGCGACGAGATTACGGCGCATCTGATTGGCCTCGGCGTGACGCCCTCGGCGGTGATTCCGATTTCGGCGCGTGACGGCGACGGTGTTGCGGAGCATACGCCACGGATCGGCTGGTACCAGGGACCAACCGTCGTCGAAGCGCTTGACGCGCTCGAGCCGGCGCGGCCGCTGGAGCAACTGGCGCTGCGGCTGCCGGTACAGGCGATCTACAAGTTCGACGACCGCCGCATCGTGGCGGGCCGCATCGAGTCAGGACATCTGAGTGCCGGCGATGAAATCGTCATCATGCCCGCCGGCAAGATCGCGAAGATCAAGAGCGTGGAGAGCTGGCCGGTGACGCCGCTGAACGGCAGCCATGGCGCGGGCCGCTCGGTCGGCATCACGCTCGACCGCGAATTGTTCATCGAGCGCGGCGATGTCATCGCCCATGCGGGGGCTACCCCGCGCGACACGCGGCGGATTCGCGCCCGCATTTTCTGGCTGCACGACAAGCCGCTGTCGAAGGCCGATCAGATCCTGATCCGCCTTGGCACGCGGGAAACCCGCGCCAGCGTTGTCGCGATCGAGAAGGCGGTCGATCCCGGTGAACTCTCCAACGAGGAAACCACGGCGATCGCGCGCAACCATGTCGGCGAAATCGACATTTCGCTGGCGCAGCCGATCGCGGCCGATCCCTATCAGGAAAATTCACGCACCGGTCGGCTGGTAATCGAGGTCAACGGCCGCATCGCCGGCGGCGGCCTCGTGCTGTCGGTCGATGCCGGACAGCGCGCCGTTCCGATCGACATCGTGCCGGTGGAATCCGCATTGCGCCCCGAAGAGCGCTCGGCGCGCTACCGTCACAACGGCGCAGTGATCTGGCTGACCGGCCTGCCGGGCTCGGGCAAATCGACGCTGGCGCGCGCACTCGAGCGACGGCTGTTTTCGCGCGGCGGTTCGCCCATTCTGCTCGATGGCGACACGCTACGCGCCGGCCTCAACGGCGATCTCGGCTTCTCCGCGCAGGACCGCACCGAAAACATCCGGCGACTGGCGGAAGTCGCAACCCATCTGGCGCGCAACGGACACATTGCCGTCGTCGCGGCGGTCTCGCCATCGGCGGACGATCGCGCAGCCGCGCGCCGCATCGCCGACACCTCGTTCCGCGAGATCTACGTCGCGACGCCGGCGGAAGTCTGCGAGAGCCGCGACCCCAAGGGCCACTACGCCAAGGCGCGCGCCGGCACGTTGCAGGCTTTCACCGGCATCGGCAACGACTACCAGCCTCCAGCTCAGGCAGAACTGCGCATCGATACCTCTGCGCGCACGGTTTCGGACGCGACCGACGAGATCGAGCGAATGCTGGCGGAGACCGGCATTCTGTTCGACGAACTGGTCGATCTGGCGGCGAACATCTAAAAGCGTTTTCGAGCGAAGTGGACACCGGTTCGCGTAAAGAAAACGCGTCCAAATAAGGCCTTCCACTTCCTTTTGGGGCCTTCTCATCGACCCGGCTTTAGGGCTAAAAGGGCGGCCAACGCCGCCCCTTTGGCGTTTTTCTGCTGCTTTTCACCGGAAAACAGCCTGTAAACGCCATTTCTTTTGAGAAAGCCCGTCATGAAGCGTGTCGATGCCCACGGATTGAAGATCGCCCCTGTCCTGTTCGATTTCATCGCCAAGGAGGCGACGCCCAAGACCGGCATTTCCCCAGATGCCTTCTGGGCCGGCGTCGCCGCCATCGTCAAAAAGCTCGGGCCGAAAAATCGCGAGCTGCTCGCCCTCCGCGACGCGCTGCAAGTCAAAATCGACGGCTGGCATCGCGCCAACAAGGGCAAGGCGTTCGATATGAACGCCTATACGGCGTTCCTGAAGGAAATCGGTTATCTCCTGCCCGAGCCGGCTACGCAGAAGGTCGAGACATCCGATGTCGACGAGGAAATCGGCAAGATCTGCGGACCGCAGCTCGTCGTTCCCCTGACCAATGCCCGCTACGCGCTGAACGCGGCGAATGCGCGCTGGGGCTCGCTCTATGACGCGTTCTACGGCACCGACGCGATTCCGCATGATCCGAGCGAGGCTGGCCGCGGCTACAACAAGGCGCGCGGCGACAAGGTGATCGCCAAGGCCAAGGCGTTCCTCGATTCCGCCGTGCCGCTCGCGACCGGCAGCCACACCGACGTAACGTCGTACAGCGTCATCGCCGGCCAGCTCGCGGTGAAACTGAAGAGCGGCAACGCCACCGCGCTAAAATCTGCCTCGCAGTTCGCCGGATACCAGGGCGATGCCGCCCAACCTTCCGCGGTCCTGCTCGTCAACAACGGCATGCATGTCGAAGTGAAGATCGACCGCAATCATGCGATCGGCAAGGACGATCCGGCCGGTGTCGCCGACATGATTCTGGAATCGGCGGTTTCCACCATTCTCGACATGGAAGACTCGGTCGCCGCCGTCGATGCCGAAGACAAGGTGCTGGTCTATCGCAACACGCTCGGCCTGATGAACGGCACGCTTTCGGCCGATTTCGAGAAGGGCGGCAAGACTGTTCAACGATCTCTCAACCCTGACCACGTCTACAAGACGCCGGACGGCAAGGAGCTGACGCTGCACGGACGCAGCCTGCTGCTGATGCGCAATGTCGGCCATCACATGTTCACCGACGCCGTGCTCGATGAAAAGGGCGAGGAGATTCCGGAAGGACTTCTGGATGCTGCGGTCGCCGGTCTGCTCGCGATCCACGACCTCAAGGGCAATTCGAAGGTCAGGAACAGCCGCACCGGCTCTGTCTACATCGTCAAGCCGAAGATGCACGGCCCCGACGAAGTCGCGCTGACCTGTGAATTGTTCAGCGAGGTGGAAAAGCTGCTCGGACTGCCCGAGAATACCATGAAGGTCGGCATCATGGACGAGGAGCGCCGCACCACGGTGAACCTGAAGGCCTGCATTCAGAACGCCTCGAAGCGCATCTGCTTCATCAACACCGGCTTCCTCGACCGCACCGGCGACGAGATTCACACCTCGATGGAAGCGGGTCCGATGATCCGCAAGAACGACATGAAGGCGCAGCCCTGGATCAAGGCCTATGAGGACTGGAACGTCGACATGGGCCTGATCGACGGCCTGCCCGGCCATGCCCAGATCGGCAAGGGCATGTGGGCGGCGCCCGACAAGATGGCCGACATGCTCAGCCAGAAGCTCGGCCATCCGCAGGCCGGCGCGACCACGGCGTGGGTGCCGTCGCCGACCGCTGCCACGCTGCACGCGCTGCATTATCACCAGGTCAACGTGATCGCGCGACAGGAAGAGCTCGCCAAGGGCGGCCAGCGCGCAAAACTCTCCGACATCCTTACTATTCCGGTTTCGCAGTCGAACTGGGCGCCCGATGACGTGAAGCAGGAGATTGATAACAACTGCCAGGGCATCCTCGGCTATGTCGTGCGCTGGATCGACCAGGGCGTCGGCTGCTCCAAGGTACCCGACATCCATGATGTCGGCCTGATGGAAGACCGCGCGACGTTGCGGATTTCCAGCCAGCATCTGGCGAACTGGCTGGCGCATGGCGTCGTCAGCAAGGATCAGGTGATGGAATCGATGAAGCGCATGGCCGTCGTGGTCGACAAGCAGAATGCCGGCGACCCGCTCTACAAGCCGATGGCGCCTTCGTTCGACGGCGTTGCCTTCCAGGCCGCCTGCGATCTCGTCTTCAAGGGCCGCGAGCAGCCGAACGGCTACACCGAATACATCCTCACCGCGCGCCGCCGCGAGGCAAAGGCGGCGGGCTGAGCCCGCCGCGACACGTCACGATGCCGCATCGATTTTGGCGGAACGCCCGAGCTTTTTGTCCGTTGATCGCCATACCAAGAGGAGGAGATGGCGATGGATTGGAACAGGGTTGAAGGCAACTGGAAACAGTTCAAGGGCTCCGCCAAGGAGAAGTGGGGCAAGCTTACCGATGACGATCTGAACGTCATCGAGGGCCGCCGCGAACAACTCGAAGGCAAGCTGCAGCAGCGCTACGGCTTCGCCAAGGACCAGATCCGCAAGGACGTCGACGACTGGTTCAAGACGTTGAAGTAGGCCCTCGCTTTCCGAACACCAAAAGCCCCGCATCCGTCGGGGCTTTTCGTTTTAGACCGAGATGTATCTCAACAGCGAGATCACGCCCAGAATGATCACCACGACGCGGGCGATCTGCTTGGCGCGGCCGTCGATCGGCAGGAGGTTGATGAGATAGAGGACGAGGATAACGACCAGAAACGTGATGAGTATGCTGACAAGCATGCGAAGCCCCCTTCGGCGTTGGCCGGAAAAATGCGCTGGTAGTGTTTTGTTAACGTGAACAAGCGCGCCGGGTTCCGCGTCACGGAACCGAGCCCGCTTGGAAAATTGCAGTCATTTCAAGGAATCCTCGTAGTACTACGCGGGCTCTCACTCGATAAGTATTTACCGTTTGCCCTCCAAATGGCCACGACGCCTCGGGGGAGCATCATGTTGAACCGTCTGACCGTATCCGCGCTGCTGAAAACCGTCATCCTCGTCACCTCAATCTGCGTGGTGATTGGATTTTCGCTCAACGCCTGGGACTCCTGGGGCCGCTTGCAGGTGGCGAGCCGCATTGCGGTCATCGCCGACGCCTCCGCAAACATGTTCAAGGCGATGCACAATCTGCGCACCGATCGCTCCACGACCAACCGGCTCTTGAATTCCGATGCGCCGATGGATGCCGATATCGAGAAGTATCTGCGCAACATCCGCGACACCGAAATGCCGGCGATGGGCAACGCGCTCGGCCTGCTCGGCGGCATCGACTTCGCACAGCACCAGACGCTGGTCCCCGAGTTCGACCGCCTCTACAAGACGATGACGGCGCTGCAGAAGGAGTTCTGGGAAGCCGTGGCCAAGCCGAAGGCCGCGCGCCGACCCGAGCTGGCCAAGGAATACTTTGCTGCCGCAAGTGCCATGCTGGAGACGCTGGAGAAGCTGTCCAGGGCGCTGGGTGCGGCCGTCAATCACCAGGACGCGACCATCGACCAGTTGCTGGCGATCAAGCAGATCGCCTGGCTGTTGCGCAACACCGCCGGCGAGGCCTCGCTGATCGTCTCGAACGGGCTCAATACCGGCAAGGTCGCGCCTGAGATGAGGCTCGCCTATACGAAATATACTGGCGGCATCGACGCCGCCTGGAGCGCGCTGGAATTGACGGCAGCGGGGATGCAGTTGCCCCCGGCGATCTCGAGCGCCATGGCTGCAACCAAAACCGCCTATTTCGAGCCGCAATATCTCGCTCTGCGCGACCGGTTGCTGACGCAGGTTGCGGCCGGCGAGAAGTCGGAACTGACCGCCAACCAGTGGACCCCGGTCACGGTCGGGCGTCTCGCTGCCGCCGTCGCCGTGGCCGAAGCCGCGCTTGACGCCGCCAAGGATCACGCCGCGCACCTGCGCTCCACCGCCCAACGCTCGCTGACGATGCAGCTCGCATTGCTGATCGGCGCGCTGGCGCTGGCGTTCGGCGCCATGGCGATCGTTACCCGCCGCGTCATCAAGCCGCTGCACGCCATGCGCGACGCCATGCTGAAAGTCGCCGCCGGCGACCTCGGCGTCGATACCGGCTATGCGGCGCGCCACGACGAAATCGGCGCGCTGGCCGGCGCACTGGAGACGTTCAAGCAGCAGGCCGCCGACAAGGCGCGGATCGAGGCGCAGGAGCGCGAGCGCAACGCCGGCGCGATGGCGCGGCAGCAGGCGATCGAGAGCTATGTCGGCGAGTTCGAGGGCATGGTGCGCCAGACGCTCAACCAGCTCGGCGATGCTTCCGGCCAGATGCGGACCACCTCGACCGGCCTCTCGACGATTTCGCGCCAGACCAACGAGCGCGTCCAGGTCGCCGAGAAGGCCTCCGGCGACGCCTCGATGAGCGTCGAGACGGTCGCTGCGGCTTCCGAAGAGCTCAGCGCCTCGATCAACGACATCAGCCAGCAGGCGGCGCATGCCGCCAGCATCGCCAGCCGCGCGGTCGGCCAGGCGCGCAACACCGACGGCACCGTTCAGGGGCTGGCGCAATCGGCAGGGCGGATCGGCGAAGTCGTCGGCCTGATCAATACCATCGCCGCACAGACCAACCTCTTGGCACTCAACGCCACCATCGAGGCTGCGCGCGCCGGCGAGGCCGGCCGCGGCTTTGCGGTGGTCGCCTCCGAGGTAAAATCGCTGGCGAGCCAGACCGCGAAGGCGACCGAGGAGATTTCCGAGCAGATCTCGGACATCCAGCGGGTGGCCGGCGAGGCCATCGACGCCATCAAGGGCATCGGCAGCATCATCGGCGAGGTCAACGAGGTCGCGACCGCGATTGCCGCCGCCGTGCAGCAACAGGGAGCCGCGACGCAGGAGATCACCCGCAGCACTCAGTTTGCCGCGCAGGGCACCAAGAACGTGTCCGACAACATCACCGGCGTGAAGGCCGATGCCGACGCGGCAGCGGCCGCCGCCGAGGACGTCAAGCAGGCTTCCCAGACGCTGGAGACGCAGAGCCAGCAACTCGGCAATCAGGTCACCGCGTTCCTCGGTAAGATCCGCGCGGCTTAGTTCACCTCCACCCGTCATGCCCGGGGCATGACAGCGATCAATCCCGCGCCACCACGGGCACCCGCCCATACTTGGCGCGGGCCTTGCCGGAGGCAGGTGAGAAGTTCAGCTCAGTGCCGCGCCTGTCGCCGCTGCGGCCCACGACCAGGAGTCCGTTCTCGCCGGCGACGATGTCGCCCTTGCGCAGCGTCGGGTCGTCCTCGATCTTGACCTGCGCCAGCCCGACCTGGTCCTTGCCGTTGCAGGTGCAGCCGCTGACGAGTTCATTGCGATAGCGGAACGCGTTCGGCAATTCCGAATAGGCCTTTCCGTTCTCGGCGGCCGCGTCGTCGATGCTGCTGCCGTAGAACACCCTGGTCTCGCTCGCCGGGCATAGCTTGTTGCAGGAGGTCCCCCGGCTAGCGTTGTCGGACGCTGTGAGCGGGAAGTAGCGCCCGTCGCAGGTCCGCACGCAATACGCCTGGCCGCCACCGCCGTAACGGGTGCGCCCCTCGCCGCGCGGCGCATACACCTGGCCGTCGTCATTGGGAAACGGCATCTGGATATTTGGCTGATGGCGCGGGCGGGCGAATCCACCGAATAGTTGCGAGAAGAAGTCCTGCGCCTGCGCGGCAGGCGCCAGCGCCGACGCGCACGCCAGCGCGGCTGCTCCCCATGCCGCCAGTTTTCCCGATCGCATCAACGGGCTCCTCTCACGCATCACTTCAGTTCAGCTCCGGCGGCGTCAGGTTCATCGCCTGGCGGCCCGACGGCGCGATTGCGACGGGGCGCGGATGCGCGGCAGACGGACGAGCCGTGATGCCGGTCCTGGAATCCCCGCCGCGCGCCATGACCGGCGCTCTCTTCGGCAGCACCACGACCCTGGTGCCGACATCGACGCGGTTAAACAGATCTATGACGTCCTCATTGACCAGGCGGATGCAGCCGGACGAGACGAATTTCCCGATCGTCGAGGGATCGTTGGTGCCGTGAATGCGGTACTGGCTGGTGCCGAGATACATCGCCCGCGCGCCGAGCGGATTGCCGGGACCACCGGCCATGAAGCGCGGCAGATAGGGCTGGCGCGCGATCATCTGGCTGGGTGGATGCCAGTCCGGCCATTCCGCCTTGCGGCTGATGGTCTGCATCCCGGCCCAGGTAAAGCCTTCGCGGCCAACGCCGACGCCGTATCTGATGGCCCGGCCCTGGCCGAGCACATAATAGAGCGTGGTGTTGCCGGTATCGATGACGATGGTGCCCGGCGCCTCCGTCGTTCCGAAGGGGACGACAGCACGGCGAAGCCGTTCGGGCGTCGCGCCCTCGTCGGACGCAATCACCTCATCGGCAGGATAGCCATTCGGCTGGGTGGATGCGTAGTCGCGCGTCTGCGCGTTCGCAGCACTCAACGGCATCAGCAAAACGGCGGCGACGAGAACAAACGCGCTCGCCACGCGCGACGAAAGCCGGCGATCGGAGGACTGTGTCATGGGACCTGCCCCGTGGGATTGTGCATCGCTGGATGCTCTGCTCCAACAAACGCCGCCGCGAGCCGGCGGTTCCGTGCCGCCGGCACCGCCGCGCATCGCGCCACGCGCGGCACCGCTCACGCCTGCGCGATGGAACCCGCGCCTCCACATCACGTTCTGATTCCAGTCCGGTTTGCGACGTCGCTGTTGCCGTGTCACCGCAGCTTCGGGCGAGGGAAAACCATTTGTGAGCGTCATTCCCACCAAGCCGCCTCCACCCAAGCGTTCGTCCGCCAAGCCTTTGGCTTCCAAATCTCAGCCGACAAAGCCATTGCCCGGCGAACGCCAGCTTCCCAACGGGCACGAAGGCGCGCCGATCCCCGACAGCAAGGCAGAGCAGCCGCCGGTCATCCGCCGCACTGAACTGGTGGCGATCTCGCTCGTTGGCCTCCTGGTCATCTGCATCATTACCGGTCTCTATCTCGCCAAGCCGCTCCTTCTGCCGATCACGATGGCTTTTATCGTCGGGACCATGCTGTCGCCGGCCGCCAGCTTCCTGGAGCGCTACCGCATTCCGCGCGCGGTCGCCGCGGTACTGATCGTGGCGGCCACCAGCGCCGCCGCCGCTTTCATGGTCGGCCTGATCGCCTCGCCCGCAATCGAATGGAGCAGCAAGCTTCCGGAGCTGGGAGCACTCTTGAGGGACAAGCTGCGCGTGTTCGACCGGCCGCTCGCTCAGTGGCAGGAGCTGCAGAGCATGCTCGGCGGGCCCGATACTCTGACGACATTGCATCTGCCCAAGGTCGACTGGGTGCAGCCGACGCTGGAATTCCTGTCGCCGACCTTTGCCGAATTCCTGCTGTTCATCGCAACGCTGATCCTGTTCATCGCGAGCTGGCGGGACCTGCGCCGGGCCCTGATCCTGAATTTCGGCGAGCGGGCGTGGCGGCTGCGGACGCTGCGGATCCTCAACGAGATCGAGGAGCATCTCGGCAACTATCTGTTGGTGGTGACCATGATCAATGCCGGCGTCGGCATCGCCACCGGCCTGATCTGCGCGGTCACGGGCATGCCCAACCCGGCCAGTCTCGGCGCACTGGCGGCGATCCTGAATTTCATTCCGATCATCGGCCCGGTGGCGATGTTTGCCGTGCTGGTCGTGGTCGGCCTTGTCGCATTCCCGACCATCGGCGCCGGGCTGCTGGCGCCGGCCATGTTCGCCGTGATGACTTTCCTGGAAGGCCATTTCCTGACGCCGACGATCGTCGGCCGCCGGCTGGCGCTGAACGCGCTTGCAGTATTCCTGGCGGTGGCGTTCTGGACCTGGCTGTGGGGCCCGATGGGCGCGTTCCTGTCGTCGCCGCTTCTGATCGTCGCGCTGATCGTCAAGGAGCACTTGATGCCGCTGGCTTCGCCGCAACTGCCGGAGGACTAGGGCGAGGAACTTCCCATTCGGCGGAGCGTTTGTTCCGCGAATGAACTCAGTACCCGGGAGCTTTCGATGTCTGACGCAGCAATGAAGAATCTGACGGACAAAGCGACCTACGAGCGCCTGCAGAAGGACGTGACCGCTGTGAAAAACGATATCGCAGCCCTGACCGAGCAGATCACCGAGGCGCTGAGCAGTTTTGCCGGCTCCGCCGGCAAGCAGGCGCGGCATGGCTACAGGCAGGCGCGCGCCAATGCAGAACAGGTGGTCGACGACGTGTCGGAGCGCGGCAGCGCGATGATGGACGCGGCCCAAGACGCCGCCTCTTCGATCGAGGAGACGCTGGAAGACGCCATCACGCAGCGTCCGCTGGCAACCGTCGCCGTGGCGCTGGGGATCGGCTTTCTGATCGGCGTGGCGTGGCGTAGGTAGGTTTGGCGACCGATCGCGGGCGCCGGGCAGCCATGCCTTGCATCGCCTCCTGCATTCCCGTGGCGACGGAGCGCTGCGGCGTGTTTTGTTGACGCGGTTTTCAGATCGAGGCGTGGCCATGTTTCAGCGACTGATCGACGATTTCAAGGAATCGACCGGCACCGCGTTGCGGCTGACTTCGCTGGCGGCAGCGGCGGCGATAGCATTGCTGGTCACGGCCGCCTTTCTGTGCGCAGCGGCCTTCGTGTTCGTGCTGGAGCGGTACGGTCCCGTGCAGGCTTGCCTCACCGGTGCCGCCATCTTCTTCGTGGTCGCGCTCATCGCAGCCGGCTGGTACATGGTGCGCAAGAGGCAGATCGAGGCGCGCGCCAAACAGGCGGCGAAGGCGAAATCCACCGCGCAGGCCGTGCTGTCCGATCCGGTGCTGGTCGCGACCGGCATCCAGGTGATCCGCGCCATCGGCGTCAAGAAGCTGATCCCGATTCTCGCAATCGGCGGACTGGCGCTGGGATTTTTGGCAAGCCGCGCCAACGCCAGCAGCGGCGAGAGCGAAGCGCCGGCGGAGTAGGCGAGCTCGCGTGCCGTGAGATCGTGAAACTGTCACATCCTGAGCACGCGGCGCATCCAGTGCGCTGCAGCCCATCCACGTGATTGCGAGCGCAGCGAAACAATCCATTCTTTCTTTATGCGGCGGCATGGATTGCTTCGCTGCGCTCGCAATGCGTGGGAATAGCGACGCACACACCGCTGTCGTCCCCCGCGAAAGCGGGGGATCCAGTACGCTGTGGCTTCTCGGTTCTATCACTGACGTCTCTGGGATGCTGGGTCGCCCGGTCAAGCCGGGCGATGACAACTGAATGTGACGAAGCATTCTCGCGGCACGATGCACCCGAGGTTTGCTGTAGCTTCCCGCCCTCCCATTCAGAGGGCGCAGGGAAGACCAGGTGCTGGCTGCACCCGCGGTCTCGTGTGCAATTGCGCATAAAGAACACGCACACGAGCATACAGGTACAGCGGGAGCATCCCGGCCTTCCCTGCGCAATGGCTTTACGGCTTACTTCGTGCTCTCCCCGGCGAACGGCTCTTTTGCCACCGTCGCTGCGTGAAAACACCACGCAGCTTCATGCCAGCACCGCGACATCAGGACCACACGACTTCACCGTACGCCTCCGGCGCGCAACGTCTATCGCGCCTTCCGCGTCCATCGCATCTCACCGCACGTTCGTGACGATCGCGAGCGCCCCTCAATGGGTGAGACGGGCGGAGTTATGCAGATGATTTGCTCGACATGTTAAGCGGAATATTTTTAATTCCCGGGCTTGACACGGTTTCTGAAAATCAGAAATGATTTGCCGTCGTGTTAATTGGTCGCAGCGGTACATCGAGATTGTGCTTGCACGCGAGACAAATCAGTCCGCGGTTCGTAGGTGGGCAAAGCGACTTGTCCGCCGTAGCTCAACGAGCGAAGGCGGAAGCGTGCCCACCATCACGAATCGTGCTCGATGATAGATGGTGGGCACGGCGCTATCGCGCCTCTGCCCACCCTACAGATCTCGTTTGGCGGATACGATGCCTCAGGTCACGCAGCGGCCGGGCTGGAGCAGTTTTGCGACTTCGGTCAACACGCTGACGGGCGGTTCGCAGGCGATCGTTGTCTTCGATTTGCCGGGCTTGTTGTCTGGCTTGGCCGGTGGCGCCGGGCGGTTCCGCGCCTCCTCCTGGACCACGGGAACACGGACCACCACGGATGTGTCCTCGAGGCCGACGGTCCGGATGGTAATCGTCTCGGTCTGGCCCGCAGCGGCTTTGACCGCCGCGCGGTCGGCCTTGGCGGCGCGGTTGATGTCTGCCCCGCGGTTGATGTCTGTTCCGGGTGCGGTCGCGGCGAGTTTCAGCCGGCTGGCGAGATCGTGACCGGAAGCAAGCTGAACGGCGCCAAACGTGGCGAAGACGGCGAGAAGGGCAAAAATTGCTTTGAAAATCTGTGACATGGCTCTGTGTCCCTCGCCCCATGGCGATCACGGACACAACCCGAACCGAGTAGCCGTAGGTCCGGCGCTTATCGATCACTTAACCGTGTATGAAAAATATTTGCGGCACCATGGAACGACTCCGGGGGCTCGGAGTCATCCCGGCAGCCGGTTATTCCCCCTGCCCCATTGACCGGCGACGTAGGGTGCGACCGTGGTGATGCCGGTCGCACCCTGCTTTTTTTGTAACTACCGCCCCGCCGCCCGCATCTCCTCGCTCGGCTTCACATCCTGCGAGCGGCTGTAAATTGCAACCGCCACGATCAGCACCAGCGTCAGCGTGCCGAACAGCGCGCGATAGGCGTCCTCCGTGCGCGCGCCGCTGGCTAGCGGCTCGAACGCGCCAATGATGATGCCGGAGAGCGTCTGCATGCAGGCGACGCCGAGCATCACTGATGTGTTCATGGTCGAGATGCCGCGGCCGATCAGGCGGTCGGGAAAGATGCCGCGGCCGTGGGTCATCACCATGGTGCTGGAGGCGGAGAAGAAGCCCATGGCGACGATGGCGCCGATCGGTAGCCAGGCGGGCGGGTGGGAGAACAGCGCCAGAAGCGCGAGCAGCAAAATGATCGCCGAGGTACCGCCGATCGCGATCCATTTGCGGGTGTCGAGCCGGCGGTCGAGCGGGCCGAAGGCGAGCATGCCGGCCTGGTAGGCGATCACGGCGCAGAGCAGGACATTGCCGGCTGCGATCGGGCTCAGGCCATGCACCTCGCGCAAGAACGCGCCGCCCCACAGGCCCTGCACGGTGAAGGTGCAGGCATAGTTGCAGAAGTTCAGCGCCAGGATCGGCTTCAGGCGCGGATTGCGCAGCACCTCGATCAGCCCTTTCAGCATCTCGCCGGGCGGCTCCGCCTTGCGGCTCAGGAAGGGATGGCCGGGCGGCGCGTCGCGCACCACCAGAAAGATCGCGACCGTGGCGAGCGCGGTGAAGATGACGACGGCGCCGAATACCGGACGCCAGCCGACCGCCTGCGATGCCCAGGCGAGCGGCGTGGTGGCGGCGAGGTTACCGAGCAAGCCGATCGACAGCACGAGCGCGGTCAGCGTGGAAAAACGATCCGGTGGAAACCAGCGCGAGATCACCACCATGCTGCCGATCAGCATCACGCCGCAGCCGGCCCCCATCAGCGCGCGGCCGGTGAGCAGCACCGGCCAGCTCGGCGCCAGCGTGAACATCGCGCCGCCGATGCAGGCCACGATCAGCATGCCGACCACGGTATAGCGCGGCCCGAAACGGTCGAAGAAGAAGCCGCAAGGGATCTGCATCGCGGCGAAGCCGAAGAAGAACGCGCCGGTCAGCGCCCCCAGCGCTTCCGGCCCGATCGCGAGATCGCGCATCAAATCGAGGCCGATGGTGACGTTGGAGGCGCGGAAAAAATGGCTGGCGACATAGGCGGTCGCCAATGTCGCAACGATGATGAGGCCCCGGCGGTGGGGGAAAGGCCGCTCGGCGGACTGCATCGGTGAAGGAACGTTTCCGTTTGTTTTCTCGTTGCAACGAGCCTATGCGGGCGCGGCGCGCAGTTCAACAAGCAATCGATCCGATTGGTAGCCTCCAGTGCGCGCACGGCATCGTCCGAAAAAAATCCGGCGCGCTGGTGGCGCGCCGGATAGTCCGACCAGCTTACACATCGAAGCTGGTGGCCCTAGCCAGGGGGAGGTGCCTGGCCGAGAACACGGTAACGCCGGCGATCGCCGGTCCCAGCGTGTGGAATTCCGGGATCGGCGGCGTATCAGGAGAAGCAATCATACCGCCGGCCTCACAAGCCGGAGGTGAACTGCTTCACAGACCGCGTGCACAAAAAGACAGACCGTGGAGCGGGCATTCCAACTCTACGCAACAACAACACGGATCAGTCCGCAGCCCGCGGTTCAACCGATCAATCAGAAATCATCCCGCGATGCCACCGCCATTGATCGCTCCGCGCGTTGCGAACGGCGGCAATTGCTGACGGATGTCGCGTAGTCCCGGCCGCTCGGACGGATCGCGCCCGATCGCTGCCTTCAATTCCGCAAGCTCGATGAAGGCATCGGCCTGACGCCGCAGTTCGTCAGCCACCATCGGAGGCTGGCTGGTCAGGGTCGAGACGACAGTGACGTGCACGCCGCGGCGCTGCACCGCCTCCACCAGCGAGCGAAAATCCCCATCGCCGGAGAACAGAAACATCCTGTCGATACGCTCGGCGAGCTCCATCGCATTGACGGTAAGCTCGATATGCATGCTGCCCTTCACCTTGCGGCGGCCACTGGCGTCAGTGAATTCCTTGCTGAGCTTGGTGACCACGGTGTAGCCGTTATAATCGAGCCAATCGACCAGCGGACGGATCGATGTGTATTCCTGATCCTCGACAATGGTCGTGTAGTAGAACGCGCGCAATAACGTGCCACGGCCCTGGAACTCCTTAAGCAGACGCCGGTAGTCGACGTCGAAACCGAGTGTCCTGGCGGTCGCGTAAAGATTGGCGCCATCGATAAAGAGCGCGATTCTGTCGGACGGCATCATCGGACACTGGCCTCTCATTTAAGGGGACGCCGATCGGGCGAGCATTCGCTAAAGGCTTGCCCGCACGCTCTAGGTACCAAAGCTGACCGAGGTGACGAGGCAGGGGCGCCGACGACCGGGAGGAACAATCGCGCGCTGCGCCGGTAGTTTAGTCGATATTACATCCTGCCTCGACGCGCCAACGTTAAGGTGCATGCGCGCCGAGCTCAATTGTACCGAGGTAAGCCGCCGGTATCGAAACGGATGGACCGGCTATACGAAGGTTTAACCTCTTCCGCCGCAAACCGGCGGCTCTTCACTGAGCCGGCCTGTTCTGACCGCGTTGCAGAAGATGCTTCAGCCATTTCCACGCCGGCGCGACGACAAATCCGACGACCGGGATCGATGCGGCGCCGACCAGCAATCCGATGACACCGGAGATGGCGGCCTCAACCACCCATTCGAGAAGCGCGGCGACCGGCGGCACAGCGTGCGCCACTGCCTCCGCCGCCGCCTTGACGGCGTGTTCGATCGCGGGCGGGCCGTAGGCCTCGAGGCCATGCAGGATGATGCCGCCGCCCACCCAGATCATGGCGGCGGTGCCGACGACGCTGAGGATTTTCAGCAGCACGGGCATGCTGCGAACGATGCCGCGGCCGAGCGCGCGGCCGACAAGCGAAGCACGATCGTTGGTCGCAAGCGCCACCCCAACGTCGTCGGCTTTCACGATCAGGGCGACCACGCCATACACGGCGACGGTGATTCCGATCGCCACAACCGCCAACACGAGCGCCTGCTTCCAAATGCTCCCCGCCGGGAGCGCCGCCAGCGTGATCGCCATGATCTCGGCCGAGAGGATGAAGTCGGTCTTGACAGCGCTTGCGACCTTCTCGTCCTCGACCGACTGCGCATTCAAGGCGACCGTTTCGAGTTGGGCCTCATGCTGGTGTGCCTGATGGGGCATGACCGCTTCGAGCACCTTCTCGACCCCTTCGTAGCAGAGATAGGCTCCGCCCAGCATCAGCAGCGGCGTAATCGTCCAGGGAAGGAAGTAGCTCAGCACCAAGGCGGCTGGCAGCAGAATCAACAGCTTGTTGCGCAGCGATCCTGCGGCGATCCTGCCCACAATGGGAAGCTCGCGCTTCGGCTCGAACCCGATCACGTAACCGGGCGTGACCGCGGTATCGTCGATCACAACGCCTGCGGCTTTTGCGCCCGCCCTGGCGGCCTGGCTGGCGACATCATCGAGGGAGGCTGCAGCTACCTTCGCGATACCAGCGACATCGTCGAGAAGGCCGATCAGCCCGATACTCATCGAATTCTACCCCCACACCATTTGATTCGCGGCCCCAAGCCTTGCGGTTCAAGCCTTGCGGTTTATGACCGCAAAAAATCCGGCGCGCTAGTTGAGCGCGCCGGATCGTTACTGCTCTCGCTACAAGGCTCCCGTCAGCCGGTGGCCGCGCGCGGGGTGCGATTGCGCGAGTTGCGCTGGAAGAACAGCGCCTGGCTCGCGACCGCCGAAACCATTGCGGGCTGGAACGGTTTTGAGATCAGGAACGCGGGCTCGGGGCGTTCGCCGGTCAGGAAGCGCTCGGGGTAAGCGGTGATGAACACCACCGGCACCTCGAACGCGCGCAGCAATTCATTGACCGCATCCAGGCCCGACGAGCCGTCGGCGAGCTGGATGTCGGCGAGGATCAGGCCGGGCTTCTTGTTCTTGGCGAGCGCGACCGCGTCGGCATGGGTGCGGGCGACGCCGATAACATTGTGACCGAGGTTCTTCACGAGGCTCTCGAGATCCATCGCGATGAAGGTCTCGTCCTCGATGATCAGGACGTCGGTAGCGATTTCGGCCGCCATCTCGCGGCCGGCGGTATCCGTCAACTGCCGGGTCTCGGCGATGTCGGTATTGAGAATGAACGCCACCTCTTCCTCGGAGAAGCCTTCGAGCGACAGCAAGAGGAACGCCTGCCGCGGCAGCGGCGTGATGTTCGACAGCCGCCGCTCCGGCGGCAGCGCCAATGTCGCGACATCAGGATTGTCGTTGAGCGAGACCGAATTCCAGATCTGGGTGAACAGCTTGAACAGCCCGGCGCGCGGGCCGTACCGTTCATCCAGCAGCGAGGCATCCTGCAGCAGGGCCTCCAGCATGGCGGCCACATAAGCATCGCCCGAGGCCTGGTTTCCGGTGAGCGCACGGGCATAGCGCCGCAACAGCGGCAGATGTTCAGCAACGAGCTGTGATCGGGACATCCCCATACCATCCTTGTCTTGGGCCGTATCCATGGCCGTTACTTAGGGTCGCATCTGGGCGGACGTAACCTCGTGCGCCGCGTCCGGCGCCAATTTAAAAGTTTTTTAAGGCTCGATTCGGGGGGACCCGGTTCCCCTGTCACCCCGACTACTCGCGGAAGGCAAAAAAGTTCCAAAAAAGGTTCCCAGATTTCGGAACCATCCGCAGATATTCGCATTAGCCTTTGACCTATAACGCGGCGGCCTAGGCCCAATTTCGAGGTAACCTCTTGAAACCACAGAGAATTAACTCTCGGGGAAGCGTGGATCAGACCATGAAGGAAGCAAAAAAGCAGGGCGGGCTCAATGCCGAGATTCAATCAAGGATCGGCCACCAGCTCCGCGCCATGTACGATGATGTGGTCCGACAGGGCGTGCCGGACCGCTTTGCGGAGCTGATCCGGAAGCTCGATGGGCCGGAGGCGGCGGCGGCCCAAATCGACAAACAAGAAGACGGGAGGGACTAATGCCTCTCACAGACTCTCTTCGCGACGACATTTTGGCGTCGGTACCCAGCCTGCGCGCGTTCGCGATCTCGCTCTCGGGCAATGGTGATCGTGCAGACGACCTGGTGCAGGAGACGTTGCTGCGCGCCATTGCCAACATTGACTCGTTCCAGCCCGGCTCGAACCTGCCGGCCTGGTTGTTCACCATCCTGCGCAACCTGTTTCGCTCGGACTATCGCAAGCGGCGGCGCGAGGTGGAGGACGCCGAGGGCAATTACGCGAAAACTTTGAAGACCCAGCCGTCGCAAAACGCGCATCTGGAGTTCGAGGAGTTTCGCACAGCGCTCGACAAGCTGCCGCAGGACCAGCGCGAAGCGTTGATCCTGGTCGGTGCCTCCGGCTTCTCCTACGAGGACGCCGCCGCCATCTGCGGCTGCGCGGTCGGCACCATCAAGAGCCGCGTCAACCGCGCGCGCTCGAAACTCTCCGCGTTGCTCTATGTCGAGGGCGCCGAGGATTTCGGACCTGACGAGACCGTGCGCGCCGTGATCGGCGGCAATGGCGGCTGACGCGACCGAGACGACACGGAAAAGGGCGGCCCGAGCGGCCGCCTTTTTTGTCGTTATCGTAACCTGGACGTGATGCCTTGCGTTCGCAGAGACGACAGGCTAACGGAGCGTGACCTACTTTACCGGCCGTACCGGCGCGGAAATCTCGCCCGTGCGATCGCGCTCGGTCATGTCGACCACCGTGGCCATTGGCGCGATGAGTTCGTAGACATAGCTGACATCGGTGAAGTAGCGTTTTGCGGTGCCGCCGAGCGCTTCGGGAGCGACGCGGTCGAGCAGGATGAGGCCGAAATCCGAGTCTTCGCGCCGTGTCGCCGCGCTGGTGTTGAACTCTTCCCAGCGGAAATGAAAGATCGTGTCGGGCTCCTCGCCTGAGACTTCCCAGTTCGCGACGATATGCGGATGCTTGCCGACCAGCGACAGGCCCTCATCGGAGTGCGAGGCCAGCTCGAAAAACAACAGCGAGAGCGACTGCGCGGCGCGCGCGCTGACGGCGATATCCGGGCCGTTGACGACAATGCGGTCGGCATGCGGAATCGCGCGCGACTCGAACAGGCCCTTGAGCTTGACGCCCTGCCACTGGCTTTCGCTGAGCAGCGTTACCACGTTCGACATCGCATGAATGCGGCCGATCAACAGCTCGCGTGCCACATCCATGTCGGAGCCGTGACGCAACGTGCGCGTCACGATCGACTGGATCACGGCCAGGATGTTCTTGACCCGGTGGTTGAGCTCGTCGATGACGGCGGTCAAGCGCCGCTCGAAACCGATCCGCACCTGGATCTCGCGGCTGAGCCGCAGATTGTTGTAGGCGACATAGCCGAACAAGCCGCAGACGATGCCGGTGAGCGCCAGCCCAATGGCCGCCACGACGATCGCGGTCTGCTGCGCACGCTGCGCGGCGTTGTTCTTGGCGTAATAGGCGAGCGACCAGTCGCGGGCGCCGAACGTCACCGTCCGCACCACCGACGGCAACGGATCGCCCTGCCTCACCGCCCGCAGGGTGATGACGCCCTGGTCGTTGGCGACGTATTCGTCGTTGGCGTCATCCGGGTCCTTCAACACCACCGAGAACAGCGAGCGGTCGTCATCGGTCAGCATCAGCGGCGCCAGCTCGTAGGAAAAGGTGACGAAGCCGGCCGGCTCCGAACTGCCCTCCAGCAGAATCGGAGACGCCAGCACGAGGCCGATCGGCCCGTGCTGGCGCAACAGCGGGATCGGGTCCGACGCCAGCGGCTTGCCGGTTGCCGCCGCCTGCGCCAGCATCGGCCCGATCACCGAGTGCCGGTCGTAGGCGCGGCCGGGAAAACCCAGCGTGTCCGGGCTGCGCGGCTCGAGATCCATCAGCACGTCGATCGGCTTGTTGATGGTCCGGAGATCCAGCGGCTTGTCGTCGAAATCCCTGATCGTCGGATTGGTGAAGCCGGCCCCCTTCAGCTCCGCCTGCGCGGCCGCCAGATCGCCCGGCTTGAGACGCGCGATCCAGAACGCGCTCACGAAATCGGTCTTGAACGCATAGATCGCCGAGCGCAGCGGCTGCAGCATGTTGGCCTTCACTACTGAGGGTGAGCGAAACAAGCCGGATGCAACGCGTGCGAGCAATTCGCGCTCGGTCAGCCGGTCCTGCACCAGGCTGGCATGAACGTCGATGGCGCGCGACAGCGCGATGCCGTCGATCGCCAGTTCCTGCTCGTGGACGCGATAGGCTGCGAGACCGGAGAGCAAAACTCCGATCAGCGCGATAAAGCCGATAATGAAGCCCAGCCGAACCACTCGCTTACTCAGGAATGACGTGTTGGCGAAGACGTATTGGAAGCATTTCGAGGTCTGCCGGGGCAGAGACACGTGGCAATAGCGCGAAGGCCAAGCGCGGCGAATATGACGGAGCGATCATCAGCACGCAACTGACAGCTTGGCAGCGGGCAAACACAACACGGCAGCCGTTAACGCTGATTTGGCGGCGCCAGAAGATGATAATCTGACAGCGTCGATTTGGTTCCGGCGCGGACGGACAAATCCGAAGGCTACGGCGGCAGACCGAGCATTAATGTTAATGCGCCGCTGGCCTGACCTTCGTTCGGCCGCCTGTTCGGGCCCCGCGGGCCGGCTACCCCGGGCCTACCGGGCCTTTGCGGCCGGGCGCAGGCCGCCCTTGGTCTCGATGAAGCCGATGATGCGATCGAGCCCCTCGCTCTTCTTCAAATTGGTCATCACGAACGGCCGCTCGCCGCGCATCCGCTTGGCGTCAGTCTCCATCTTCTCCAGCGACGCGCCGACATAAGGCGCCAGGTCGATCTTGTTGATGACGAGGAGGTCCGAGCGGGTGATGCCGGGGCCGCCCTTGGAGGGAATCTTGTCGCCGGCGGCAACGTCGATCACGTAGATCGTGAGATCGGCGAGCTCGGGAGAAAACGTTGCGGCGAGATTGTCGCCGCCGGACTCGATCAGCACCAGATCGAGATCGGGAAATTTCGCGCGCATGTCGGCGACCGCCGCGAGATTCATCGATGCATCCTCGCGGATCGCGGTGTGCGGGCAGCCGCCGGTCTCGACGCCGGCGATGCGGTCCGGCGTCAGCGAACCCGAGCGCACCAGGAATTCGGCGTCCCATTTGGTGTAGATGTCGTTGGTGATGGCGGCGATGTCGTAGTGCTCGCGCATCGACTTGCAGAGCAGGTCCATCAGCGCGGTCTTGCCGGAGCCGACGGGACCGCCGACGCCGATCCGAAGCGGGCCGTGAGATTTAGACATGTGCGCAGCTCTCTCGATTGTCGTCGTCCCTGCGAACGCAGGGACCCATACGCCGCGGCCCCGCAATGAATCGCGGTGGCCGACGACCTTCGCAAAATGAACGCCCGTGGTTATGGGTCCCTGCGTTCGCAGGGACGACGGATGATGAAAAATTCACGTCCCTCATGACCGGAACAGCCGCGTATACTGCGTCTCGTGGCGGAGGCTGGCGAGATCGGCGCGGAAGGTGGCGCTGCCGAGATCGTCGAGCGAGGCGGCGAGCGCGCGCTTCGCCGTTGCAGCGACCTCGGTTTCCAGGCTCGCGAGAATGCGCTGGCTGTCGGTTTGCCCGAGCGGCACGAGGCGCGCGCCGGCGGAAATCCAATTCGACACCACGGCATGCAGGAAGGCATGCATTGCCGGCGCAAGCGGAACGGCATGGGCGGCGCTGACGACACCGACCGCGACGGGATAAACGATCGCGCTGCCGCTCGCGGCAACCATGCTGTCGAGCCCGTCGCAAGCCCAGGCGGCGCGCGCGATATCGATGAAGGCGCGGCCCTGCGTCGTCGTCTCGAGCTGACGCTCGCGCGAGGGCACGAAGGCGGCGGCGAGTTCAGCAATCTCGCGCAACGCCGTGGCGTCCTGCACGGACGCGGCGCGATACGCCTGCGCCAGAAACACGGCGTCGCAGAAGCCGGAACCATCAACCAGCACCGCGGCCAGCCAGTCGCGCAGCGATACGGCGTCGGTGATATCGCCCGCCTCCACCGCCCATTCGATGCCGCTGGAATAAGAGAATGCACCGACCGGGAAGGACGGCGACAGCCAGGTCATCAGGCGGTACAGCGCCGCTGACTCCTCCGCATTCATTCCGCTGCTCGCGCCGGCGGGCGCAGGCTCACTTGTGGTCATGAGCATGGGAGTGATCGTGGTGGTGATGATCGTGGTCGCATTGTTCGTCGTGATGGTGATGGTGCGCATGATCATCATCATGGTGATGATCATGGCCGTGGCCGTGGTGGTGCGCGGCATGATCATGCGAAGCCTGCGCATAGGCGCCGCCTTCGGGATCGAACGGCGCCTCGATCTCGATGATGCGCGCACCCAGCCCCTTCACCATCGCCTCGATGACATGATCGCGGCGGATGCGCAGGCCCTTCGGCATGATCTGGGTCGGCAAATGGCGGTTGCCGAGATGCCAGGCGATGCGGACCAGATGCAAGGGATCGACGCCCCGGATCTCGATCAGGGGCTCGGCGGCCGCGACCACCTCGATCAGCCTGCCGTCCTCCAGCACCAGCGCGTCACCGCCGCGCAGCGCCACCGCGTTCTCCAGGTCGAGCAGGAATTCCAGCCCGCGCGTGCCGGTCATCGCCATCCGCCGCCGATGCCGATCGTCGAAATCGAGCACGACGGTATCGGCCGCCGATTGCGTCCAGCGATGCTGGCCCAGGACTGTTGTCGCGCGGATCATGGCACCCTGCTCAAAGACACGTCAGAATTTCTCCACCTTGCCGTCGCTGATGATCTCGATCACCGTCGGCGCGGTCTTCATTTGCGAGGAATATTCCCGCCACACCTTCATGTGGGGCGCACGGCCATGCGCATTGAGGTCGTCGCGCGTCTCCCAGCGCTCCACCACCACATATAGATTTGGATCGTTCACGCTGACATGGCCCTCATAGGAGATGCAGCCTTTCTCCTTCCGCGTTTCGGCGATGCAGGCCTTGTGCCCCTTGATGAAGTCGTCCTTGTTTTCCGGCTTCATCGGCGTGGTGGCGATGACATAGATCATAGGTTTGTTCCCGTGTTTCTTGATTAGCGGACGTCGACCTTTTCGGGCGTGATCACTTCGATCTTCGGCGGCGCCGACATGCATTTCACGGCGACGCGACCGAAGATCTTCATGTGCTCGGCGCCACGATGCGGCACCAGCGCCTCGGCATTTTCCCACTGCTCGACGAACACCATTTTTGAGGGATCGGTGACGCTCTCATGCAGGTCATAGGCGATGTTGCCCGGCTCTTTGCGGGTTTCCTTGATGCAGGCGGTGGCGGCGGCGATGAAATCGGCGCGCGTTTCGGGTTTTATGGTCAGCGTGGCAACGACGTAAATCACTTAGATCCTCCCGGACTTTGTTCTGGCTAAAGTTCCGGGATCAACCTTAGAACATGAAATAGCGCTGCGCCATGGGCAGGACCTCGGCGGGCGCGCATGTCAGGAGCTCGCCGTCTGCGCGCACCTCATAGGTCTCGGCATCGACCTCGATCTTCGGGGTGGCGCCGTTATGGATCATGCTCTTCTTGGAGATGCCGCCGCGGGTGTTCTTGACGGGATAGAGCTGCTTCGTGATGCCGAGCTTGCGCGCCAGCCCGCCGGTGACGGCGGCCTTCGAGGTGAACACCACCGAGGATGCGGTCAGCGACTTGCCGAAGGCTGCGAACATCGGCTGGTAATGCACGGGCTGCGGCGTGGGAATGGAGGCGTTGGGATCGCCCATGGGAGCAGCCACGATCGAGCCGCCCTTGATGATGCAGTCCGGCTTGACGCCGAAGAACGCCGGCGACCACAGCACGAGATCGGCGAGCTTGCCTTTCTCGATTGATCCAATCAGCTTCGAGACGCCATGCGCGATCGATGGGTTGATGGTGTATTTGGCAATGTAGCGCTTGACGCGGAAATTGTCGTTGTCGTTGCCCCTGTCCTCGGGCAGCGCGCCGCGCTGCTTCTTCATCTTGTCGGCGGTCTGCCAGGTGCGGATGATGACTTCGCCGAGCCGGCCCATCGCCTGCGAATCCGACGACATCATCGAAAGCGCTCCGAGATCGTGCAGGATGTCTTCGGCTGCGATGGTCTCCTTGCGGATGCGGCTTTCGGCGAACGCGAGATCCTCCGCAATCGACGGATCGAGATGGTGGCACACCATCAGCATGTCGAGATGCTCGTCGATGGTGTTGCGCGTGAACGGACGCGTCGGGTTGGTCGAGGACGGCAGCACGTTCTTCAGGCCGGCGATCTTGATGATATCGGGTGCGTGCCCGCCGCCCGCGCCCTCGGTGTGGAAGGCATGGATGGTGCGGCCCTTGAAGGCTTTTACCGTGTCCTCGACGAAGCCGGATTCGTTCAGCGTGTCCGAATGCAGCATCACCTGGACGTCGTAATCGTCGGCGACGGCGAGACAGTTGTCGATCGCGGCCGGCGTGGTGCCCCAATCCTCGTGCAGCTTCAGCGCGCAGGCGCCGGCCTTGATCATCTCGACCAGCGCAGCGGGGCGGGCGGCATTGCCCTTGCCTGAGATGCCGAGATTGACCGGGAAGGCGTCGAACGACTGGATCATCCGGCCCATGTGCCAGGGGCCGGGCGTGCAGGTGGTCGCAAAGGTGCCGTGCGAGGGTCCGGTGCCGCCGCCCAGCATCGAGGTGACGCCACTCATCAGCGCATGCTCGATCTGCTGCGGGCAGATGAAATGGATGTGGCTATCGAAGCCGCCGGCGGTGAGAATTTTTCCTTCGCCGGCGATGACGTCGGTGCCGGGGCCGATGATGATGGTGACGCCGGGCTGGATATCGGGATTGCCGGCCTTGCCGATCGCCGCGATCATGCCCTCCTTGATCGCGACGTCGGCCTTGACGATGCCCCAGTGATCGACGATCAGCGCATTGGTGATGACGGTATCGGCCGCACCCTGTCGATTGGTGACCTGCGACTGCCCCATGCCGTCGCGGATCACCTTGCCGCCGCCGAACTTCACTTCCTCGCCATAGGTGGTGAAGTCCTTTTCCACCTCGATGATGAGATCGGTATCGGCCAGCCGCACCTTGTCGCCAGTGGTCGGCCCGAACATGTCGGCATAGACGCTACGTTTGATTTTCACGGACATGACGGCCTCCAGCTTTCGGTGTTTCGTGCCCATTGCGGGCTTGGCAACTCGCGGCCACCCCTCTCCCCAACCCTCTCCCGCAAGGGGAGAGGGAGCCTGACCAGCGTGCTCACCTCACATCGCATCACGACTGCTCCTCGACGTCTTTGGCATTAGTCAGGGACGCACCAGCGGACGGGTTCCCTCTCCCCCTGCGGGAGAGGGTTAGGGAGAGGGGTGCCGCTTGCTCCGCTGCCTGCAGAATGAAAAGAACAACGCCCTCAAGATTCTTCATTACGTCGTCGTTGGTGAAGCGCAGTACGCGATAGCCGCGAGATTCAAACCATTGGTCACGCGTAATGTCGTGTCGAATGCGCTCCTCGAAATCGTGGCTCTCGCCATCGATCTCAATGACGAGCTTGCAAGAGTGAGCAGCGAAATCCGCGACGTAATTGCCCATCGGGACCTGGCGGCGAAATCCTAGCCCCGCGAGCCGTTTCGCTTTTAGATGGCGCCATAGCAACGTCTCCGCACGAGTCATCTCGCGCCTTAAGCGCTTGGCGCGATCGCGCTGAACCTTGCTTACCTCGTCGTGCGGCATACCCCTCTCCCCAACCTCGAGAGCGAGCTTCGCTCGCCTCGGACCCCGCAAGGGGGGAGGGAGCCGTACCAGCGTGCTCACCTCACGTTGCATATTGGTGCGCCCCTGATGTGATGGCACCAGTCAGGGACGCACCGGCGGATGGGTTCCCTCTCCCCTTGCGGGAGAGGGTTAGGGAGAGGGGTACCGCTTGCTCCGATGCTTGCCGGATCGCGGCTGCAAGACTGTCGATCCTCTTTCCAGTTTGGTTCGCACCGCGACGACTCTCTCCGGTCCGAGCCCGCGGCGACATACCCCTCTCCCCAACCCTCCCCCGCAAGGGGGGAGGGAGCCCTGCCGGTGTGCTCACCTCACGAACGATCACAGCGCGTCCTTGGAATTCACAGCTTCCCCTGCACGTCGCCGCGGAATCCGTAGATGGTGCGCTTGCCGGCGAGTGCGACGAGTTGCACGTCGCGGGTCTGGCCGGGCTCGAAACGCACCGCGGTGCCGGCGGCGATGTCGAGGCGCATGCCGCGGGATTTCTTGCGGTCGAACTTCAGTGCGGGGTTGGTCTCGAAGAAGTGGTAGTGCGAGCCGACCTGGATCGGGCGGTCGCCGGTATTGGCGACGGTGAGCGTCACCGTCTTGCGGCCGGCGTTGAGTTCGATCTCGCCGTCCTTGATGAAGCGTTCGCCGGGGATCATGTACCCTCCTCTGTCATTCCGGGGCGCCCGAAGGGCGAACTATGGTGCGCGATTGCGCATCTGAGAATCTCGATCAACAATCTCTGGATTCCGGGTTCGGCCGCTTTGCGGCCGCCCCGGAATGACGATGACTACCTTATCGGCTCATGCACAGTGACGAGCTTGGTCCCATCCGGAAACGTCGCTTCGACCTGGATGTCGTGGATCATCTCGGGAATGCCATCCATCACCTGCGCGCGGGTCAGGACCTGGGCGCCGGCCTGCATCAGTTCGGCGACGGTGCGGCCGTCGCGGGCGCCCTCGACGATGAAGTCGGAGATGATGGCGACCGCCTCGGGGTGGTTGAGCTTGACGCCGCGCTCGAGCCTGCGGCGCGCCACCATGGCCGCCATCGAGATCAAGAGCTTGTCCTTTTCGCGGGGGGAGAGATTCATGCGAGCACTCTGGTGATTGTCTCTAGTTGAGCCACAGCGGTTAATTGAGCCAAAGTCTTGGTAGCGCTGCGCCGCCGGCACGGCCGAGCACCGTCATCATATCGGCGCGCAGCCGGGCCGCATCTTGGGCACAGAAGCGCGCCATTGCAAATCCATTCCAGCAGGAGATGCCGACCTCGCCGCCGAACGCTTCCGAGGCTTCGCGGATCCGCTCCACGATCGCCTCTTCGCCCGGCACGATCAGCGCGGTGCCGATGGCGACGCCGCCTTTCGCAACAGCCGGCCGCGCCAGCTTTGCGCCGATGTCGCCGTCGAGCCGGATGGTCTCCGCAAACACCAGCTTGCCGCCGCGGCGCAGGCGCCAACGGTCGACGAACTCGCCGTGCCGCATCGTTTCACCCATCGCGGCACGGCCGAACACGACGATTTCGCAGAGCAGAAGCGAGGCGTCTTCGGCCAGATCGATGTCGATGCGCCTGACAATTCGCGCTCGGTCGAACAGGATGGTTTCCTGCGGCAGCCAGGCGAGATGCGCACCGGCTTCCGCCTTCAGGGCGATGCTGAGCTGGGCGGCGGCGCCGGGGGCGCGATAGACCTTCTCGGCCGCCGCCGTTGTCAGCGTCAGCCGGGTGCCCTCGCCTGCCCCGATATCGATATCGAAGCGGTCTCCGCCGGCAATGCCGCCGGCGGTGTTGACGAACACTCCGAATAGTCCTTCCGCTTCAGGAGAGGGAAAGCGCACGCGGAGCGAACCGGATTCGTGCAAGTCCCCGCGGCGGGTGACGCCATCCTGCAGATGCACGCCGAACCGCACCGCGCCCTGGGCCCGATTGGCAGCGAACGTCGCTGAAGCCGCGCGCGTAATATCGGTCCGCATCCGTCCCCCAACGGCGTTACGTGGCAACCTCAAAAGCGCGTTTGCTACAGCGCCATCTGGCGACTGATCTCCGCGGGATCGAGATTGGCGCGGTCGCAGGCATATTTCACCGCGCCACGGTCCATGACCGCGAAATTGTCGCCGAGCTCGCAGGCAAAGTCGAGATATTGTTCGACCAGCACGATCGCGATGTTGCCGAGGCTGCGCAGGTAAGAGATGGCGCGGCCGATGTCCTTGATGATCGAGGGCTGAATGCCTTCGGTCGGCTCGTCCAATAGCAACAGTTTCGGCCGCATGACCAGCGCACGGCCGATCGCGAGCTGCTGCTGTTGCCCGCCGGAGAGGTCGCCGCCGCGGCGCCCCAGCATCGTATTCAGCACCGGAAACAGCGAGAACACGTCGTCGGGGATATAGCGATCCTCGCGCTTGAGCGGCCCGAAGCCGGTCTTGAGATTTTCCTCAACCGTGAGCAGCGGAAAAATTTCGCGGCCCTGCGGCACGAAGCCGATGCCGCGTCGCGCGCGCTCGTACGGCTTGAGGCTGGTGATGTCGTTGCCATCAAGCATGATCGATCCGCCTGCGATCGGATACTGGC
Organism: Bradyrhizobium sp. AZCC 1719; assembly: GCF_036924525.1. NCBI lineage: Bacteria > Pseudomonadati > Pseudomonadota > Alphaproteobacteria > Hyphomicrobiales > Nitrobacteraceae > Bradyrhizobium > Bradyrhizobium sp. AZCC 1719. Next base: position 2,458,768 of record NZ_JAZHRU010000001.1, on the reverse strand, counting down.
CGACCATCGCGCGGAGCAGCGAGGTCTTGCCGACGCCGTTGCGGCCCAGCACGCACGTCACCTTGCCGGGCTCGGCGGACAGCGAGACGCCGCGCAAGGCTTGTGCTGCGCCGTAGTAGAGATTGATGTTGTCGACCTTCAGCATTTGGCACTTCGCTTCGGCTGAGAGGTGGCGTCATACCCCGCGAAGGCGGGGTATCCAGTACGCCGAGCCTCTGCGGTAAAGCTCACCGTCTCGGAGTACTGGATCGTCCGCTTTCGCGGACGATGACAGCTTTCACGAGGAACCGTCAGCATATTCTTCATCTTCCCAGATACACTTCAATCACGCGCTCGTTCGATGAGACCTGATCGATGGTCCCCTCCGCCAGCACCGTACCTTCGTGCAGGCAGGTGACCTTGACGCCGAGTTCGCGCACGAAGGTCATGTCGTGCTCGACGACCATGACGGTCTTTTCCTTGTTGATTTCCTTCAGAAGCTCGGCGGTCTGATGCGTCTCGACGTCGGTCATGCCCGCGACCGGCTCGTCGACCAGCAGCAGTTTTGGGTCCTGCGCCAGCAGCATGCCGATCTCCAGCCACTGCTTCTGGCCGTGTGACAGGCTGCCCGCAAGACGATTGCGCGCATCGGTCAGGCGGATGGTTTCGAGCACGCGGTCGATCCGTTCGGATTCGTCCCTGTTGCCGCGCCAGAACAGCGTGCCCTTGACGCTGTGATCGACATTGAGCGCCAGCAACAGATTGTCCTCGATGGTCTGGCTCTCGAACACCGTCGGCTTCTGGAATTTGCGGCCAATGCCGAGTTCGGCGATATGGGTCTCATCCAGCCGCGTCAGGTCGGTCATGCCATCGAACAGCACCGTGCCTTCGTCCGGCTTGGTCTTGCCGGTGATGATGTCCATCATCGTGGTCTTGCCGGCGCCGTTCGGACCGATGATGGCGCGCATCTCGCCGGGCTCAAGCGTCAGCGACAGGTTGTTGATGGCGTGAAAGCCGTCGAACGCGACATGCACGCCGTCGAGGTAGAGCAGCGCGGAAGTGGTCCTTCCCTCCATGACACTCATGCGCTCACTCCGCGGGCTTCGGTTCGCCGACGCGGTCTTCGAGAGCAGCGCTTTCGGCATTGGCTTTTTCGGTTGCCTTCCGGGACTCCCGCCAGGCGTTGAAGGTGCCGACGATCCCCTTTGGCAGCAGCAGCGTCACCAGGATGAACAGCGCGCCCAGCATGAACAGCCAGTAGGGCGCCAGCGGGCCCGAGGTGAAGTAGGTTTTTGCGTAGTTGACGACGACAGCGCCAAGCGCGGCGCCCACCAGCGTGCCGCGGCCACCGACGGCGACCCAGATCACCGCCTCGATGGAGTTGCCCGGTGCAAATTCGCTTGGATTGATGATGCCGACCTGCGGCACGTAGAGCGCGCCGGCGACGCCGGCCATGCAGGCCGACAGCGTGAACACGAACAGCTTGTAGGATTCGACGCGGTAGCCGAGGAAACGGGTGCGCGACTCGGCATCGCGGATCGCTATCAAGACCTTGCCGAGCTTCGACGTCACGACCGCCCGGCAGATCAGGAAGGTGACGATCAGCGCCAGGCAACTCAGGGCAAACAAGGCGGCGCGGGTGCCGTCGGCCTGCACATTGAAGCCGAGGATGTCCTTGAAGTCGGTCAGACCGTTGTTGCCGCCGAAACCGAAATCGTTGCGGAAGAACGCCAGCAGCAGCGCATATGTCATGGCCTGGGTGATGATCGAGAGATAGACGCCGGTGACGCGGGAGCGGAACGCCAGCCAACCGAAGCAGAACGCGAGCAGGCCGGGAACAAGAATGACCATCAGCGCCGCAAACCAGAACATATCAAAGCCGTGCCAGTACCAGGGCAGCGCCGGATAGTTCAGAAACACCATGAAGTCGGGCAAGATCGGATTGCCGTAGACGCCGCGGCTGCCGATCTGGCGCATCAAGTACATGCCCATGGCGTAGCCGCCGAGCGCGAAGAACGCGCCGTGGCCGAGCGAGAGAATGCCGCAATAGCCCCAGATCAGGTCGATCGAGAGCGCGAGGATGGCGTAGCAGGCGTATTTGCCGAACAGTGCGACCAGATAGGTCGGCACCTGCAGCGCCGAGCCTGAAGGCAGCAGGAGATTGGAGAGCGGGATCAGCACGCCGAGGCCGGCGACGACGATTAGGAAGATGGTGGCGCTGCGGTCGAGCGAGCGCGTGAGGATGTGCGGCGTCATGCTTCCACCGCCCGGCCCTTCAGCGCGAACAGGCCGCGCGGACGTTTCTGGATGAACAGGATGATCAGCACGAGGATGGCGATCTTGCCGAGGACGGCGCCGGCCACCGGCTCCAGGAACTTGTTGGCGATGCCGAGCGTGAAGGCGCCGACCAGCGTGCCCCAGAGATTGCCGACGCCGCCAAACACGACGACCATGAAGGAATCGATGATGTAGCTCTGGCCGAGATTGGGGCTGACATTGTCGATCTGCGACAGCGCCACGCCTGCAATCCCGGCGATCCCCGAGCCGAGACCGAAGGTCAGCGCATCGACGCGCGAGGTCGCGATGCCCATCGAGGCCGCCATGCGGCGGTTCTGCGTCACCGCGCGCATCTCGAGCCCGAGAGCGGTGTAACGCAGCATCGCGAGCAGGATGACGAAGACCGCGAGCGTGAAGCAAAGAATCCAGAGCCGGTTATAGGTAATGGTGATCTGGCCGAGCTCGAACGCGCCGCTCATCCAGGAGGGATTGCCGACCTCGCGGTTGGTGGGGCCGAACGCGGTGCGCACGGCCTGCTGCAATACCAGCGACAGGCCCCAGGTCGCGAGCAGCGTTTCCAACGGGCGGCCATAGAGGAAACGGATGATGCCACGCTCGATCAGCACGCCGACGGCGCCGGCGACGAGGAACGCCAGCGGCACCGCGATCAGCAGCGAATAATCGAACAGGCCGGGATAATTGCTGCGAATGATCTCCTGCACCACGAAGGTGGTGTAGGCGCCCAGCATCACCATCTCGCCATGGGCCATGTTGATGACGCCCATGACGCCGAACGTGATAGCGAGGCCGATTGCGGCGAGCAGCAGCACCGAGCCCAGTGACAGGCCGTACCAGGCGTTCTGCACCATCGACCACATCGCAAGATTGCTCTGGATCGAGGCAATCGCGCTTGCTACGGCGCGCGCGACGTTGGGCGGCAGGTCGCTGCCGAGCCCGGTCAGGAGCGCCATCGCCTCCTGATCGCCGCGCGCCTTAACGACGGCGACTGCTTCGAGCTTCTCGACCTCCGTCGCGTCGGACTTGTAGAGCAGGATGGCGGCACGGGCTTCCGCGAAGGCGGCCTTGACGGACTTGTTGGTCTCCTTCGCCAGGGCGCCGTCGATTACGGGCAGCGCGCTCTCCTCATGGCTCTTGAACACCGATTGCGCCGCCGCGATCCGCTTGGCCGGGTCCGGTGACAGCAGCGTCAACCCGCCGAGCGCGGCCTCAACGGCGCGGCGCAAACGGTTGTTGAGGCGCACGGCGGACGCGTTGTCCGGCAGCTTGTCCACGGCAGCGCCGGTCGCGGCATCGATGATCTTGCCGTCGCTCCCGGTAACGAAAACCTTCTTGGTATCCGGATCGGCCGACAGCCGCCCTTCCTGCAGCGCGCTAATGATCGGAAAGGCCAGCGGATTGCCCGACGTCGCGACCGTGCCGATCGCTTCATCCGTGTCGGAAAAATCGTCGTTGGCGAACTTGGCGACCGCGTCCTCGAACGGGCCCGCCAGCGCCGGCGCCGCAAAGGCCGCAGCCAAAAGGATCGCGAGCAGGAGCGCGCGAAAGCGATCAAGGAAATTGGCAGACACAATACGACCCCGGCAGGAGTGTGGGAGAAGGCGGCGGCAGCGCCGCCCTCTCCGGTCTTCGGTAGTTCTCTTGGAAGTTATCGTTGCAGGTCAGACGGGGATCAGGAACCCTGACCGCCGCACTTATTGGTCTTGGTGTTGTAGTTGCCGCACTTCTTGCCGACCCAGTCGCCGATCAGGTCCTTGGAGCCCTCGAGCTCCTTCGACCAGGCGTCACCAGCAACAAGGCCCGGGGTCTTCCACACCACGTCGAACTGGCCGTTGGCTTTGATTTCGCCGATGAACACCGGCTTGGTGATGTGATGGTTGGGCAGCATCTTGGAGGTGCCGCCGGTCAGGTTCTTGGCTTCGATGCCGGGCAGCGCGTCGATCACCTTGTCCGGATCGGTCGACTTCACCTTCTCGACCGCCTTGACCCACATGTCGAAGCCGATGACGTGCGCTTCCATCGGATCGTTGGTCACGCGCTTCGGATTCTTGGTGTAGGCCTGCCAGGCCTTGATGAACTTCTCGTTCTCGGGCGACTTGATCGACTGGAAGTAGTTCCAGGCGGCGAGATGGCCGAGCAGCGGCTTGGTGTCGATGCCGGCGAGTTCTTCTTCACCGACCGAGAACGCGACCACCGGAATGTCGGTCGCCTTGATGCCCTGGTTGCCGAGCTCCTTGTAGAAGGGAACGTTGGCGTCACCGTTGATGGTGGAGACAACAGCGGTCTTCTTGCCGGCCGAGCCGAACTTCTTGATGTCGGCCACGATCGTCTGCCAGTCGCTATGACCAAACGGCGTGTAGTTGATCATGATGTCTTCCTGCTTGACGCCCTTCGACTTCAAGTAGGCTTCTAGGATCTTGTTGGTGGTGCGCGGATAGACGTAGTCGGTGCCGGCCAGCACCCAGCGCTTCACCTTCTCGTCCTTCATCAAATAGTCGACGGCGGGGATCGCCTGCTGGTTCGGCGCAGCACCGGTGTAGAACACGTTGCGCTCGCTCTCCTCGCCCTCGTATTGCACGGGGTAGAACAGGATCGAGTTCAGTTCCTTGAATACCGGCAGCACGGACTTGCGCGACACCGAGGTCCAGCAGCCGAACACGACCGAAACCTTGTCCTTGGTGATCAGCTCGCGCGCCTTTTCGGCAAACAGCGGCCAGTTCGAGGCGGGGTCGACGACGACAGGCTCGAGCTTCTTGCCGAGCACGCCGCCCTTCTTGTTCTGCTCCTCGATCAGGAAGAGAATGGTGTCCTTCAGCGTGGTTTCGCTGATGGCCATGGTGCCGGAAAGCGAATGCAGGACGCCGACCTTGATGGTCTCCTGCGCCTTGGCGTTGGAGAACGCAGCCAGACCCAAAACCAGGCCGGCAGTGGCCGCCAGCCAGCGGCGGCGGCTCAGCGTCGCTAAATCGTGAGTCAATTTTGTAAGCATGAAATGTCATCTCCCTGACGCAGGCGTTGAACGCTGCGAACGGCCCCACGGCCGCCTGCGTTAAGGGAATCGCAAGAACCATGCCATTGCTCGATGGCCGGATAAACTCCTCTAATCGCTTGAAAATTCCGGCTACGCGAAAACCGTCGGCAGGAAATTTGCCTATTTGTTAGACAGTAGAAATGTATGCTTTGGGGGCAAACTATCTATTTTTTGTGCAAATGCCGCAATTTGGCTAAATTTCTTGCACGAATTTTGATCGTTTGGGTTGGCCATGCGGCACGGCGCGATCTGGCCGATCGGTTTCTTTTAACCGCGCTGGCGAGGCGAGCCGAATTCACCTTGAAAGCGGCGCGCAGGTGCTCCATATGACTGTCGTGACCTAGAGAATCATCAGGTCCCTGCGAGCCGCGTGTTCTGATCCCGTTTTGCGGTTTCTGGCTTGCCCCCTTCAGCTAGCAAAACCGACGCCCCAAACACGCGGGTGTCTCTGACACACTCGCGCGCTCCTGGCTGACATCGCCGGGCGCCTGCCTTTTTTAATGGAAAGAACCACCCTTTTGACCTCCTTTCAGGATTTCGGCCTTGCCGATCCCATCTCGCGCGCGCTCAAGGAAGAGAATTACCAGACGCCCACTCCCATCCAGGCCCAGACCATTCCCATCGCGTTGACCGGCCGTGACGTGGTCGGCATCGCCCAGACCGGCACCGGCAAGACCGCGGCGTTTGCGCTGCCGATCCTGCACCGGATCCTGGAGAACCGCACCCGGCCGCAGCCGAAGAGCTGCCGCGTGCTGGTGCTGTCGCCGACCCGCGAGCTGTCAGGCCAGATCCTCGACAGCTTCAACGCCTATGGCCGCCACATCCGCCTGACCTCGGCGCTGGCGATCGGCGGCGTGCCGATGGGCCGCCAGGTCCGCTCGGTCATGCAGGGCGTCGAAGTGATGGTGGCGACCCCCGGCCGCCTGCTCGATCTCGTCCAGAGCAACGGGCTGAAGCTGAACCAGGTCGAGTTCCTGGTGCTCGACGAAGCCGATCGCATGCTCGACATGGGCTTCATCAACGACATCCGCAAAGTCGTCGCCAAGCTGCCGATCAAGCGGCAGACGCTGTTCTTCTCGGCCACCATGCCGAAGGATATCGCGGAACTCGCCGAATCCATGCTGCGCGACCCTGCGCGGGTGGCGGTGACGCCGGTGGCCTCGACGGCCGACCGGATCACCCAGCGCATCATCCAGGTCGATTTCGCGGCCAAGCCGGCGGTGCTGGCGCAGCTTTTGAAGCAGGAACCGGTCGACCGCGCGCTGGTCTTCACCCGCACCAAGCACGGCGCCGACAAGGTGGTGAAGGTGCTGGCCAAGGCCGGCATCGAAGCCAATGCCATTCACGGCAACAAATCGCAGAACCACCGGGAACGCGTGCTGGCGGCGTTCCGCTCCGGCGAGATCCGCACGTTGGTCGCCACCGACATTGCCGCCCGCGGCATCGATGTCGATGGCATCAGCCATGTCGTGAATTTCGACCTGCCCAATGTTCCCGAAACCTATGTCCACCGCATCGGCCGCACCGCGCGCGCCGGCGCCGAGGGCGTGGCGATCTCGCTGATCGCGGGTGCCGAGGAAATGGGCTATCTGCGCGACATCGAGCGGCTGATTCGCATTGCGCTGCCGCGGGAAGACCGAAGGACGCCGGGCCACCGTGATGCGGCGCCGGCCCCCGCCCAGCATCGGGGCGGACGGCCCGGAACACGTGTCCATGCTAGCCGTTCCCATGAACCGGCCCCAAGCGCAAAAGGCCCTCGCCGACGCCGCCGCGGTGGTGGTAATAATGCGCAGCAGCCGAACAGGCACGAAGCGCCGCGGCCGGCGCAGCAGGGCGGCAAGAGCCAGGCCGGCCACAGCGAAAGCATTCAAGGCGTCGCCTTCTTGCATCGCGAGAGCCGTCCGAATAATCAACCGAACCGTAACCACCGACCGCAGCGCTAGCCTCAATCGACCTGGAGACCACCATGGCTAAAGAAGAGCTGATCCAGTTCGAAGGACTGGTGACCGAAATTCTCCCCGACGCGCGCTATCGCGTGCAGCTCGATGCCGGACACGAGATTGTTGCCTATACCGCGGGCAAGATGAAGAAGAACCGGATCAAGACGCTGGCAGGCGATCGCGTGACGATCGAGATGTCGCCGTACGATCTGGAGAAGGGTCGCCTGATCTTCCGACACAAGGACGAGCGTCCGTCGACACCGGGCGCCCCACGTGGTGGGCCGCCGCGCGGCGGCCAGTTCCGCCGCCGGTAAACAGATCGTAAACGCCCTCGAAATCGCGCCCGACGCGGCCGCGTCGCGCGCGAGCGAGGGCGGCTGGCCGGCCGAATCAAAAAATCGCACGTCAGGATTGTTTTGAACCCTACTATCGAATAATATTAGGTATCGATTTTCGGCCGGACGACATTAGCTATCCACCGGTACAGCCGGTTTAGACGCTGACGACCCTTCCAAAAATTCGATCTCACCAGCCCATCGAAAGGTGGGCTACGACTTGTCTATCTGAGAAGGGACTACCCCAGTGAGCATGGGAACCGTGAAGTGGTTTAACGCTACCAAGGGCTATGGCTTCATCCAGCCGGATGACGGCGGCAATGACGTGTTCGTGCACATCAGCGCTGTCGAGCGTGCCGGCCTCGGAACGTTGCGTGAAGGCCAGAAGATCTCCTACGAAATCGTGGCAGATCGCCGCTCTGGCAAATCTTCGGCCGACAATCTGCGCGCCGCCGGATAAGCGATTTTCCGGGGCATGCGCGTCCCGGAGGTCGCTCCTGAATAAATCAAAAGGCCGCGCTTTTGGCGCGGCCTTTTTCTTTGTGATTCTTTTCGACGCACTCATCCCGACCAGTGGCGGCCGCCTCACTTCGTGGTGCAGTCCGTCGTCTTGTACTTCACGCAAATCCCCTGGCGCGGACGGGTGTAGGAGACGTCGCTCAGCGTGATGCCACTCACCTTGTTGATGAACCAGGCGACACTGGGCACGTATTTGTACTTCACCTCGCTGTAGATCAGATAGGTTCCGCCGATCTTGAGAGCATCCGGGATCTCGATGATGTCACCCTGCGAATGCGCTTCGTCGCCCTTGCTCCACTGCACCCGCGCCTTCTTCGTGTCCGGATGGATCCAGAGTTCCGAGATTGTGCCCTGCACCGGCGTCGACGAATAGGGCGTCATGATCACCTTGCCGGCATTGAAGAAGTTGGTGAATTTGTCGTCGGTGACCTCGGTGTTCTGCGACGTCAGGTCCGACAGCGTGCGCGCCATGATCGTCACCTTGCGGTCGACGGCAACGCCCGCAGCAAACTCGTTGGTTCCAATGAACAGCATAGCCATGAGCGGGATGATCATGGCGAATTCGATCGCAGCGAGACCGCTGTTGTTCGTGCGCAGAGCGGCGACGTGGCGCCGCAGGCGCAACAACCATATCGATGACAGCATTTTCGTTTTCATGGAAACGCTCATGAGCAGGTAACGCCGGGGGTAGGAAACGGCTCGTTCTGGAATGCGGCGGTGGCGGTCAGAAGACGCTTGCCGTTGGCTAGGTTCGTCAGATTGAAGCCAAGCCCGGGGACGAACACCGGCCATGGATAGAACAGCCGCACCACGACCACATCGCCGTCCTTGCCGGGACAGTATTTCGTGTCGTCGATGAAGACCTTCGCAGCGTCGATCGGTGCGTCGATGTTCACACCGGCAAACGACGGATAGCTCCGCACATCGATCGAGACACCGTTCGCGCAATCGAACATCACGGTGAGCTTGGCGCAAACGATGTCCTTGAACTGCTCCTTGGTATATTTGATGTCCTGCGCCTGGCCGGTCATGACCAGGCGGGCGGTATCCTGCGTCACGGTTTCCAGGATCTGGCTAGCAAAGAACACCAGCGCCAGTTCGATGATCGCGAACAGAACGGCCAAGAATATCGGCGCAACCAGTGCAAACTCGACAACGGCCGACCCCCTTCGGTTGCGACCAAACCGGCGCAGGATGTTTGTCTTGGAAGCTGTGAAAGGCGGCATCGAAGGGACCTCAGAACCCGAGGGGAATTGCCGCGAAAACCTATCCGAAACTGATTGTTGAATTGTTTCGTCCGATGCAGACAGAACGGCCTGCGCCGTTAAGCGGATATTAACCGCGCTGGAAGACCAGCGCCTACGCTGCCCGCCGAACGGAACGGCGAGCCGTGCGCAACCGGTTCAGTTCATTTGCCGCCCGCGGACCCGGCGGCTTGGCTCGACAGCGAGCCGGCCTGATCAATGGCGGTCCTGAAGTAGCCGTCGCCGTCACCAAGGGTGACCCGGCGCTGGCAGATCGGCATGCAGCTATAGGATTCGCGTTCGACGCCGCGGTAGACGGTGACGAGCTGATCGGTCGGGCCTTCGACCTGGATCTGGCGGTCCACCAGCACCTCGCCGTTGCGGTCCATGGCGATGAAATTGGTCGCGCCGTAGCCCTTGCCGGTGACGACGACGATGCCGCCGCTCTGCAGGGTGACGTCCGCAATCAACGGATTTCCAACCACGATGGTGGAGACCTTGGCGGGAAGCTTCACGAGCTTCGCCTGGTCAACATAGACGGCGATTCGGTCGGGATCGGGCGAGGCCAGGCCGACGGCCGGCCACAGCAGCATTCCTGCAGCGAGGGAACGCAATCCAAAACGCGCGCGTGCGCGAATACGCGGAAACTTGAACGACATACTTTACCCCGGGGCATCAACAAGCCGGCGATGGCGATACGCAGCGGAACCGGCGCCCGACAAGGTGAATCTGACGACAATTCATGAACAAACGGCAAATAGGCGCCACCGTGCGGCAAGAAATCCGCCGCCGGCCTATTTGCGGAACGGGTAAGCCAGTTGCCCAATGATTTCGCGCGGGAACGAGGACTGATCGTCGACGCCGTACTGCTCCGGCAGGCGATCCGACGGCATTCGGAAGGTCCCGAACAGGATGTCCCAGAGCGGAAAGGTGCCGGCAAAATTGGTGTCCCCGCCCTCCTCGCGACACGTGTGGTGCCAGCGGTGAAACACCGGCGTCGCCACGACGTATTTGAAGGGCCCCAGCGTCCAGTTGAGGTTGGCGTGAACGAACGCCGAATGGAAGATGTTGAACGGCCCGAGCCACAGCATCACGCCCGGCGAAATGCCGGCTATCAGCAGTGCGACGTCGACACCGATGGTACCTAACAGCAGGTTAACGGGGTGGAAGCGTGCCGCCGAGATCCAGTCCACATCTTCCGACGAATGATGAATGGCGTGGTATTTCCAGAACCCGCCGCCGTGAAATATGCGGTGCAGCCAGTACATCATGAAGTCGGCAGCAACCAGAAACAGGATCGCCTGCAGCCACAACGGCATCCTCGACAATGGGCCGTGGCCGTTGTCGTAGAAGGCGATCAGTTCGTCGGCGTCGTGAATTCCAAACAGCAAAGCTGCGCCGAGCACCAATAATCCGATGCGGAACACGCGCGCGAACAGCGGCACCAGAAACCAGTAGCATATGTCGGTGACGAGTTCGCGCTTGCGCCACCACGGCTTGCCGGGATTGCAGGCCCAGAAATGCGAAAGCAGCGAGAACACGAGCGCCAGCGCGATCGTGACCGGCACCACGTTGGCCATGGTCTGGCCCAGCATTTCCACGACTTCGATCGGCAGGTTCATCCGGCTCGCGTACCAGAATCCCGGCTTGTCCGCCAGTTCGCCTGCCGGAGATCGGCCGGATCAGTGAGTGGTGCGAACGTGCAGCACCGCGTTCTCGTCGGCGTAGGCGCGCCGCCAGCCGCTGATATTGTCGAGCAGGCCGACCGCCGGGGTGTGCGGCGTCAGCAGTACGGCGTCGATGTCCCAGGTCCTGAGAATGTCGAGAAACTGGTTGACGTCCTTGAGCTGCATGGCGCGGTAGTAGGCCACGTCGAAGGCTTCGCCATAGAGCTCGGCGCGTCCGTCGACGAATACGGGAATCTGCCGCCAGATCAGATAGCCGCCGAACGGAAGGTCGTTGAGAACCCGCTTCGGATTATGCGCCTTCAGCGCGTCCACGGCCGCGGAAGGCGATTGGCTTTCCGGCGGTGCAAATGTGGTGTTGATCGCGAGCAGCCATGTCCAGCCGCTGAGCAGGACGATTACCGCGGCCATCACAGACATCGAAGCGCCGGCGCGGGCGGGCCAGGCCGGCCGCAGCGCGAACTGCGACGCCACCGGCGCGAGCACCACGATCGGCAGCAACAACGCGAAGATCTCGACGTTCCGGACGTGGGACAGCGCCATGTGCAACAGGCCGAGCACCAGCGCGATCCGTGGCGGCGTGAGCTTGACGCCGCCGTAAAGCGCGCCCGCGATCAACGCCAGGATCGACATCTCGAACAGGCCGAACTTGCTGAAGTTGGCCGGCATCCATTCGTAGATGAGATGCAGCAGCTCCCCGAGATCGAGAATCTTGCGCGCCGCAAGAATCGATCCCCATCCGTAGGGTGTGACGCAACACGCCGCCAAAGCGGCGACGCCGAATGCTGCCCAGCGCAGCGCCAGCGACCTTTGCTGCGTGCGATCGGCGTTCCACAGCGCATCGAGCGCGAAGGCGCCGACCAGCACCAGGCCAAATACGAATCCGCCGTGCAGGTTCGCCCACAATGCGATCAACAGCAAAAGCCATGGTGACGGCGCCTGGCCGCGCTCGCTCGCCGACATCAGCCCGTACGCCCATGCCAGCATGATCGGCAGCACCAACACGTGCGGGCGCGCCAGAAAATGCCCCATCGAGAGCACCAGCGCCGCGATCGCGACCGCGACCGCATAGGTCGCGGGAATGCGGCGGCCGAGAATATGGGCGAACAACGCAAAGGTTACGGCGATAGAGGTCGCGGCGAGAACCACGGGTCCGATCCAGCCCACCAGATTGTAGCTCACCGCATACAGTACCTGCGACAGCCAGGACGATGATGTCCAGGGCTCTCCGGTCTTGGTGAAAGAATAGATATCGACGCGTGGCAAAGCGTGGTGGTCGAGGATCCACTGGCCCACGGCGATCTGCCAGTAGGTATCGGAATCCTTCAGAAGCCATCCACCGATCAGTACCAGCGCGTAGACGGCGATGCCGAGCCAGAGCCATGCCGGGACATCGCCAAGGCTGAAGGCTTTGGCCCGCTGGATCGTCCCGGCTTCAGTGCTCATACGAAATGACCGGCCGGATTATTGACGGAATGGATAGGCCAATTGTCCGCCGATCTCGGTCGGGATCTCCTGATCGTCTACGCCATAGCCCTCGGGCAGCAGGTTCTCCGGCATGCGGAACGTTCCGAACAGAATGTCCCAGAGCGGGAAGGTGCCCGCGAAATTGGTATTGCCGCCCTCCTCGAGCGATGTGTGATGCCAGCGATGGAAGACCGGCGTGGCAAGCACATACTTCAACGGTCCAAGCGTCCAGTTCAGGTTGGCGTGAACGAAGGCGGAGTGGAAGGTCGTGAACGGCCCGACCCAGAGCATGATGTTGGGAGAAATGCCCGCCATCAGCAGGATAACATCGACCAGGATCGTTCCGATGAACAGGTTGACGGGGTGAAACCGCGCAGCCGAGATCCACTCGAGATCTTCAGAGGAATGATGGATGGCATGATACTTCCAGAACCCGCCACCGTGAAACATGCGGTGCAGCCAGTACAGCATGAAATCGGATGCAACGAGAAACAACAGCGCCTGCACCCAGAGCGGAAGCTGCGCCAGCGGTCCATGGCCATTGTCGTAGAATGCGATCAGTTCGTCGACCTCGTGAATGTTGAAGACGACCGCAGCGCCGAGCACCAATAGTCCGATGCGGAAGATGCGCGCGAACACCGGTACGAGAAACCAATAGCAGATGTCGGTGATGAGCTCGCGCTTGCGCCACCAGGGTTTGCCCGGATTGCAGGCCCAGAAATGCGAGAGTATCGTGAACACAAGGGCGAGCGCGATCGTGACAGGAACGACCTTCGCTATCGTCTGGCCCACTACCTCGATGACTTCCATTGGCAAACCGGACATGACGACCTCGTTCAATCGGACACCGCAAGGCGTATCCGCTCGCGCTTAAGGAGCCGTGAATCAAAGGCGTCGGTCGACGAAGCCGCGCTTGCATTTTATCGGATGCCTTAATGCGGTGTTTACTGTGCTCAAGAACTGCAAGTTCCGAGCATTTTTGCGGGATCGAATTAACTGCGCCGAAATTGTCGCACCCTAGGGTGACGCCATGGTCACGGTGCTGAGAACGCCGGCAGACCAAACTTAAGTTCGACCAGCCACGTGTGTACACAGGAGTTATCATGAAGAATCTCGTTTCGCGTTTCGTGAAGGATGAGTCCGGCGCCACCGCCATCGAATACGGTCTGATTGCCGCCGGCATCGCGATCGCGATCATCACCGCCGTTCAGGGCGTCGGCACCAAGCTGGGCAGCAACTTCAACGCGATCTCGACCTCGCTGAAGTAAGCGAAGCCTCACGTAGGTGCTTTAAAGGCCCCGGCATTGCCGGGGCCTTTATCGTTATTGGCCCCGACCGATCGCCGGGCGACAGCGTTGCTGCGGAGCATGCTTTACGCTTCGTTGAAAGTGGGCCGCTAGCCTGTCCTCTCCCCAACGTCCGAGTTTCGAATGACAGTCAACGAGAGGACGATGCTCCAAAGCGCTGTCCGACCGGGTACATGGCGCGACGATGCCATGCTGGGACTGGCAGGGGCTCTGCTGGCGCTCGGCCTGCACGCGCTGGCCGGTTTCCCGACGCTCGCCGTCGCCAACGGAGACAATGACAGCCTGCTTCGGCTGGTCGAGATTCGCGATCTCATCGGCGGGCAGGCGTGGTTCGACCTGCACCAGTACCGGATGGGCCCGCCAGGCGGCTTCGTCATGCACTGGTCACGCCTTGTCGATGCGCCGATCGCGGCTGTTATCCTTGTCGTATCCGCCTTGACCGGAAAGCTGGCGGCAGGCGAAACCGTGGCGGTGTTCGCCTGGACGACCCCGTTGATGGCGGCCGCGCTGACATTTTCGCTGCGGATCGCACGCTCCGTCGGTGATGAGTGGACGATTATGCCGGCGTTCATCATCTGCACCGCGGCGCTCCACTTCAGCGGCGTCTTTGCCCCCGGCAATATCGACCACCACAATATCCAGCTCACGCTCTGCCTCGCCGCCATAACCGCCCTGATCGTTGGACGAGGTTATGTTGCCGGGATCGCTGCAGGCGCCGCCTGCGCGCTGATGCTGGCCGTCGGCATGGAAACGCTACCCTATGTGGCCGTTGCCGGGCTGACCGCAGCGGCAATGTATCTGCTGGGTGATCGCCCCGAGGCCGCCAAGGCGGCCGGCTTCGGAATGGGCCTCGCCGGCGCTGGCCTTGCCGCGTTCGTTGCCACGGTGCCGGCCATTAGCTGGCTCTCGCCGCATTGCGACGCCTATTCGATCCCGCAATTCTCTGTCGCGGCGATATCCGGAATCGGCCTGGCAGTAGCTGCAATCTCTCCCATCCTCGCCTGCAGCTTCGGCAGAAGGCTCACCGCGCTGCTTGCGCTCGGTATCGCGGTTGCCGCAGTGGCGGTGACCGCTTTTCCACAATGCCTCGCCGATCCCTATGCCGGATTGGATCCGAAGCTGCAGCAGTTCTGGCTGAATCAGGTGACTGAGGCGCAGCCGTTCTGGCGCGTGCTCTCCGACAACTGGGTCAAGGCCGCCGGCTTTTACGTTACGCCCATGCTCGCGCTGATCGTGCTCGGGCTGCGGCTGCGCCGTCGTAGCAACGGGGCTGGATGGATGCTGATGGCATTGCTGACTGCAGCTTTCGTTGTCAGCCTTTGGCAGGTGCGCGGGGCCACTTTCTCGCTGCCGCTCGCAGCCATTGCGCTCGCAGGCTGGGTCGGCGACTGGCGACACCGCACGGCGTTGTCGTCGGACCGGTTCTCCTCGCCGCGGATGGCGTTGGTCTGGCTGGTTTCCCTGAATGTTACCTGGAGCGCGGCCGCCCATGCGGCGTCGGCGGCCCTCGGAGAGACGGAGCGCGCGGCTTCGCCGGCGGGCACTTGCGAGCGACCTGCCGATTACGCCCTTCTCGCCGCGCAGCCGCCGACTACCGTGCTTGCGATCTCCAACCTTGGGGCGCCGATCCTTGCGCGCTCGCCTCACCGCGCGCTGGCCGGGCCCTATCACCGCAACGTCACCGGCAACCTGCTCACGCTCGACGCCTTCACGGGCACGGCCGAGCAGGCGCTGACCACGATCCAGAACAACCGGGTTGGACTTGTCGTCTTCTGTCGCGGCAACGCCGAAACCGCACTGCTGGCCGGGCAAGCGCCCACCGGCCTTCTCGCGGCGCTGGCCCGCGACGAGCCGCCGGACTGGCTCGAGAAGTTGCCGCAGGACGCCAGCCGGCCGCTCGATATCTATCGCGTCCGGCCGCAACCTTGATGTGCCGTTTTCCGATCGTTTACCTGTCGTCAATAGGCTGCGCCGACGCGCGAAGCGCTTTCGCAACTCAATGGGCCGTTACGCCATGATCCTCGATACCGCCCGCCTCCTGCTGTTTCCGGCCCTGATGGCGTTCGCAGCCGCGAGCGACCTTTTCACCATGACGATTTCGAACCGAGTGTCGCTGGCGCTGATCGCGGGCTTCGTTGCGCTTGCGGCGTTCGGCGGCATGGGTCTGCACGACATGCTGCTGCATTTTGGCGCCGGCGCCACCGTTCTCGTCGTGGCCTTTGCCTGCTTCGCGATGGGATGGGTCGGCGGCGGCGACGCCAAGGTCGCGGCCAGCGTGGCGCTCTGGTTCGGCTTCGATCACCTCCTCAACTATCTCGTCTATGTCTCGCTGCTCGGCGGAGCGCTGACGGTCCTGCTGATTCAGTTCCGGCAATGGCCGCTACCTTCCCTGCTCACGGGACAAGCCTGGCTGAACCGGCTGCACGACAGGCAGAGCGGAGTCCCCTATGGCATAGCGCTCGCGCTCGGCGCGCTGATCGTCTATCCGGAAACCGAATGGATCAAGGCGGTCGACCTCACTCACCTCGCGATGCGCTGATCCGGCGTCGCTAACTTTCCGTTAAGGCAATTTACACACGCCTCATTAACCATGCTTTGACGAATAGCTGGTCAACTCCCATCACAGCGACGGAAGCGTCGCAGCGTAATGTGGAAAGTGAGCGCGTATGAAATCCGCACGCATTGTGGTCCTGGCCATCGCGATCGGCGCCGGCGGCATTGCCGCATATCTCGCCAGTGGGTCCGACGACAAGTCTGCCCCGGCGCAGCCGGTCGTGCAGATGCAGACCGTCGATATTCTCGTCGCGAAATCGGATATCGGCCTCGGCCAGTCGGTCAAGCCGGACGATCTGCAATGGCAGACCTGGCCGGCCGCGACCGCCAGCAGCAATTTCATCAGCCGCGCCAGCAAGGCCGACGCCGTCAAGGAGATCACCGGCTCGATCGCGCGCGCGCCGTTCATCGCGGGCGAGCCGATTCGCGAGCAGAAGCTGGTGAAGGCCGACGGCTCCGGTTTCATGGCGGCGATCCTGCCCGCCGGCTACCGGGCCATTTCCACCGAAATTTCACCCGAAACCGGCGCTGGCGGCTTCATCCTGCCGAACGACCGCGTCGACGTGATTCTAACCAAGCGCGAGAAAAATCCGGACGCCAAGGGCCCGGACGTCTCCCATTCGGAGATCATTCTCACCAACATTCGCGTTCTCGCGATCGACCAGGCGCCGAAGGAAAAAGAAGGCGCCAGCTCGCTGGTCGGCAGGACAGTCACCCTCGAGGTGAAGCCCGAGCAGGCCGAAACGCTGGCGCGGTCGCGCCAGAGCGGCACGCTGACGCTGGCGCTGCGCAGCATTGCCGACATCAAGGCGGTCGAAAAGCCGGACGAACAACTCAACAAGCCCGGCGAAAGCCTCAACGTCGTTCGTTACGGCGTTGCCAGCCAGCAGACGATGCAGAAGTGACCGAAAGGACGCACGATATGAAGTGCAGGGAAATTCAGCCGATGATGCGAACGTCCATCGTCCGCGCCCTGTCGTTTTCGGCCGTGGCTGCTCTCTCGCTCAATCCGGCGCTGACGCCGGTGGCGGCGAGCGACTATCGCGTCGCGCCGATGTCCGCCGACGGGCAGATGAACGCGCGCTTCGTTTCGCTCGGGATCGGCAAATCCATCGTGATCGACCTGCCGCGCGAGATCAAGGACGTGCTGGTTGCCGATCCGAAGATCGCCAACGCCGTGGTGCGTTCGACCCAGCGCGCCTATGTCATCGGCGCCGCGGTCGGCCAGACCAATATCGTTTTCTTCGATTCTACCGGCGCGCAGATCGCGGCCTACGACATCGCCGTCAAGCGCGACCTCAACGGCGTGCGCGCCGCGCTGAAGCAGTCGGTGCCGAATTCGGACATCCAGATCGAAGGAGTCGGTGACGGCGTGCTATTGAGCGGCAGCGCGGCGACCCCGGTCGAGGCGCAACAGGCCGCCGACATCGCCGCCCGCCTGGTGGGCGGCGCCGAAAAGGTCGTCAATTCGATCGTAGTTCGCGGCCGTGACCAGGTGATGTTGAAAGTCACGCTCGCTGAAGTCCAGCGCTCGGTCATCAAGCAGCTGGGCATCGATCTCAGCGCCAGCATGACCTACGGCACATCCGTTGTTAGGTTCACCAACAACAACCCGTTCACCGCAAACAGTGCGCCGCTCGTCCCCGGCAACTCCCTTACCGGGACTTTCGGCTCGATGCCATCCGTGACGGCGACGCTGCGTGCGATGGAGAGCGCCGGCGTGGTCCGGACCCTTGCCGAGCCTAACCTCACGGCCATTTCCGGCGAGTCCGCGACCTTTATCTCCGGCGGCGAATTTCCAATTCCGACCGGCGTGACCTGCCAAGCAACGGGGAACGGTGGCATCGGACAATGCGTCCAGACCGTCAGCTTCAAGAAATTCGGCATCTCCCTCAACTTTACGCCGGTCGTGCTGACGGAGGGACGGATCAGCCTTCGGGTGATGACCGAAGTGTCGGAAGTCTCGACCGAAAACGCTCTGACTGGCGGCCAAAATGGAACAACCATTCCGTCGATCAAGACCCGCCGCGCCGAGACGACGCTGGAAATTCCGTCCGGCGGCGCGATGGCGATGGCCGGCCTGATCCAGGACCAGACCAAGCAGGCGATCAACGGTCTTCCGGGTCTGGCGCAACTGCCGGTTCTCGGCACGCTGTTCCGCAGCCGCGACTTCGTCAACAACCAGACCGAACTGATGGTTCTGGTCACACCCTATGTGGTGCGCGCGGTGGCGCAGAAGGACCTGTCGCGTCCCGATGACGGCTTTGCCAGCGCGTCGGATCCGCAGGCTGACCTGCTCGGCAGCATCAATCGCATCTACGGCGTTCCCGGCCGCGTCGAGAAGGCGCGGAATTATCGCGGCACCTACGGCTTTATTACGGACTGAGGCGGGACGATGACATCACAGAACACAAAACCCGCCGATCGCAAGCGCGCGCTCCGCGTGACCGCAGCGCTGATCGGTCTTTCCGTGGCGCTCGGCGCCTGCAAACATACCGTCGTCGATCCCGCGACGACAGCCGGCGTGCCCGACGACTATCGCCAGCGCCATCCGATCGCGGTCCAGGAAGCCGACCGCTCGATCGTGGTTTTCGTCGGTCGCGGACGCGGCGGCTTGTCCGCCTCTCAGCGCGCCGACGTCATGGGCCTGGCCCAGGACTGGCTTCGCGAAGGCACCGGCGTCATCAGCGTCGACGTGCCCGTCAATACGCCGAACGCGCGGGCGGCCGAGGATTCATTGCGCGAGATCCGGGCGAGCTTTGCCGCTGCCGGCGTGCCGCCGCGCGCGATCAATGTCCGTCAGTATCATCCCGAAGATCCCAGGCACATGGCCGCGATCCGCCTCAACTATCCGAAGATCTCGGCGGTGGCCGGCCCGTGCGGCCTGTGGCCGGAGGACCTCGGACCGTCGATCCACAACAAGGGCTATTTCGACAACAAGCAGTATTACAATTTCGGCTGCTCCAACCAGCGCAACCTGGCGGCGATGGTCGACAACCCGTCCGACCTCGCGCAGCCGCGTCCCGAAACCCCAGCCTTTGCGCCGCGCCGTGGCACAGCCTTCGACAAGTATCGCAAGGGTACGACCACGGCGACCACCTATCCCGAGAGCGACAGGGCCAAACTCAGCGATACCGGCAAATGATCACTTACTCGCGCCAGAATACAGAACCGCAGCCGGAAATCACGGCGCCGTCGACCGAGGACCACATCGCGCCGGCGCCGCGGGTGTCGGTGCAGGCGTTCTGCGAGACGGTGGAAACCGCGGCCGCCGTGCAGTCGGCGGGCGAAGACCGCCGCCTCGGCAAAGCTCATCTCAAGATCCAGATGGGCGGCATGGCCGCTGCCATCGAGGCCTACCGCTCGGCCCCGACCCCGAACGTCATCATCCTGGAGACCGAGGGCCGCAACGACATTCTCGTCGGGCTCGACCAACTCGCCTCCGTCTGCGACGCCGGAACCCGCGTGATCGTGATCGGGCGCGTCAACGACGTCATGCTCTATCGCGAACTGGTTCGCCGTGGCGTCAGCGATTACGTCATCGCCCCGGTCAGCGCCATCGACGTCGTGCGCTCGGTCTGCAACCTGTTCTCCTCGCCGGAAGCCAAGGCCGTCGGCCGCATCATCGCCGTCGTCGGCGCCAAGGGCGGTGTCGGCGCGTCGACCGTCGCCCACAACGTCGCCTGGGCAATCGCGCGCGATCTGGCGCTGGATTCCGTGGTCGCGGACCTTGACCTCGCTTTCGGCACCGCAGGCCTCGACTACAACCAGGATCCGCCGCAGGGCATTGCGGACGCTGTGTTCTCGCCCGACCGGGTCGATACCGCGTTCCTCGACCGCCTGCTGGCGAAATGCACCGACCATTTGAGCCTGCTGGCGGCGCCGGCCACGCTCGACCGGGTCTACGATTTCGGCGCGGAAGCCTTCGATTCGATCTTCGATACGCTTCGCACCACGATGCCCTGCATCGTGCTCGACGTTCCCCATCAATGGTCGGGATGGACCAAGCGCGCTTTGATCGCGGCCGACGACATCCTGATCGTCGCCGCGCCCGATCTCGCCAATCTGCGCAACACCAAGAATATCTTCGACCTCCTGAAGGCATCGCGGCCGAACGATCGTGCGCCGCTCTACTGCCTCAATCAGGTCGGCATCCCGAAGCGGCCGGAGATCCCCGCCGCCGAGTTCGCCAAGGCGATCGAAAACCACCCGATCGCCACGATCCCGTTCGAGCCGCAAATCTTCGGCTCGGCCGCCAACAACGGCCAGATGATCGCGGAAATATCCGCAACGCATCGCACCACTGAGATGTTCCTGCAGATTGCGCAACGGCTCACCGGCCGTGGCGAGACCAAGAAGCCGAAGAGTTCGTTGCTGTCGCCTTTGATCGAGAAGTTGCGGGCCAAGAAGTAGATAGCCCGCGTGGAGTGCCATCGTGTTCGGTAAGCGTAGCGGAAATGATAGTGATACGCGGGTACTCAAGCCCGCCATTCAGGCGCCGGAGCCGGTCTCCAGCGCCGCAGCCGCGCCGCGCGAGATCGCGGCGCCGACGGTGGCTTCGCCGCCACTCGCCCCCGCAAAGCAGCAGCCCGCGGCCACTATGGAGGCGCGGCGCTCCGACAATTATTACCAGGTCAAGGCGACCATCTTCGGCGCGCTGATCGAGGCGATCGACCTTGCCCAACTCGCCAAACTCGACGGCGAGTCCGCGCGCGAGGAAATCCGCGACATCGTCAACGAGATCATCGCGATCAAGAACATCGTGATGTCGATCGCCGAGCAGGAAGAGCTGCTCGACGACATCTGCAACGACGTGCTCGGTTACGGCCCGCTCGAGCCGCTATTGTCGCGCGACGACATCGCCGACATCATGGTCAACGGCGCCGGCACGGTGTTCATCGAAGTCGCCGGCAAGATCCAGAAGACCGGCATCCGCTTCCGCGACAACCAGCAGCTTCTCAACATCTGCCAGCGCATCGTCAGCCAGGTCGGCCGGCGCGTCGACGAATCCTCCCCGATCTGCGACGCCCGTCTCGCCGACGGCTCCCGCGTCAACGCCATCGTTCCGCCGTTGGCGATCGACGGGCCTGCACTCACCATTCGTAAGTTCAAGAAGGACAAGCTGACGCTCGACCAACTGGTCAAGTTCGGTGCGATCTCACCGGAAGGCGCGGAAATCCTGCAGATCATCGGCCGGGTCCGCTGTAACGTGCTGATTTCTGGCGGCACCGGCTCCGGCAAGACCACGCTGTTGAACTGCCTGACCCAGTTCATCGAGCATGACGAGCGCGTCATCACCTGCGAGGACGCCGCCGAACTTCAACTGCAGCAGCCTCACGTGGTGCGGCTTGAAACCCGCCCGCCCAACATCGAGGGCGAAGGCCAGGTCACGATGCGCGAGCTGGTCCGCAACTGCCTGCGTATGCGCCCCGAGCGCATCATCGTCGGCGAAGTCCGCGGACCCGAGGCGTTCGACCTCCTGCAGGCCATGAACACCGGCCACGACGGCTCGATGGGAACGCTGCACGCCAACAACCCGCGCGAAGCCATGTCGCGCTGCGAATCCATGATCACGATGGGCGGCTTCTCGCTGCCCTCGCGCACCATCCGCGAGATGATCTGCGCCTCGATCGACGTCATCGTGCAGGCCGCGCGCCTGCGCGACGGTTCACGCCGCATCACCCACATCACCGAGGTGATGGGCATGGAAGGCGACACCATCATCACCCAGGACCTGTTCGTCTACGAATTGCTCGGCGAAGACGCCAACGGCAAGATCATCGGGCGGCACCGCTCGACCGGTATCGGACGGCCGCGGTTCTGGGAGCGCGCGCGGTATTACAACGAAGAGAAGCGACTTGCGGCCGCGCTCGATGCCGCCGAAGTCGTCGACAAGACGTGAGGAGGCGATGAGCATGCAAGCGCTCGCACTGGCGTTCCTCGCCGCCACCGCCATCGGCGGCCTGGCTTGGGTATTCATCTATCCGTCGCTGTCGGGCGAGAGGAAGGCCGAATCGCGCCGCGCCTCGATCGCCCGTGCCGACGCGCCGGCGCGCCAGGCCGAGAAAAGCCAGCGCTCGCGCCGCGAGCAGGTCGAAGGATCGCTCAAGGAACTCGACGCCCGGCGCAAGAAGGACAAGTCCGTTCCGCTCTCGACACGCCTCACCCAGGCCGGCCTGGGATCCTGGACGCCTCAGAAATTCTGGACCGCTTCCGGCATCCTCGCGGCGGTGGGCTTCGCGCTCGCATTCATCGTCGGCGGCTCGCTGCTGGGCGCCGCCGTGATGGCGTTCGGCGCGGGCCTCGGCCTGCCGCGCTGGCTCTTGAGCTATCTCAGGAAACGCCGCGAGAAGGCGTTTCTGAAAGCACTGCCTGACGCCGTCGACGTCATCGTGCGCGGCATCAAGGCCGGCCTGCCGCTGTTCGAATCGATCAAAGTGGTCGCCGCCGACGCGCCGGAACCACTCAAGGGCGAGTTCATGGCCATCATCGAGACCCAGACGATCGGCATGCCACTGGGTGAGGCCTGCGCAAGGCTGTATGAGCGGATGCCGTTGCCGGAAGCCAACTTCTTCGGCATCGTGATCGCGATCCAGCAGAAGTCCGGCGGCAACCTGTCGGAAGCGCTCGGCAACCTCTCCAAGGTGCTGCGCGACCGCAAGAAGATGGCGGAGAAGATTCAGGCGATGTCGATGGAAGCCAAGGCTTCCGCAGGCATCATCGGCTCGTTGCCGCCGGTCGTGATGCTGCTGGTCTGGATTACGACCCCCGACTACATCGGGCTGCTTTGGACCCATCATCTCGGCCAGTTCATGCTGCTATGTTGCGTCGCCTGGATGACGATCGGCGTCCTGGTGATGAAGAAAATGATCAACTTCGACTTCTGACGGTGCGCCTATGATTGAGTTTCTGATCGCCAAGATGCACGACGCGCGGTTCATGACCATGCTGCTTGCCGCCATCGCGGCGAGTGCCACCGCCTATACGCTGATCATGCCACTGTTTGCCGGCGAAGGTCTTGCCAAGCGCATGAAGGCGGTCGCCAGCGAGCGCGAACGGCTCCGCCAGCGCGAGCGCGACCGCCTCAACAAATCGGAGAAGGTGTCGCTGCGCCAGACTCCGAAGCAGCTCGTTTCCAAGGTTGTGGAAGACCTGAACCTGACCAAATGGCTGGCGCAGGAAGCCGCGCGCGACAAGCTGATCATGGCCGGCTACCGCGGCCACGCGCCCTACGTCACGTTCCTGTTTGCCCGCGCGGTGACGCCGGTCGTGCTGTTTCTCGGCGCCGCCCTCTACGTCTTCGTGATCACGCAGATGGACAAGTCGCTGACGGTCAAGCTCGGCATCTGCATCGGCGCCGCCTATCTCGGGCTGCAGGCGCCGATGCTGTTCCTGAAGAACGCCATCAGCAAGCGCCAGCTCTCCATCAAGCGCGCCTTTCCCGACGCGCTCGACCTGCTCTTGATCTGCATCGAGTCCGGCATGTCGGTCGAAGTCGCCTTCCGCAAGGTCTCTACCGAGATCGCGTCGCAATCGATCGCGCTGTCGGAGGAATTCGCCCTGACCACGGCGGAATTGTCCTACCTGCAGGACCGTAAGGTGGCATACGAGAACCTCGCCAAGCGCACCGGCCTGGAGGGCGTGAAATCGGTCTGTCTGGCGCTGATGCAGTCGGAGCGCTACGGCACCCCGCTCGGCCAGAGCCTGCGCGTGATGGCGCAGGAAAACCGCGACATGCGCATGAACGAGGCCGAGAAGAAGGCGGCGGCGCTGCCGCCGAAACTGACCGTGCCGATGATCCTGTTCTTCCTGCCATGCCTGTTCATCGTCATTCTCGGACCGACCTACATCAAGATCCAGGCGTTGCCGTGAGGCCGCGGCACGGCGGGCCGGCGCTTCCCGGGCACATGTCCGGTGGGTCGTAGGTCCCGGCTCTGCGTCGCGTCACTACGCGCCGCGTCCGTGACACGAGAGCTTTGAGACCTGGAAACAGTCTCCGTTCCCCGGACGCTGCGCAGCGCCAAAAGCGCGTTTACGCGCGTCTTCAACGCGCTATGGCGGTGCGCTGCAGATCCGGGGGCCCATGCGGCAGGTGCCGGAACTCCGCCCTCATGAGTCGCGAAAGCTGGTGAGCATTATTCGTTGAGCTGCAGTGCTTTCGCGCGGCGATCACGGCTGCGGCGCGCGACCGCTGTGATGCTCAGTCCGGCCGGTTGAGGGCGGCGACCGGGACGGTCGCCTTGTTGCCGGGGGGACGCGAATGGTCCTTGTCCTTGCGGCTCAGCATTTCCCGCAGGTAAGCCACGTTGGCAGCCGCCTCGTCGGCGGGCAGATCGCCCTTGGCGATGGTCTCGGCTTCGGCGAAACGGCCCTGCAGGCCGACGACGAGCGCGAGGTTCTGCCGCACCCTTCCGTCGGCACGCGGATTGGAATAGGCGCGCCGCAGCGTTTCCTCGGCTTGCGGCAGCTCCCGCGTCAGCATGTAGGAGAGGCCGAGATTGGATAGCACCGAGGGCTCTTCCGGCACGATCTTCAGCGCGCTCGCGTAATAGCGACGGGCCTCTTCGTGCTTGCCCATCTTGTCGAGCGTGGTGCCCTGCACCGAAAGAATGCGCCAGTCGGGATTGGCGGGCGTATGGGCGCGGCTGAGCACGTCGAAGGCAGCCTGCGAATTGCCGTTATCGGCGAGCGCGCGACCATAAGCGGCGAGCAGCGTCTTGTTGCCGGGATGGGCGATGGTGGCCTGTTCGAGCACGGCAGCGGCCTGTGCCCGCTGGCCGGTGGCGCGGAGCGCCTGGCCATACCCCAGCGCCGCCTCGGCATCCTTGGGATTGGCGCGATAGCGCTCGCCATATATCTCGGCCGCGCGGCGCGGATCGTCGGGAACGGCCTGCGCCTTGGGTGACGATGAGCTTAGCGATCCCGTGATGTCGGACATGGTCTGGCAGCCGCCAAGGCCCGCGGCCAAAACCGCGGTCACCGCGGCTGAGGTCAGGAACCGGGCAAAAGACCCGGCGTGGCTGGACGATCGACACATGGCACTTCAACTCACGGGAATGGCGGAACAAATAGAGCCGTACGAGGAAGCAATAGACTGTTAACCCTAACGGCCGGTTAATTGGCCGTGCTATGCCAGCCAGACACGCCCCAATCCCCGCGAGACAAGCATGCAATCGCCGTTCGAGACCGCGCCTATCGCCCCCACCATTCCGATTACCTTCGCCACCAAAACCACCTGGAGCGCGATCGCCAAGGATCTTCCCGAACCGGCCCGGCAGTTTGCGCTCGCCAATGATTTTGCCGCCAAGCCCGGCAAGTGCCTGACGCTGCCCGCCCCCGACGGGAAGATTGCGCAGGTCGTGTTCGGGCTTGATGAAGAGACCGCCAAGTCGCGCGACCTGTTCCGGCCCGGCGCGCTGCCCGGCCTGCTGCCGCCGGGCGTCTATCGCTTCGCCAACACGCCGCACGATCTGCGCCTGGCGACGCTCGCCTTTGCGCTGGGCAGCTACCGCTTCGGCCGCTACCGCAAAGCCGAAAAGCCCGAGGTCCGGCTGGTGCCGCCCGACGGCGTCGATATTGCTGACACCGCGCGGATGGCGGAAGCGGCGGCGCTGGCGCGCGATCTGATCAATACGCCGTCGAACGACATGGGGCCGGAGCAACTGGCGGAAGCCGCGAAAGCATTGGCGGCGCGTTTCGGCGCCAGCTTCGACTGCATCGTCGGCGACGACCTCGTGAAGCAGAACTTTCCGCTGATCCACGCCGTCGGCATGGCCTCGGCGCGTGCCCCGCGCCTGATCGACCTGAGCTGGGGCGATCCCGCCCACCCCAAAGTGACGCTGGTCGGCAAGGGCGTCTGCTTCGATACCGGCGGGCTCGACCTAAAGCCGTCCAGCGGCATGCTGATCATGAAAAAGGACATGGGCGGCGGCGCCAACGTGCTGGCGCTGGCGCAGATGGTGATGGATGCGAAACTGAAGGTCCGCCTGCGCGTCCTGATCCCCGCGGTCGAGAATGCGGTCGCTGGCAACGCCTTCCGTCCGCTCGACATCTTCAAGTCGCGCAAGGGACTTAACGTGGAGATCGGCAATACCGATGCCGAGGGACGGCTGGTGCTGGCGGATGCGCTGGCCTTGGCGGACGAAGACAAACCGGATCTGTTGATTGACCTGGGCACACTGACCGGCGCCGCGCGGGTGGCGCTGGGACCGGATTTACCGCCCTTTTACACCCATGATGAGACGCTGGCCGAAAGCGTCGCAGAACATGCGAAACGGGAGAACGATCCGTTGTGGCGAATGCCGCTGTGGCCCCCCTATGATTCGTGGCTGGATTCGAAGGTCGCCGACATCAACAACGCGCCGTCGGGCGGTTTTGCCGGCTCGATCACCTGCGCGCTGTTCCTGCAGCGCTTCGTCACCGATGCCAAGAGCTGGCTGCATGTCGATATCTACGGCTGGACGCCTTCCGCAAAACCCGCGCGTCCCGAAGGCGGCGAATGCCAGGCCGCACGCGCGATCTACAAACTGTTGAGCGAACGCTATGCATGATCCGCGCCTGACGCCGGCACGGCCCGAAATCGCCGCGAAATATCTCGAAGGCAAGGTAAAGGCCGCGCGCTATGTGTCCGGCGAAGAATTTTGCGTGTGTGAGGCCATCGCCCCGCTGTGGGAGCGACCTGCTGCCGGCGCCATGATGCTGACGCAGGCGCTGAAGGGCGAACGCGTCACGATCTACGACCGCAACGGCGAAGGATTTGCGTGGGGCCAGCTCGCGAGCGACGGCTATGTCGGCTGGATTCCGGATGCCGCGCTGGCAAAGCCTGCGGCCGCACCGACGCACAAGGTCACGGCGCTGCGGACGTTCGCGTTTCCAGGCCCATCGATCAAGCTGCCGCCGGTCGAGACGTTGACGACGGAAGCAAGGATGACGGTGATACGCGAGGACGGCGCGTTCGCCATCACAAGCGAACGCTGGTATCTGCCGCGTCACCATGTCGGCAGCCTCGACGAAGTGGAAAAGGATTTCGTCGCGGTCGCCGAACGCTTCATCGGCACGCCCTATCTCTGGGGCGGCAAGAGCTCGCTCGGCATCGATTGCTCCGGCCTCGTCCAGGTGTCGCTGAATGCCGCCGGCACCGGCTGCCCGCGCGATAGCGACATGCAAGAGGCGGGTCTTGGCCGGGCATTGGGTCCCGCCGAGATGACGAAGCTGCAGCGCGGCGACCTGATCTTCTGGAAGGGCCACGTCGCGATCGTGCGCGACGCCGACAGCATCGTGCACGCCAATGCGCATCACATGGCGACGGTGATCGAGAACACGCATGACGCGATTGCGCGGATCAAGGCCGTCGGCAGCGAGGTGACGGCGATCAAACGGCTGTAGCCACAAGCCCCACTGTCATCACCCGCGAAAGCGGGTGATCCAGTACTCCGAGACAGTTGTGAGTGAACGAGGGGCTGTGGCGTACTGGATACCCCGCCTTCGCGGGGTATGACGATCGTTATTTTTGACGGCTGTTACTTGTGACGGCTGCTACTGCGGCTCCGGAACCGCCTCGATCCGGAACGCGGCTGCGAACAGGGCGCGGGTGTAGTCGCTCTTCGGATTCTTGAACAGCTCCGCGGCCGGCCCCTCCTCCACCACCTTGCCGTGACGCATCACGATCAGATGGCTGGCCAGCGAGGCCACGACGCGCAAATCGTGCGAGATGAACATGTAGGTCAGATCGCGCTTGCGCTGCAGCTCGCGCAGCAGGTCGACCATCTGCGCCTGGAACAGCATGTCGAGCGCGCTGGTCGGCTCGTCCAGCACGACAAAGTTCGGCTCCAGCACCGCCGCACGCGCAATCGAGATACGCTGGCGCTGGCCGCCGGAAAATTCATGCGGATAGCGGAATCGCGTCGCCGGATCGAGACCGACGTCTGTGAGCGCCTTGACGACGCGCGCCTCGCGCTCTTCACGCGACAGCGACTTCTGATGCACGCTCAGGCCTTCGGCGACGATATCGCCGACCGACATGCGCGGGCTGAGCGCGCCGAACGGATCCTGAAACACGATCTGCATGTCGCGACGGTGCGGCAACATGGCCTTGAAGCGCAGGCCCTGGATGTTGTTGCCGAGGAACACGATTGGGCCGTCGGAGGAAATCAGCCGGAGCAGCGCCAGACCCAGCGTGGTCTTGCCCGAGCCGGATTCGCCGACGACGCCGAGCGTCTCCCCCTTGCGGACCGCGACGCTGACGCCATCCACCGCCTTGATGTGGCCGACGGTCGAGCGCAACAGCCCGCGCTTGATCGGAAACCAGACCTTGAGATTGTCGGCCGACATCACCACCGGCTCGTTGGGCCGCGGCGGTGCCGGATCGGGCTTGGGCTCGGCCGCGAGCAGCGCGCGGGTATAGGCGTGCTTCGGCGCGGTGAAGACCTGCTCGACCGGGCCCTGCTCGACGATCTTGCCCGAGTTCATGACGCAGACCACGTCGGCGATGCGGCGGACGATGCCGAGGTCATGGGTGATGAACAGCATGCTCATGCCGAGCCGGGACCTGATCTCCGCGAGCAGCGCCAGGATTTGGGCCTGCACCGTGACGTCGAGCGCGGTGGTCGGCTCGTCCGCGATCAGAAGATCCGGCTCGTTGGCGAGCGCCATCGCGATCATGACGCGCTGACGCTGGCCGCCGGACAGTTGGTGCGGATAGCTCTTCAGCCTGGTTTCGGGATCGGGAATGCCGACCTGCGTCAAGAGCTCGAGCGTGCGCGCCCGCGCCATCTGCCCGCCGATGCCGCTGTGCAGGGAAAGAATCTCGCCGATCTGCGCCTCGATCGTGTGCAGTGGATTGAGCGAGGTCATCGGCTCCTGGAAGATGATCGAGATGTCGTTGCCGCGGATCTCGCGCATCTCGCGTTCCGAGGCATTGAGCAGCTCTCGGCCCTTGAAATGGATGGTGCCGGAGGGATGCGACGCGGTCGGATAGGGCAGCAGTCTTAGCACCGACAGCGCGCTGACCGATTTGCCGGAACCGGACTCGCCGACCAGCGCCACGCACTCGCCGCGCTTGATGGAAAACGAGACGCGGTCGACCGCAATCGTGGCGCCGCTCGGCTGGTGAAACGCCACCGAGAGATCGCGCACATCGAGCAAGGGCTGGTTGACGGCGTCCATTACGATAGCTCACGGATAAGACGAGCAATGTTTACAGAGTTCGGCAACAGCGCCACATGTCCTTCGGGTAGCTTGAGCCGCGAGTCCGCTGAAAGAATCGTACGACAACCAGCGCGGATAGCGGTCACTACGTGAATGGCGTCCGGAAGCTTGGGCATCTGGGCCATTCTTCGATACTCGGCGGTCTCAATCAGAATGTCTCGACTGACAGGCTGTAAATCAAAAAGGCAGCTCCAGACAATCAAGTCGAGATATAGTCGTTTCCGCACCGCAGATGCCTTCGGCAGCACTTCTGCCAGCGTTAGTTCGCTTGTGACCCCGATGCCGCGATTGTTTCCAAACAACTCAAAAAGATCACGAAGCTGACCGGCGACGTCAGGGCTTCCCTCAACCGCATAGATGAACACATTTGCATCGAGATAGATGCGCGATTCAGTCATTCCATTCGTCTCGCTGACGGCGCAAATCCCTATCGATGTCTTCCACGGAACGGAATGGCGGCTGACGGGCTGCAAAAATCTCGTCCAGGGCTACCCTTCTTTCCGGTTGGGACTGCTCCTCGACTATAGTCACGGTCACGATAGCGGCGGGATCAACGCCCGCACGCAAATCTTCCGGAAGCTTCGATGCCGGATAGTGCTCCTTGACGATCTTGTTCATGGTTCACCTCTATTCAGTCGAGCTTACCATAAATCTTACCGGAACGTCTTGCGCGGATCGAAGGCGTCGCGCACGCCCTCGCCGATGAAGATCAAAAGCGACAGCATGATCGCGACCGAGAAGAAGCCGGTAAAACCGAGCCAGGGCGCCTGCACGTTGGACTTGCCCTGCGACAGCAGCTCGCCGAGCGATGGCGAACCCGGCGGCAGGCCGAAGCCGAGGAAGTCGAGCGCGGTCAGCGTCATCACCGAGGACGACACGATGAACGGCAGAAAGGTCATGGTCGCCACCATCGCGTTCGGCAGCAGATGCCGGAACATGATCACGCCGTTGGAGACGCCGAGCGCGCGCGCCGCCTGAATGTATTCGAAATTGCGCCCGCGCAAGAATTCCGCGCGAACCAGGCCAACCAGCGAGGTCCAGGAGAACAGCAGGAGAATGCCGAGCAGCACGAAGAAGCCGGGCACCAGCACCGATGACAGGATCAGCAGCAGATAGAGCGAGGGAATCGCGCTCCAGATTTCGATGATGCGCTGGAAGATCAGATCGGTCCAGCCGCCGAAATAGCCTTGCACGCCGCCGGCGATGACGCCGATGATCGAGGACAGGATGGTCAGCGTCAGGCCGAACAGCACCGAAATGCGAAAACCGTAGATCAGTCGCGCCACCACGTCGCGGCCCTGGTCGTCGGTACCCAGCCAGTTGTATTCGAGGTCGCTACAGCTCTTGAGGCCCTTCTTCTCCACCACGGGCTTGCACTGCTCTTCAGTCAGCATCCATGTCGGCTTCGACGGCGCCGGCGTCGGCAAATCGAGATTGTGGGTAGAGTAGGAATAGCGGATCAAGGGCCAGATGACGGTGCCGCCCTTTTCGGCGATCAGCTTTTGCAAATAGGGATCGCGATAGTCGGCCGCGGTTTCGAAATCGCCGCCGAAAGTGGTCTCGGAATAGCTGACGAAAGCCGGCCAATACAGTTTTCCGTCATACTTGATAAGAAACGGCCGATCGTTGGCGATCAGTTCGGCAAACAGCGAGATCATAAACAGCGCAAGGAATATCCAGAGCGACCAGTAGCCGCGGCGGTTCGCCTTGAAGTTCTGCCAGCGCCGGCGGTTCAGCGGCGACGGCGCGAACGCGTGCTGCATGGCCGGGACAACCTCGCCAAGCGGCGACCGCGCGGTGGTTTCGACCGGTTGTGGGGCGAGCAGCGCCATCAGACTTCCCTCGCCTCAAAATCGATCCGGGGATCGATCCACATGTAGGCGAGGTCGGAGATCAGACCCACCACAAGGCCCACGAGGGAGAAGATGAACAGCGTGCCGAACACGACCGGATAGTCGCGGTTGAGCACGCTTTCGAAGCCGAGCAGCCCGAGCCCGTCGAGCGAGAAGATGGTCTCGATCAGCAGCGAGCCGGAGAAGAATGCACCAATGAACGCACCGGGAAAGCCTGCGATTACGATCAGCATGGCGTTGCGGAAGATATGGCCGTAGAGCACCTGCCCCTCGCTGCAACCCTTTGCACGCGCGGTCATGACATACTGCTTCCTGATCTCATCGAGAAACGAGTTCTTGGTCAGCAGCGTCATGGTGGCGAAGGCGCCGAGACCCATCGCGATCAAAGGCAGGGTGAGGTGCCAGAGGTAGTCGACGATCTTCCAGTACCAGGGGAATTGCGACCAGCCGTCCGAGGTCAATCCGCGCAGCGGGAACCAGTTGAAGAACGAGCCGCCGGCAAACAGGATGATCAGCAGGATCGCGAACAGGAAACCGGGGATCGCAAAGCCGACGATGATAGCGGCGGAAGTCCAGGTATCAAATCGCGTTCCGTCCGCGACCGCCTTGCGGATGCCGAGCGGGATCGAGATCAAATAGGTCAGCAGCGTCAACCAGAGGCCGAGCGATATCGAGACCGGCAGCTTCTCCTTGATCAGCTGCAACACGGTGGTATCGCGAAAGTAGCTCTTGCCGAAATCGAAGCGGGCGAAATTCCATACCATCAGCGCAAAGCGCTCATGCGCCGGCTTGTCGAAGCCGAACTGCTTTTCCAGGTTCTTGATGAAATCCGGATCGAGGCCCTGCGCGCCGCGGTATTTCGAATTGACAGCATCGGCGGAGGCGCCTGCCTGGGGCGTACGGCCGGCAAAGTCACCGGTGGAAGAGCCAGAGATGCGCGAGGAGCCGCCGGTATCGGCGCCGGAAAGCTGTGCGATCACACGTTCGACCGGGCCGCCCGGCGCGAACTGCACGACCACGAAGGAAATGAAGAGGATGCCGAGCAAGGTCGGAAACATCAAAAGGATGCGGCGGGCGATATAGGCGGTCATTATTGCTTCGCCTGCTCAAGTTTGCCGGCCTTGGCAGCGTCATACCACCAGATAACCCGCTCGCCGGAGCCCGATGCATCGATCTGATAACGCGGCAGGTTCTTCGGGCGGTCGAAGGTGTCCCAATAGGCCAGCCGATGCGTCTTGTTGTACCACTGCGGCACCCAGTAGCGGCCCGCGCGGAAAACGCGGTCGAAGGCATGGCAGGCAACCGTCAGCTCGGCGCGGGTATCCGCCGCAATGATCTTTTCGATCAGCGCGTCGATGGCGGGATTCTCTATACCGGCCAGGTTGTAAGAGCCCTTGGTTTTGGCAGCGTGCGAGGAGAAGAAGGCACGCATTGCGTCGCCCGGCGTCGTCGACATCGAGAAGCGCGTGATAGTCATGTCGAAATCGAAATCTTCCACCCTCGCGCGGTACTGCACGGCATCGACCAGGCGCGGGCTCGCCTCGATGCCGAGCGTTCCCAGATTCTTGATATAGGGCGCGTGATGTGGATTCAGCGAAGGCTCATCGTACAGGAATTCGATGCGAAACACTTCGCCGCTCGGCGTCATCCGCTTGCCGTCCTTGATGACGAAGCCGGCTTCGTTGAGCAATTGCTGCGCCTTGCGCAGCATGGTGCGATCCTGCCCCGAGCCATCCGAAACCGGGGGCACGTAGGGCTGGGCGAACACTTCGTCGGGCACTTGGCCGCGGAATGGCTCGAGCAGTTTCAGCTCCTCCGGTGAGGGCGGCCCCTTCGCCATCATGTCTGAATTCTGGAATGGCGAATGCGTACGCGCATAGGCGTCGTACATAATGGTCTTGTTGGTCCACTCGAAATCGAAGGCGTTGATCAGCGCCTCGCGCACGCGGGGGTCCTTGAACTTGTCACGGCGGGTATTGATGAACCAGCCCTGCGCGCCGGACGGCCTTTCGTCCGGTACCTGCTCGCGCTTGACGCGGCCGTCCTTGATGGCGGGGAAGTCGTAGCGCGTCGCCCAGATGCGCGCGGTGAACTCTTCGCGGAACAGATAGTTCTTGCCGGTAAAGCCTTCGAAGGCGACGTCGCGGTCGCGATAGAATTCGTAGCGGACCACATCGTAATTGTAATAACCGCGGCAGACCGGGAGGTTCGCCCCCCACCAGTCCTTGACGCGTTCGTACTCGATGAAACGGTTGACCTCGAACTTGCCGACCTTATAGGGCCCCGAGCCCAGCGGCGTGTCCAGCGTCGATTCATCGAAGGGCCGCGTCTCATAATATTTCTTCGAGAAGATCGGCAGGCCCGCGACATAGAGCGGCACGTCGCGCGCGCGCTTCTCGGCGAAGGTGACGATCATGGTCGCATCGTCGAGCGCCTCGGCGCCCTTGACGTCACGCATCTGCACCTGGATCAGCGGATGGCCTTTGGCCTTCAGCGTGTTGATGGACCAGGCGACGTCATGCGCCGTGATCCTCGAGCCGTCGTGAAACCTGGCCTCGGGGCGCAGCGTAAAGTGGTAGGTCAGCTTGTCTGGCGAAATTCGCACCGACTTTGCGACGAGCCCGTACATCGCATCCGGCTCGTCGCCGGCCCGCACCATCAGCGCTGAGAAGGTCAGGTCCATGCCCTGCGCGCCCTCGCCCTTGAGGATGTAGGCGTTGAGCGAATTGAAGGTCTGGTAGGACTGATTGTAGGAGCGCGTCGAGGGGATGGTCGAGAACATGCCGCCCTTGGGGGCAGAGACATTCACATAGTCGAAATTCTTGAAGTCGGCCGGATATTTCAGATCGCCGAACGCCGAGATGCCGTGCATCTCAGTGCCGTTTTCCTCTGTAGCGCGGACGGGGCCAAGCCGCAGAACGCTCAGCGCGCCTGCGCCAAGGCCGAGGACGTGCCGGCGGGAAAATTGCGCCATACGCGAAATATCCTTCAAGAGCGCTTGCTGATCCGGGTAGCCTTCTCTGCATCGTACCACCAGATGTCGGGGAAGGCCGACAAGCCATATTTTGGCATTTCCGCAGGACGGCTGAAGCGATCCCAACGCACCGTGCGCTGTTTCGGATAGGTCCACTGCGGCACGACGTAGTGATTCCACAATAGCACCCGGTCGAGCGCTTTGGTGGCCGCAATGAGGTCTTGACGATCCGTAGCGAAGATGACGCGGTCGATCAGCTTGTCGATTGCCGGATTCTTGATTCCAACGTAGTTGTCCGATCCAGGCTGGTCAGCGGACTTCGAACTCCAGTGCTCACGCTGCTCGTTGCCCGGCGACAGCGACTGGCCCCACGACGAAATCGTCAACATGTCGTAATCCCAGTTGCGAAGCCTGTTCTGATATTGGATCGCATCGACACTACGAACAGAGACCGAAATGCCGATCCGTTCCAGAGAAGGTTTGTAAAACAACGCGACGCGTTCGAAAGCCGGATCATCGGCACGCGACAACAGCTCGATTGAGAACGGCTCACCGCTTGCGACGTTGACGAGCTTTCGATCACGAACCTCGAAGCCCGTCTCCTTCATCAGCCTTAGCGCTTGCTGCAGATTGCTGCGGACCGCTTCCGGACTTCCTCCAACCGGATTGGAGTAGGCGGTCGTGAAGACCT
This sequence comes from Bradyrhizobium sp. AZCC 1719, assembly GCF_036924525.1. Classification (NCBI taxonomy): domain Bacteria; kingdom Pseudomonadati; phylum Pseudomonadota; class Alphaproteobacteria; order Hyphomicrobiales; family Nitrobacteraceae; genus Bradyrhizobium; species Bradyrhizobium sp. AZCC 1719. The sequence goes on along the minus strand of NZ_JAZHRU010000001.1, from coordinate 2,423,689 downwards.
CCTTCGGAACCTCCGCCCGCACGGACTCGAGAATCTCCAGCTCCTTTCCGGTCGGAAGCCCGGTTGCCATCAATTCGTCGATGCCGTGGAAATAGCTGCTGATCCGCGTGTATTGCCCGAAGAAGATTTGCTTGTTCATTTCTTCGAAGTCGAACGCGAAATTCAGTGCCAGTCGCACGCGAGGATCGGCAAACTTGCTGCGGCGAGTGTTCGGCACAAACGCCTGCATCACCCCCGATCGCCTGTTGGGGAATTCCTCCTTCAACACTCGCTTGTCGGTCACCGCAGGAAAGTCATAGGCTGTCGCCCAGTTCTTCGCGCTGTTCTCGACACGAAAATCGACCTGATCGCCTTTGAAGGCCTCAAGCGCGACCGTTGCATCTCGAAAATAGTCGTAGCGGAGCTCGTCGAAATTGGCACGGCCGACATTGACCGCAAGATTGCGGCCCCAATAGTCCTTCACACGCTCAAACGTGATTGACCTGCCAGCAACAAACTCCTTCACCCGGTATTGGCCAGACCCGAGCGGCACTTCCAGGGTGGTTGCGGAGATATCGCGCTTGCGTCCCTCGCCGTCAGTTCCTTCCCACCAATGCTTGGGCAGGACATACAGCTGGCCGACGATCAGCGGGAGCTCGCGGTTGCCCGGACCATCGAAGACAAATTTCACCTCTCGGTCGTTCAATTTCTCGGTCTGTACAACGTGTCGATAGTATTGCGAAAACTGCGGATGATGCTTCTTGAAGGCTTCCAGCGAGAAGATGACGTCATCGGTGCTGACCGGCTTGCCGTCGTGCCATTTCGCCTCCGGCCGCAGGCGATAGATCACCCAAGAGAAATCGTCGGGATGGCAGACGGCCTCGGCGAGTTCGCCATACTCGGTCGAGGCCTCATCAAGCGACGCTGTCGTCAGAGTTTCATAGATGAGCGGGATCGCGCCGGCGAGCGCGCCCTTCACGCCTGCGACCACCATATTAAAATTGTCGAAGGTCCCGAAGGCGGCGTTGCGGACGGTGCCACCCTTGGGCGCGTCCGGATTAACGTAGTCAAAGCGCTTGAAGTCGGCGGGGTATTTGATGTCGCCGAACAGCGACAGGGCATGCCGAAAGACCGGCTCGCCCGCGCTCGATTGTGCGTGGGCCGACGAAATTGCCGGGATGCCTGGGGCCAGCCCCAGCGCAGGCACCATAGCGGCGGCGGCGCTGCTTTGAAGGAGGTATCGTCTGGTAATTGCCAAATGCAGAATTCCTGTTGCTGACCCAGTATCCATACCTTCGAAGTCGGTGATCTGCCCGCCGCCCCTGCCACGAACTACGCAAACAACAAGGCGGAGCTAGTGAGGACCCAATATAAGGCAAGGGTTCGACGAATTACGTTGCTTTTTCCTCATGATAGCAGCTTGGGAACACCGCCGCTGCGGCGAATAGTCCCGGTAACAACTCCGACAACAACGATGCGATCCCACATAGCGAAACGGCCAGGCGATGCCTGGCCGTCATGCCGTGACAAGTCCATGCCGGACTGACGAAATATTACTTCGCCGCCGTCGGAAGCGGAGCCGGGTTTTCCGAGAGGCTGCGCAGATAGGCGATCACGTCGGCGCGCTCGCTGTCCTTCGGGATACCGGCAAAGCCCATCGCCGTGCCCGGAACGAAGGCCTTTGGGATTGGCGAGGAACTTGTTGAGGTCCTCATAGGTCCAGGTGCCGCCCTTGCCCTTCAAGGCGGCCGAGAAGTTGAACCCGCCGCGGCCCTGGCCCTTCGGCTCGTTCAAGACGCCGTACAAATTGGGGCCGACGCGGTTGGGGCCGCCCTTTTCGAACGTATGGCAGGCAGCGCACTTCTTGGCGGCGGCGGTGCCCTTCTCGACGGACGCGGTCTGCAAGAGCTTCTCGATCGGCTCGGACGGCGCGGCGGCTTCCTTGGCTGCACCGTGAGAGGTGTCTTCCTTCACGGCGATCTCGAAGCCCGGCTTTTCCGGCTTCACGGGCGCAAAAATCGCCTGGGCGGCAAAGCTCGTCACCAGAAGAAGAATGCAGGTGCCAAGGACAGCACCAAGAATTTTGTTGAGTTCGAAGGAGTCCATAACGGGATCAGGCTCCAGGCCGGAAAGGTCGACTGAAGGCCGGCAAAACGGCCGCGGGTGGGCGTGAGGAATCAGCCTTTCGCGCCGCACCCTCAGCAGGGTTGAGATATCGGTTTGCCCGGGCTCTGGCAACCCGTATAAACGCGCCGAATTTCGTCCCATCCCCATCAAAACCAGCTGTCCCGCCGGGCCTTCAGACGATGACCGATTCCCGTATTTTGGTGCTGATTCCCGCCCGGATGGCGGCGACCCGGCTACCGGGCAAGCCGCTGCTGGATATCGCCGGCCTGCCGATGATCGTGCATGTGCTGCGGCGGGCGGAAGAAGCCAAAATCGGCCGGGTTGCGGTTGCGACCGACACGGTCGAGATCGCCGACGCGGTGCGGGCTGCCGGCGGCGAGGCCGTGATGACCGGTGCCTCCCACGCTTCCGGCTCCGACCGCATCCACGAGGCCATGCTGGCGCTCGACCCGGCCGGCAGGGCCGAGATCGTGGTCAATCTGCAGGGCGATTTCCCGACGATCATGCCGGACACCATCCGCGCCGCGCTGCCGCCGCTCGACGATCCCGCGGTCGACATCGCGACGCTGGCCTCGCAGATCCACACCGAGGAGGAAGACCGGGCGCCAAGCGTGGTGAAGGCGGTCGGCTCGCCGATCGGTCCAAACCGGCTGCGTGCACTGTATTTCACCCGCGCCACCGCGCCTCACGGTGACGGACCGCGCTACCACCATATCGGCCTCTATGCCTACCGCCGCGCCGCGCTGGAGCGGTTCGTGGCCTTGCCCCCCTCCCCGCTGGAGCAGCAGGAAAAGCTCGAACAACTCCGTGCGCTGGAAGCCGGGATGCGGATCGACATCACCATCGTCGATAAGGTGCCGCGCGGCGTCGATACCCCGACCGACCTCGAAACCGCCCGCCGCATACTGGCAAATAGCTGATCGGCTGCTAAAAGGCCCGCCAGGAAAGACAACATGACCAAAAAGCTCAAAATCGCATTCCAGGGCGAGCCTGGCGCCAATTCCCATATCGCCATCGTCGAGGCCTATCCGGACGCCGAGCCGTTGCCGTGCGCGACCTTCGAGGACGCGCTGTCGGCAATCGCCTCGGGCGAGGCTAATCTCGGCATGATCCCGATCGAGAATTCGGTGGCGGGGCGCGTCGCCGACATCCATCATTTGCTGCCGGCGTCCGGCCTGTTCATCGTCGGGGAATGGTTTTTGCCGATCCGCCATCAATTGATGGCGCCGAAGGGGACAAAGCTCGCCGACATCAAGACGGTGGAGAGCCACGTCCATGCGCTCGGCCAGTGCCGCCGCATCATCCGCAAGCTCGGCATCAAGCCGATCGTCGCCGCCGACACTGCCGGCAGCGCGCGCGACGTTTCCGAACGCAACGACAAAAGCGTGGCCGCGATCGCGTCACGCCTGGCGGCGCAAATCTACGGCCTCGATATTCTTGCCGAGGACGTCGAGGACGAGGCGCACAATACCACGCGCTTCGTGGTGCTGGCGCGCGAGGCTGACTGGGCCAAGCAAGGCTCGGGGGCGCTGGTCACCACTTTTGTTTTCCGGGTGCGCAATTTGCCCGCTGCGCTCTACAAGGCGCTCGGCGGTTTCGCCACCAATGGCGTCAATATGACCAAGCTCGAAAGCTACATGGTCGACGGCAATTTCTTCGCCACCCAGTTCTATGCCGACGTCGACGGCCATCCCGACGACAAGGGCCTCGCCTTTGCGCTGGAAGAGCTGAAGTTCTTCTCGCGCGAATTCCGCATCGTCGGCGTCTACCCGGCGCATCCGTTCCGCGCGACCTTCAGCGAGAAGTTGGATTGAGGGACGCGCGCACGTCTGCCCGCATCTCCCGGCGCACGATTACTGACGTAGGCGCGGAGAGCACAGATTCGTGACGTGCAGCAGCCGGGTGCTTACCAGCGAGCTGCGAGTTGCGCGGCATTAACGGTGCAGCGGATACGGATATTAAATGCGGTACTCGCCCGGCATTATCAGCCGGCGTACGCCCGCTCTCCGATCACCACCGGCCGTGCCAGCCCCATCCTGGACGCGGCCCCCATCCTGGACGCGGGCCCCATCCTGGGCGCGGGCCCCATACCGGGCGCGGACGCCAAACTGGCGGGCCACCCCAAGCATAGGCGCCGCGCCATCCCGGACGCGGACCCCAGCCGCCATAGACGCCCCATCTTGGACCCGGACGCCACCAGCAGCGCCCCCAAGCGTTGCAGACCCAGCGGACCTGCTCGACATCATTGGCTTGGCGTGAAATCTGGTCGGCCTGCGGAAGGCCGTTCGGCATCGCAGCGGAAGCCGAGCCGGCGGTGAGCACAACGCCGCCGAGGGCGGCCAACCCAACAATAGCAGATTTCAGTTCCATGGTTTGTCTCCGTGGTTGGAGACCTCAACAACCTCTTTGACAACGTTTGGTTGCTTCCAAGATCCGAAACCAGCGCAGGGTAAGCTCAAAAAAATGAGAGGAGATTCGAACAAAAGTCATCACGACCTTAAGTCATCATTCCGGGTTCGTGCTGCGCATCGCCCCGGAATCACGGTAGCTACGCAGCGGCCTTGTTGCCCAACCCGAACGCATCCGCCAGCAGACTATACGACTTCTTGCGTGCGTCGTGGTCGTAGACCGCCGTGATGATCATGAGTTCATCCGGCTGGCTGGCCGCGATCATCGGCTGCAGCTTTGTCAGGATGGTCGCCGGGCTGCCGACGAACAGCCGCGAGCGGTTGCGCGCGATCGAGGCGCGCTCGGCATCCGTGTACGGATAAGCCAGCGCTTCCTCCACGCTCGGCAGCGGCAGATATTGTCCGCGATCACGGCGCAGGCGGTTGAGGTCCATCGAGGTCGCGAGTTGTTCGGCTTCCGCGTCGGTCTCGGCGGCGACCGCTGCGACGGCGAGAATGCCGTGTGGCGTTTCCCGCCAACCGGACGGCTTGAAATGGTTGCGGTAATTCGTCATCGCCGCGATCGCGTCGTAGGAAGCAAAATGATGCGCGAACGCGAAGCCCATGCCGACTTGCGCCGCCAATTCCGAACTGTAGTCAGAGGAGCCGAGCAGCCAGATCGGCGGCAGCGGCGTATCATCCGGCATCGCCACCACGTTGTTGTAGGGATGGCCGGCCGGAAAGCCGCGGGTCTCCCACAACACCAGTTCGCTCAGCCGTTCGAGAAAATCGTCGCCCTCGCGGCGGTCGAGCCGGCTGCGCAGCGCATGGGCGGTGGCGCCATCGGTGCCGGGCGCGCGGCCGAGGCCGAGATCGATGCGGCCGGGAAACAGCGCCTCCAGCATCTTGAAGCGCTCGGCCACCACCAGCGGCGCATGGTTGGGCAGCATCACGCCGCCGGAGCCGACGCGGATGTTTTTGGTCACCGCGGCGATCTGCCCGATCATCAAATCAGGCGCGGGGCTCGCCACCGACGCCAGATTGTGGTGCTCGGCGAGCCAGTAGCGGACATAGCCGAGCCCATCGACATGGCGCGCCAGATCAATGCTGTTCTGCAGCGCGGCGGCGGGTCTTGTGCCTGTGGTGACGACGGAGAGATCGAGGACGGAAAGCGGGATCATGGCGTTAAACTAGTGCGGCAACGGGAGGCGACAAAGGCCTGGCCGGCGCAGAGCAGGCCCGCGCTTGTGGGGAAAAGAGCGCCACATCGCACCGCTGGAGTGGGACGAAATGTGACAAATTTGATAATTTGTACTTCTGCCCACCACATAACACGCCCTCTTCACCAGAAACTCTTTTACTATCTATTGTATTTGCTGCATAATTTACCATGAGCGTCGCCCACTAAACTCCTCGATCAAGACATAAAATTCGTATATTTTGTAGGTATTGGGCCACTTCCCATCTCCAATGGGCTGTTTGGCCCGCCCTGTTTCGCTTATTTTAGCGCATCGTCGCTACGGCTGACGTTCGCCCATCGTTTCGGAGCTTTGTGAAGTGCCATGACCGAGGTTACGCCCCCCGCTTTCGACGGCCATCGCGCGCTGCATTCGCCAAAGATCTCCTTTGAGTTCTTTCCGCCCAAGACCGAAGAGATGGAGCGGAGCCTGTGGGAGACCATCAACCGGCTGGCGCCGCTCGCCCCCAATTTCGTCTCGGTGACCTATGGCGCAGGGGGATCGACCCGCGGGCGGACCCATTCGACCATTGCCCGCATTCTGAAAGAGACGCGGCTGACGCCTGCCGCGCACCTGACCTGCGTCGGCGCGCCCAAGGGCGAGATCGACGACGTGGTGGCGCGCTATCACGAGATCGGCGTCCGCCACATCGTGGCGCTGCGCGGCGATCCCACCACCGGCATCGGCACCGCCTATCGCGCGCATCCGGACGGCTATCAAAGTTCGCCCGACCTGATCGCGGGCATCAAGAAGCGCTTTCCCGATATCGAAATCTCGGTGTCCGCCTATCCGGAAAAACATCCGGAGAGCCCGACGATCGACGCCGATATCGATACGCTCAAGGCCAAGGTCGACGCCGGCGCGGCGCGAGCCATTACGCAAGTGTTCTTCGATAACGATCTCTACTTCCGCTACCTCGACCGCGTCCGCGCCCGCGGCATCGATATTCCGGTCGTCCCCGGCATCATGCCGATGCACAATTTCAAGCAGGCGCGCAGCTTCGTGACCCGCGCCGGCACGACGGTGCCGGACTGGCTCGCCGACAAATTCGAAGGCCTGGATGACGACGCCGAGACGCGCAAGCTCGTCGCCGCCACCGTGGCGGCCGGACAGGTGCAAAAGCTCGCCAAGCACGGCGTCGATACCTTTCACTTCTACACCATGAACCGCGCGGACCTCGTGTTCGCGATCAGCCATCTGCTGGGCATCCGCCCCAATGGCGCACAGAAAGCCGCCTGATCCGATGACTTCTTCAATTTCGCCCAAGGTTTCGCCGAAGCGAACCGCCCTGCTCGCCGCCGCCCGCGAACGCATCCTGGTGCTCGACGGCGCCATGGGCACCATGATCCAGGGCCTGCAGTTCGACGAAACAGCGTTTCGCGGCGAGCGTTTCAAGGACTTCCATCGCGACGTCAGAGGCAACAACGACTTGCTGATTCTGACGCAGCCGGAGGCGATCGAGGACATCCACGCCGCATACTTGCGCGCCGGCGCCGACATCGTCGCGACCAACACGTTCTCCTCCACCTCGATCGCGCAGGCCGACTACGACATGTCGGACCTCGCCTATGAGCTGAACCGTGACGGCGCAAAACTCGCCCGCGCCGCCGCCGAGCGCGTCTCGGCCGAGGACGGCAAACCGCGTTTCGTTGCCGGTGCGCTCGGCCCGACCAATCGCACCGCCTCGATCTCGCCCGACGTTTCCAATCCCGGCTATCGCGCCGTCACCTTCGACGATTTGCGCAAGGCTTATGGCGAACAGGTCAACGGCCTGCTCGACGGCGGCGCCGACCTGCTGCTGGTCGAAACCATTTTCGATACGCTCAACGCCAAGGCGGCGCTTTACGCGATTTCGGAAATCACCGAAGAACGCGGCATCGACGTGCCCGTGATGATCTCCGGCACCATTACCGACAAATCAGGCCGCCTGCTCTCCGGCCAATTGCCGGAAGCGTTCTGGAATTCGATCCGCCACGCCAAGCCGATCACCGTCGGCTTCAACTGCGCGCTCGGCGCCGAGGACCTGCGCGCCCACATCGCCGATATCGGCCGCGTGGCCGACACGCTGGTCTGCGCCTATCCGAACGCCGGCCTGCCCAACGAATTCGGCCAGTACGACGAGACGCCGGAATATATGGCGCGGCTGATCGGCGAGTTCGCGGAAGCCGGCCTTGTCAACATCGTCGGCGGCTGCTGCGGCACCACGCCGGACCATATCGCCGCAATTGCCGCCGCGGTCGCTCCGCACAAGCCGCGCATCGTCCCCGTGATCGAGCCGCGGCTGCGGCTGTCGGGGCTGGAGCCGTTCGAACTGACGCCGGCGATTCCGTTCGTGAACGTCGGCGAGCGCACCAACGTCACGGGCTCGGCGAGATTCCGCAAGCTGGTCACCGCGGGCGATTACACCGCGGCACTTCAGGTGGCTCGCGACCAGGTCGAGAACGGCGCGCAGATCATCGACGTCAACATGGACGAGGGGTTGCTGGATTCGGAAGCCGCGATGGTGACGTTCCTCAACCTCGTCGCCGCCGAGCCGGATATCGCGCGCGTGCCGGTGATGGTCGATTCCTCGAAATTCCATGTGATCGAGGCCGGCCTGAAATGCGTTCAGGGCAAGCCGGTGGTGAACTCGATCTCGATGAAGGAAGGCGTGGAGAAGTTCATCCACGAAGCCCGCATCGCACGCCGCCATGGCGCAGCCGTCGTGGTGATGGCGTTCGACGAGATCGGCCAGGCCGACACGTTCGCGCGCAAGACCGAAATCTGCAAGCGCGCCTATGACATCCTGGTCAACGAGGTCGGCTTTGCGCCCGAGGACATCATCTTCGATCCGAATATCTTTGCGATCGCGACGGGTCTCGAAGAGCACAATAATTACGGCGTCGACTTCATCGAGGCGACGCGCTGGATCCGGACGAACCTGCCGGGAGCGCATGTCTCCGGCGGCGTCTCGAACCTGTCGTTCTCGTTCCGCGGCAACGAGCCGGTGCGCGAGGCGATGCATTCGGTGTTCCTGTATCACGCCATCCATGCCGGCATGGACATGGGCATCGTCAATGCCGGGCAGATGATCGTTTATGACGATATCGATCCCGAGCTGCGCCAGGTGTGCGAGGACGTGATCCTCAACCGCGACCCCGGCGCGTCGGAGCGTCTCTTGGCGCTGGCGGAAAAATTCCGCGGCAAGGAGAAGCAGACAAAAGAGCAGGACCTCGCCTGGCGCGAATGGCCGGTCGAAAAGCGGCTGAGCCACGCGCTGGTGCACGGCATCACCGAGTTCATCGAGGATGACACCGAGGCCGCTCGGTTGACAGTCGAACGCCCGCTGAATGTGATCGAAGGACCGCTGATGGCCGGTATGAACATCGTCGGCGACCTCTTCGGCGACGGCAAAATGTTCCTGCCGCAGGTGGTGAAATCGGCACGCGTGATGAAGCAGGCGGTCGCCTATCTGATGCCGTTCATGGAAGAGGAGAAGGCGCGCAACCTCGCCAATGGCGTCACCGGCGACGGCCGCAACGCTGCCGGCAAGATCGTGCTGGCGACTGTCAAGGGAGACGTCCACGACATCGGCAAGAACATCGTCGGCATCGTGCTGCAATGTAACAATTTCGAGGTGATCGACCTCGGCGTCATGGTGCCCGCGACCAAGATCATCGAGACGGCGAAAGCGGAAGGCGCCGACATCATCGGGCTATCGGGCCTGATCACGCCCTCGCTCGACGAAATGAGCTTTCTGGCCGGCGAGATGGAACGGCAGGGCATGAAGATGCCGCTGTTGATCGGCGGTGCGACGACGAGCCGCGTCCATACCGCCGTGAAGATCGATCCGAACTATAAGGGCGGTCCGGTGGTGCACGTCAACGACGCCAGCCGCGCGGTGGGCGTAGCGTCGTCGCTGCTCTCGCCGGACAAGCGCGAGGCCTATGCCGCCGACATCCGCGCCGAATACGCCAAGATTTCCGCGGCACATCTGCGCGCGCAGGCCGACAAGAAGCGGCTGAAGCTTGCGGATGCCCGCGCCAATGCGGTCAAGGCCGATTTTGCCAAATCGCCGCCGAAGAAGCCGTCGTTCCTGGGGCTCAAGACTTTTGACGCCTATGATCTGGCCGAGCTTGCCGAATACATCGACTGGACGCCGTTCTTCCAGACCTGGGAATTGACCGGGCGTTTCCCGGCCATTCTCGACGATCCCAAGATCGGCGAGGTCGCACGCTCGCTCTATGACGACGCGCGCAAGATGCTCGATCGCATCATCAAGGAGAAATGGTTCGCCGCGCGCGCGACCATAGGCTTCTGGCCGGCCAATACCGAGGGCGACGATATCGCGGTTTATGCCGACGACAGCCGCAAGCAGAGGATCGCGACGTTCCATACGCTGCGCCAGCAGTTGGAGAAGCGCGAAGGCCGCTTCAACGCCGCATTGTCGGATTTCATCGCGCCTGCGTCGTCGGGCGTATCAGACTATATCGGCGGCTTTGTCGTCACGGCAGGAATCGGCGAGGACGCGGTCGCCGACCGCTTCAAGAACGCCAATGACGATTACTCCTCGATCCTGTGCAAGGCGCTGGCCGATCGCCTCGCGGAAGCCTTCGCCGAGCGGATGCATCAGCGCGTCCGCAAGGAGTTCTGGGGTTATGCGCCGGACGAGGCGCTGAGTTCCGACCAGTTGATCCTCGAGCAGTATGCCGGCATTCGCCCGGCGCCCGGCTATCCCGCGCAGCCCGACCACACCGAGAAGGCGACGCTGTTCCGCCTGCTCGATGCGGAAAAGACTGCCGGCGTGAAGCTGACCGAGAGCTTTGCGATGTGGCCGGGCTCGTCGGTATCGGGGCTTTATTTCTCGCATCCCGAAAGCTTCTATTTCGGCGTCGGCAAGATCGAGCGAGACCAGGTCGAGGACTATGCCGCGCGCAAGGGCATGAGCGTCGCCGAGACCGAGCGCTGGCTGGCCCCGGTGTTGAATTACATCCCTTCGCAGGAACAGCCCGCGACGAAGGCGCCAGCGGCGGAGATCGTCCCCGCCAACGACGTCGACTCGAAGGATTTAACCTCGCATCCGCCCGGCTGCACCTGCGCCGTGCACCTCGCCTGGCGGAAGAAGGCCGTGGGAGCTGGATAACTCGCTTTCTTCCCTTCTCCCCTTGTGGGAGAAGGTGGCGCGAAGCGCCGGATGAGGGGTTCTATCCGCGGAGAGAACCCCTCACCCGTCTCAATCGTGCTTCGCACGATTGATCCACCCTCTCCCACAAGGGGAGAGGGGAAGAGAGACGGAGGCCCCATGAAATTCTTCTCCTTCTGGCGATCGCTGGCGAGCTTTCGCGTTCGCATCGCGCTCAATCTGAAAAATGTTCCGGTCGAAGTGATCTTCGTCGACCTCGACGCCAATGCTCATCGCGATCCCGAGTATCGCCGGATCAACCCGCAGATGGCGCTGCCGGCGCTGGTCGCGGACGACGGCACCACCCTGTTCCAGTCGCTCGCCATCCTCGAATATCTCGAAGAGAAATATCCCTCCCCGCCGCTGCTGCCCACCGACCTCGCCGGCCGCGCCCGCGTCCGCGCGCTGGCGCTGATGGTTGCCTGCGAGGGCCACCCGTTGCTGACGCCGCGGATGCGGCGCTATCTCGACCACGAGCTGAATCTGCGCGACACGCAGCAGGCGGCATGGCGGCGACACTGGATCGCCGAGACGCTGGCAGCGCTGGAGGGGCACCTTGCTGATAACAAGGACACCGGAAAATTCTGCCATGGCGATGCGCCGACAATCGCCGACATCTGCATGGTCGGCCATGTCACCGCCGCGCTGAACCAGCAGGTCAACCTGACGACCTATCCGACCGTGAAGCGCATTTTCGAGACCGCAATGGCGCTGCCGGAATTTGAAAAAGCGCATCCGCTGGCGCAGCCGGACACACCGGAGGCGATGCGGCTGAAGTAGGGTGGGCAAAGGCGCGCTTGCGCCGTGCCCACCATTTATCGGCAGACCATCCTGGATGGTGGGCACGCTGCGCTTTGCCCACCCTACCAAAGCCCCTCACTCCTTCGGCGGGACCAGCGTCTGCTGAAAAAATCGCGAAAACAACCCCATGCAAAGTAGGATTGGGCTGGCTCCGCGGCCGCGGCTAGGCGCGGCCCCGTCCAGCTCAATCGCCGCTCGGCGGGGCCAGCGGCTGCACGATTTCCTTAAACGGCGGCAGCGCCTCGCAAGTGACGGAATGCGCTTTCAGCGCCCGATAGCTGGCGTCGAACAGCTCCGGATGCGCCTCGCCGACGAAGCGCAGCACGCAGGCGACCGCGATATCGGCGTGCCCGGCGCGCTCGCCGAACCAATACGGCGTTTTGACCGAGGCGCGCTCTTTCTCCAGCACCTCCAGCACGCCCGCGATCTGCGACTTGCAGCGCTCCACCCAGAGATCGAGCTGTTCCTTGCGCAGCACGCGCTCGTACAGCAGGCTAACGCCCTTGTCGCCGAGCCCCATCGCCAGCGCGCAAATCCGCAGATGCCGCCAGCGCGCCTCGCCGCCGCGCGCGATCATCGCCTTCTCGGGGCCGACGCGATCGTCGAGATAATCCAGGATCATCGCGCTCTCGATCAGCGCTTCCCCACTATCCAGCACCAGCGTCGGCACCCGGCGCAGCGGATTATGGGCCGCGATCTTGTCGGCATCGCCGAAGGTCGACCACGGCTTATGCTCGAAGGCGATGCCATAGAGCCGCATCGCGATGGCGACGCGGCGGACGAAGGGGGAGTCGAATTGGCCGATCAGGATCATGATGTCTCACACTCAGGTTCGTCATTGCCGGGCTCGACCCCGCAACATCCCTCTTCAAAAGACTCTCTTGAAGAGGGATGGATGCCCGGACCAAGTCCGGGCATGACATGCAGGGTCGGGGTTGCGCTCCTCGCCATCCTAAGTACGCTGCTTCACATTGCAACCAACGAGTCGCATGATGATGCGCACCTTACCTATGCTTTCCGCGCTGTCCGTGCTGACATTTGCCGCCACATCGCACGCCCAAACTGCCCCCACCGGCTTCCAGTCGCCCTCCAAAAACATCGCCTGCCAGTATTTCAACTACGACAAGCAAAACGTGCTCCGCTGCGACATCAGCGTGATGGACACCAAGCCGCGTCCCCCCGCCGATTGCGAACTCGACTATGGCAGCGCCTTCGAGATGAACGCCAAAGGCCCGGCCGCCCGCATCTGCCATGGTGACACCGTGATGGACAAATCACTGCCGGTGCTGGCGTACGACGAGGTCTGGCAGCGCGGGGGATTTACGTGCAAGTCGGAGCAGGCCGGCGTGACCTGCTTCAACACGGACCGACGCGGGTTCTCGCTGGCAAGAGTGAAGCAGGAAATGTTTTGAGGTCACGGAAACACCTGGCGCAATTCGGGCTCCTCAGACATTACGTTACGCTATTCCTCTATAAGGCCGGCTATCCGACTTGACTGCGCCAACAGGACCGCAGCTTGCTCCATATTTGCTCTTGTTACGGATTGAACAATCACCAAGTTAGGCTCAAAAAACGCGCCGCCACGCTGAAGCTCGCTTTCTATCTCCTGGCCGAGGCGCACGGGGTCGTAGAAGTTCAAGCGATATCGCTTCCCTGAAACAATGATCCGTGCCTCGGAAAACCAGCCTTTGGTCTCGACTTCCCATTCGTAGTCCGCGAAGTCCGCCGGTAAATCAAGCGAAAAGCCCGGCATAGCTCCTCCCCACTATTCAATCACCGGCACATGCGCCGCCACATCGCGCGGCGCGGTGCCGTCAAGGCGGGGATCGTCGACGACCTCGATCTGCCGTCGGAACGCACGAAACCCCGAACGCTGATAGAAGGCGAGCGCGGCGGGGTGGTCGAAGGTGCAGGTGTGCAGCCAGACGCGGCTGATCGGCCGCGACCATGCGAGCTCCAGCGCGCGATTCATCAGCCAGCGGCCGGCGCCGGTGCCGACCAGTTTTGCGGTGACGCCGAACATGCCGATCTCGCATTGGCGGGGCTCGCGAAAATTCAGCTCCAGCAAGCCCTCATCGCGGCCGTCGTCGACCATCGCGTAGACTTCGAGCTGCGGCGAATGGAGCCGTGCCGCGAGTTCGGCATCGGGCAACTGGTTTCGCGAGAACCACAGCCATTCCTCGCCGACGCGACGATAGAGATCGCGAAACCAATCGAGCGGCGGGATCTCCACCCGGCGCAGCGACCAGGCTCTGGGCGGATCAGAACGCGGCGCGGGCCGTTCAGTCATCTCCAGATGCGTGACGATAGCGGCGATCTTGCCGGCGGGGATGTCCGAATAGCCGTCAGGCACTGTCAACTGACGTCACTCCCCTTCATCGCTTGCCAGCACGCCCTTCACCGCCCTCGCCCAACCCGCCAGCTTCCGCTCGCGCGTCGCCGCACTCATCGCCGGCTTGAAGCGGTGTTCGAGCCGCCAGTTGTCGGCGAACTTTGCGGGCTCAGGATAGACGCCGGCGTTCAACCCGGCGAGATACGCAGCGCCTAACGCTGTGGTCTCCTGGATCTTCGGCCGGTCGACTGGTGCATCCAGCAAGTCTGCGAGCCGCTGCATGGTCCAGTCGGACGCCGTCATGCCGCCGTCGACGCGGAGCACGATGTTGGCGGCGGTCGCGTCCGGCCAGTCGGCGCGCATGGCGGCCCATAGGTCGAAGGTCTGGTAGCAGACGCTTTCGAGGGCGGCATGCGCGAGTTCGGCCGGACCGGTGTTGCGGGTCAGGCCGAACAGCGCGCCACGTACGCGCGGATTCCAGTACGGCGCGCCGAGGCCGACAAAGGCCGGCACCAGATAGACGCTTTGCATGGAATCGGACTTGTCGGCGAGCGGGCCGGTTTCGGAGGCCTGCTTGATAATGCCGAGGCCGTCGCGCAGCCATTGCACCGCCGAGCCCGCGACGAAGATCGAGCCTTCGAGGGCATAGGTGCGTTTGCCGTTCAATTGATAAGCGATGGTGGTGAGCAGCTTGTTCTTGGAGGCCACCGGCGTGGTGCCGGTGTTGAGCAGCGCAAAGCAGCCGGTGCCGTAGGTCGACTTGATCATGCCGGGCGTGAAACAGGCCTGGCCGATGGTTGCGGCCTGCTGGTCGCCGGCAATGCCGGATATTGCGATCGGGCCGCCGAACAGGTCGGGCACGGTTTCGCCGAATTTGGCGGAGGAATCCTTGACCTCGGGCAGCATCGAGCGCGGCACGCGCAGGATTTTCAGGAGTTCGTCGTCCCAGTCGCCGGTGTGGATGTTGAACAGCAGCGTGCGCGAGGCGTTGGTGGCGTCGGTGACGTGCACCTTGCCGCCGGTCAGCCGCCACAGCAGATAGCAATCGACGGTGCCGAACATCAGTTCACCGCGGCCGGCGCGTTCGCGCGCGCCCGGGACGTGATCGAGGATCCAGGCAACTTTTGTCCCCGAAAAATAGGGATCGATGATCAGGCCCGTCTTGGCCGAAATCGCGGGCTCGTTGCCTTCGCTCTTCAACCTGGCGCAGATGTCGGCGGTGCGGCGGTCCTGCCAGACGATGGCGCGGTGCACCGCCTGCCCGGTGGCGCGGTCCCACACCACCGTGGTCTCGCGCTGGTTGGTAATGCCGATCGCGGCGATGTCTTTGGCTCTCAGGCCGGCCTTTTCCAGCGCCTCGCGGCAGACCTGTAACGTCGAAGTCCAGATGTCCTCCGGCTCGTGCTCGACCCAGCCCGACGCGGGAAAATGCTGCGGGAATTCCTGCTGCGCCGTGGCGGCGATGGAAATATCGCTGCGGAACACCATGGCGCGCGAGGACGTGGTGCCCTGATCGATGGCCAGCACAAAGGACATGACGTTGCTTCCCCGAAGGATTGTTGGTTGCGGAGAGGCAATCCGATTGGGAGGCGAAGGTCAAGTTGGGCGGAGAGCGGGCAGCGCGCTCACCCTCCCCTCGAGGGGGAGGGTCGGCACGCATCGCAAGATGCGTGACGGGGCGGGGTGACGGTCTGTCCCCTTGATCAGTGCCCGAGTGGAGAGATCACCCCACCTCGGTTCGCATTTCATGCGAACCGATCCTCCCCCTCCAGGGGAGGATAAGGAAGGATCACGGCGCTGCTGTCGTTACACCGCCGTCGACCACGATGGTCTGGCCGGTCATGAAGGTGGAGGCATCGGAGGCGAGGTAGGCCACGGCGCCGGCGATTTCATCGGGCTCGCCGATCCGGCGCAGCGGCGTGGTGGCGGTGCGGCGTTTGAGGTTTTCGGCGTCTTCCCAGAGTGCGCGGGCGAAATCGGTTTTCACGAGGCCCGGCGCGACGCAATTGACGCGGACGCCCTTGGGCCCCCATTCGCCGGCAAGGCTCCGGCAGAGTGCGAAATCCGCCGCTTTCGAAATGCCGTAGGCGCCGATCACCGTGGAGCCGCGCATGCCGCCGATGGACGAGATGATCACCACCGAGCCGTTGCCGCGCTCCGCCATCTGCGGGATCGCCAGCGCGCAGAGCCAGATGTTGCTCTTGACGTTACTGCCCATGATCTTGTCGAAGGCCTCGTCCTTGATATCGAGCAGCGGGCCGTAATAGGGGTTCACCGCGGCGTTGCAGACGAGGATATCGACCTTGCCGTAATGCTTTGTCGTGCCCGATATCAGCGCCTCGACTTCCTCGCGGCGCGAGATGTTGCAGGGGATGACATGGGCGTCGCCGCCCGCCTTTTTGATGCCTTCGGCCACTTCCTGGCAGGCGTCCGCCTTGCGGCTGGAGATCACGACCTTGGCCCCGAGCTTTGCCAGCAGTTCTGCGGAGGAGCGGCCGATGCCGCGGCTGGAGCCGGTGATGACGGCGACTTTTCCGGTGAGATCGAACGGGGTGTTTTTCATTGTTGTTGGCTCCGCATGACCGCTTTTAGTTCGTCATTCCGGGACACGCGCGAAAGCGCGTGGACCCGGAATCCAGAAGTTGTCGGCGCGAGATTCCGGGTTCGCGCTAACGCGCGCCCCGGAATGACGGAGGGTGTTACACCAGCCCACCTTCCGCGACACGGCGGAGGTGGTAGTCGGTGTCGCCAAACGTATTCTCGATCATGGTCAGGCGCTTGAAGTAGTGGCCGATTTTGGCTTCCTGGGTCATGCCGATGCCGCCGTGGAGTTGGATCGACTGCTGGCCGATGAACTTTCCAGATTTCCCGATCTGCACCTTGGCAGCGGCAACCGCGGTCGCGCGCTCCTTGGCGTCTTCGAAATCGGCCGCCATGGTCGCGAACATCGACATGCTGCGGGCCTGTTCGAGGGCGACGAACATGTCGGCAGCGCGATGCTGCAAAGTCTGAAAGCTGCCGATCGGAACGCCGAACTGCTTTCGCGTCTTGAGATATTCGACGGTCGTCTTCAGCGATTCATCCATCGCGCCGACGGCTTCCGCGCACATCGCGGTGCGGGCTTCGTCCACCACGCGCTCGATCAGCGGCAGGCTGTTCTCGGGATCGCTGATCGCGGCGTCGCTGCCAACCTCGACGCCGGTGAAGGTGATGTCGGCGGCATGCAGCCCGTCCTGGGTCGGATAGCCCTTGCGGGTGACACCCTTGGCATTCGCCGGCACGAGGAACACACCGATGCCCGTCTTGTCGTGCCGGCTGCCCTTGGTGCGCGCGGTCACGATCAGGGTGTCGGCATTCTCGCCGTTGAGCACGACGAATTTTTCGCCGTCGATGACCCATCCCGCGCCCTTCTTCTTGGCCGTGGTAGAGACGTCGGCGAGATCGTAGCGCGAGTTCTTCTCGAGCTGCGCGAAAGCAAAGGTTTTGCTGCCGTCGATGATGCCGGGGATGTGCGCGGCTTTCTGCTCGGCCGAGCCGCCATGGCGCAGGAAGCCGCCGCCGACCACCACGGTGGCCAGATACGGCTCCAGCACCAGCGCCCTGCCGAGCGCTTCCATCACGATCATGGTCTCGACCGCCCCGGCGCCGAAGCCGCCATCGGCTTCCGCGAACGGCAGGCCCAGCAGGCCCTGCTCGGCGAGCTTGCCCCAGACGGCCTTGCTCCAGCCGCCCTTCTCTTTCTGGTACTTCTTGCGCGCATCGAAATCGTAGGAATCGGTCAACAGACCGTCGATGCTTTCCTTGAGAAGCCGCTGCTCCTCGGACAAATCAAAATCCATGTTCTTTACTTTCTCCGGCTAACCAAATTCGTCGTCATGCGCGGGCATCCGCGCCCCACCCCCAGTCGTCATCCCCGCGAATGCGGGGATCCAGTATTCACCGGCGTTCTTCGTGAATCACGACCGCCGCGGCGTACTGGGTCCCCGCTTTCGCGGGGACGACGTGCGTTGTTGTGGCGCTATCTTGCCTACAGCCCCAGCACCGCCTTGGTGATGATGTTGCGCTGGATCTCGTTGGAGCCGCCGTAGATCGAGACCTTGCGGTTGTTGAAATAGCTCGGCGCGATCTGGGCGGTCCAGTCCATGGTTTCGTTGGAGGCCTCGTCGCCGTGCTCGTCGTAGGGAGCTGCGAACGGGCCGATCACTTCCATCAGAAGTTCGGTGGTGGTCTGCTGGATTTCCGAACCCTTGATCTTCAGGACCGAAGACGCCGGGTTGGGCTTGCCCTTGCCGTGTTTGCCTTCGTCCGCGACGACGCGGAGCTGCGTCAGTTCGAGCGCCTTCAGCTCGATCTCGCAGGCCGCGAGCTTCTCGCGGAAAGCCTGGTCCTCGATGACGGGTTTGCCGTTCGATTCGACCTTGGAGGCGAGCTCCTTGATGCGGCGCAGCCGCTCCTTGGAGACGCCGACGCGGGCGATGCCGGTGCGCTCGTTGCCGAGCAGGAATTTTGCGTAATCCCAGCCCTTGTTCTCCTCGCCGATCAGGTTCTCGACCGGCACCTCGACGTCGTCGAAGAACACTTCGTTGACCTCGTGGCCGCCGTCGATGGTCTCGATCGGACGCACGGTGACGCCCTTCGACTTCATGCTGAACACGATGAAGGAGATGCCCATCTGCTTCTTCGCTGACGTGTCGGTGCGGCACAGGCAGAAGATCATGTCGGCGTGCTGGGCCAGGGTGGTCCAGGTCTTCTGGCCGTTGATGATGTACTTGTCGCCCTTGCGCTCGGCCTTGGTCTTCAGCGAGGCGAGGTCAGATCCCGAGCCCGGCTCCGAAAAACCCTGGCACCACCAGTCGTCGACATTGGCGATGCGCGGTAGGTACTGCTTCTTCTGCTGCTCGTTGCCGAAGGTGTAGATGACGGGGCCGACCATGCTGACGCCGAAGGCGAGCGGCGCCGGCGCCGGATGCATCTGCAGCTCTTCGTTGAAAATGTACTGCTGCACCGAGCTCCAGCCGGTGCCGCCATATTCCTTCGGCCAGTGCGAGACGCCCCAGCCCTTCTTGTTCAGGATGCGCCACCAGGCGACCATCTCGTCCTTGGAGAGATGACGGCCCTCGACCATCTTGCGCCGCGTTTCCGGCGGTACGTTGTCCCTGAAGAAGGCTCTGACTTCTTCACGAAACGCGATTTCTTCCTTGCTGAAAGCGAGATCCATCGGATCCTCCTGTGAGCGAATTACATTCCGGCTAAACGATGCTGTTACTGTTGGCAGCTAGCGATGACTTCTGCTGCTTGCGCAATTCGTGGCGCGACAGCTTGCCGACCGGCGTGCGCGGCAGTTCCGCGACGAACTCGACGGCGGTCGGCAGTTCGTGCTTGCCTAGCTTGCCCGCGAGGAAGCTGCGCAGATCATCGATGGTGAACGGCTGAGCGCCGGCGCGCAGCGTGATGAAGGCTTTGGCCGACTCGCCGCGGTAGTCGTCGGGGATGCCGATCACGATGACTTCCTGCACCGACGGATGCGTATAGATCGCCTGCTCGATCATCTGCGGATAGACGTTGAAGCCGCCCGAGATGATCATGTCCTTCTTGCGGTCGACCAGGTAGAAATAGCCGTCGGCATCCATATAGCCGACGTCGCCGGTCAGGAAACGGTCACCGACAAAGGACTCCGCGGTCTCCTTCGGCTTGTTCCAGTAACCCTTGGTGACGTTCGGCCCCCTGATGCGCAGTTCGCCCGACTCGCCGACCGGCAGCACCTTTGTCGGATCGGTCAGCGATACGATGTCGATCTCGATGCCCGGCAGCATCACCCCGACCGAACCAGGCTTCTCCGGTCCATTTTCCGGATAGGCCGTGCCGGCCGGTGACGTCTCGGTCATGCCCCAGCCGCTCCGCAGCTTCATGCCGACCTTTCGCTCAAAAATCCTAGCGACTTCCATCGGCAACGACGCTCCGCCCGAGCCGGCGCTACGCAACGAGGAGAAATCGCGCTTGTCGAGATCGGGCAACGCGGCAATGGCGATCCACATCGTCGGCACGCCGGGAAAAACGGTGGCGCGCTTGACCTCGATGTCGCGCATCACGGCCTCCACGTCGAAACGCTGGTGCAGCGAGACCAGGTTGCCGCGTCGCAGCGAGGAAAGCAGCACCACGGTCAGCGCGAAGATATGAAACAACGGCAGCACGCAAATGACGCGCTCGATCATGTTGCGCTCCAGCCGGGCGGGTCTTCCCCAGATATCGTAGATCGACACGGCGGCCGTGAAATTGCCGTGGGAGAGCATGGCGCCTTTCGGCAACCCGGTGGTTCCGCTGGTGTATTGCAGCAACGCGACGTCGTCGATGTCGATTGCCGGCCAGGCGTCCGGCCTAGTCACGCCCTCGATGAACTGCTTGTGGGTGATGATCGCGGAGTTATCCGGCAGCGGCGTTTGCGGCGAGCCGACCTTGCCCCAATCGTCGTCCTCGCAGACGATCAACTTGTCGATCAGTCCTTTGTCGAGAAACTTAAGCGCTGTCGGAAGCAACGCTGAGAGATTACCGGTGACAACGATGCGCGCGCCGGAGTCCGAAAGCTTGTGCGACAGCGCGATCTCGCCGTCGAGCGGCGACAGATGCACGACCCGGGCACCGGCCTTCAGCGCACCGAAGAAATTGATCGGGTGATCGGGCGAATTGCCGAGGAACAGCGCGACCGAACTGTTCTTGCCGTAGCCCGCGCGGAGGAAGGCGCTCGCGGCGGTCTCCACCAACGCTTCGAGCTCGCTGTAGCTGATCGGCCGGTCGCGGAATTCGATGGCCGGCCGCGAGGCGAACTCGGCGGCGGCTGTCGACAATAGATCCGGCAGCGTACCGCGCGCGATCTGATCGTCCCAGCGGACGCCTTGCGGATAGAACTGCTCGCCGGGATGGGTCATGGATGCCTCGCAACGAGTGAGGCAGGCACGAGCGGATAGGCTCCCTTCCCCCTTGCGGGGAAGGGCTGGGGAAGGGGGTCCACACGGGCAGTCCCGATGCGGCTACCCCCCTCCCCAACCCTCCCCCGCAAGGGGGGAGGGAACGGAGAGGCCGTGCCGAGGATTCCCATCAAGCCGCCTTCGACTGCGCGGCCAGCGACGCAAAGGTCTTGCCTTCGGCGGCGAGGCGCTTGAGCAGCGGTGCCGGCTCGAGCGAGGGATCGTTGGTCTCCTTGGCATAGTACGACAGCCGGTCGGCAATATGCTTCAGCCCGACCTGATCGGCATAGAACATCGGGCCGCCGCGATAGATCGGCCAGCCATAGCCATAAAGCCAGATCACGTCGATGTCGCTGGGCCGCGCGGCGATGCTTTCCTCCAGGATGCGCGCACCCTCGTTGATCATCGGGTACATCATGCGCTCGAGGATCTCGTCGTCGCTGACGACGCGCTTCTTGCGGCCCAACCGCTGCAGCGTCTCGTCGATCAGCTTCTCGACTTCGGGATCGGGCAGCGGCGCGCGCGAGCCGCCTTCATACTTGTAATAGCCCTTGCCGGTCTTCTGGCCGAAGCGACCCGCCTCGCAGAGCGCGTCGGCGATTTCCGACTTGATGCCGCGGTCTTTTCGCGAACGCCAGCCGATATCGAGGCCGGCGAGATCGCTCATCGCGAACGGGCCCATCGGCATGCCGAACTTCGTCACCACGGCGTCGACCTGCTGCGGCAACGCGCCTTCGAACAAGAGCTTCTCCGACTGCTTGCCGCGCTGGGCCAGCATGCGGTTGCCGACAAAGCCGTCGCAGACGCCGACCACGGCCGGCACCTTTGCGATCTTGCGCGCAATCGACACGGCGGTGGTCAAGGCATCCGGCGCGGTCTTGTCGGCGCGCACGATCTCGCACAGCTTCATCACGTTGGCGGGCGAGAAGAAATGCATGCCGAGCACGTCCTGCGGACGCTTTGTCACCTTCGCGATCTCGTCGATGTTGAGATACGAGGTGTTGGAAGCCAGCACCGTGCCGGGCTTGGCGTATTTGTCGAGCGCCTCGAATACCTCCTTCTTGACCGCCATGGTCTCGAAGACAGCTTCGATCACAAGGTCAGCGTCCTTGACGTGCTCGAGACCGACCTTGCCGTCGATCAGGCCCATGCGCTTGGCCGGCGCATCCGCCGGGATGCCACCGCGCGCCGCGGTCGCCTCGTAATTCTTCTGCATCACGCCCATGCCGCGCTTGAGCTGCTCTTCACCGGTCTCAATCAGCGTCACCGGGATACCGGCATTGGCAAAGGACATCGCGATGCCGCCGCCCATGGTGCCGGCGCCGATGATGGCAACGCGCTCAACCGGGCGCGGCTTGGTGCCATCAGGTACGCCGGCGATCTTGGCGGCTTCGCGCTCGGCGAAGAAGGCGTAACGCTGGGCCTTGGACTGGTCGCTGGAGACCAGCTTGAGGAAACCTTCACGCTCCTTCTTCAACCCTTCGTCGAACGGCAGTTCGATGGCGGCACGCACCGCATCGGCCGCGGCGAACGGCGCTTCCAGCCCGCGCGCCTTCTTGGTCAATGCGGCAACTGCATTGGTAAAGATCGAGATGTCGGCCTTGGCAGCAGCGAGCTTTGAGTCATCGTCGCGCAGTTTGCGCAGCGGGCGCTTCTCCGCCAGCACCTTCAGCGCAAAGGATTCGCCACCCGAAGCGGGGCCGTCGACGATCTCCTCGATCAGGCCGTTCTTGAGCGCGTCGGCCGCGTTGATCGGATCGCCGCTGACGATCATCTTGACCGCCAGTTCGGGGCCGACGGCGCGCGGCAGCCGCTGGGTGCCGCCGGCGCCCGGCAACAGGCCGAGCTTCACCTCGGGCAGGCCGAGGCGAGCGTCCTTGGTGGCGACGCGATAGTGGCATGCCAGCGCGACTTCGAGGCCGCCGCCGAGCGCCGTGCCGTGAATGGCAGCAATGATCGGCTTCGGCGACTTCTCCATGAGGTCAAGCACCTCGGCGAGGCCCGGCGGCTTCGGCGGCTTGCCGAACTCGGTGATGTCGGCGCCGGCGATGAAGGTGCGGCCGGCGCAGGTCAGCACGATCGCCTTCACTTCCGAATCCGCGATCGCGCTCTTCATGCATTCGAAGATGCCGCCGCGTACCGCGGCACTCAGCGCATTGACGGGAGGACTGTTGACCGTGACGATGGCGATGACGTCATGACGCTCGAGTTTTACCACTTCGCTCACGGGAGTCTCCCTGGATCGTTTGCTCTTGGATGCCGCTCAACTTGCGTTGAGTAGCTACGGCTATTTCGGCTATTTCACCAATTTCGCACTGCGAAATTTAATTCCACACCTTGACAGGGAGGGTTATTTTGAAGCACGTCCCTTGTCAACGAGATCATCAGCAGCAGTAGCGGGTAATGAAGCGTCCAGGGAAGAAAGTGGCGACTGATCGCAGCTTCGTCGTCGCACTCTCCCGCGGACTCGATGTGTTGCGCGCATTCCAACCCAATGACGGGCTTCTCGGCAATCAAGAACTCGCCGCCCGTACCAAACTGCCGAAGCCAACCATTTCCCGGCTGACTTACACTCTGACCAAACTCGGTTATCTTACACCCGTTCCGCGCTTCGAAAAGTATCAGCTCGCGCCATCAGCCATGGCGCTTGGGTATGCCGCCCTTGCCAATCTCGGCGTTCGGCATTTGTCCGAGCCTTATCGCGAAGCGCTGATGCGCGAGACTGGCGGCGCCGTCGCGGTCGGCGGACGCGACCGTCACAGCATGATCTATTTCGGGCAGAGCCGCACCGGGCTGCTCGGTGTGCAGCTTGACGTCGGCTCACGCGTACCGATCGCGACCACCGCGATGGGACGGGCCTATCTCTGGGCCCTGCCCGACGACGAACGTGCCTCACTATTGCGCGAACTACGCGACCACTACGGCAATCGCTGGCCCAAAATGCGCGATGGCATCGAGCGCGCGGGCGAAATGCTTGCGCGTCACGGATTCACTATCTCTGCCGGCGAATGGCAGGACGATGTGCACGCCGTAGGTGTGCCGCTGAAGCTCGGCGACGGAACCGGACCGTATGCCTTCAATTGCGGCGCGCCTGCTTTCCGTTTTACGGAAGATCGTTTGATCAACGACATTGGACCTCGCCTTGTCACGATGGTAAGGAACATCGAAGCAGCGCTGGGCGGCGCAGCACCACAATCAAAAAAATCAGAGAACAAGAAGTTGAAAGCAGGAGGAAGAGTTGCACGTTTGGCCGAGGGGATCAGATAGCCTTCACCATGACCGGCAAAGACATTTGCGCGGTCATTCCCGCTCCGTGATCAGGGCGGGCGGGACGCGATGACGCAGGCACAGCTCGCGCGGGGAAATGCTCCCCTGCTCGCGGTTCGCGACGTCAGCGTCGTGTTCGGCGGCATCATCGCGCTCAACGGTGTGTCCTTTGACATGCACAAGGGAAACATCCTCGGGCTGATCGGACCAAACGGCGCCGGCAAGACGACGCTGTTCAATTGCCTCTCCAGACTCTACCAGCCGTCTTCCGGCGACATCCTGATGGAGGGCGTCAGCATCTTGACGCGGCCGCCACACCGGATCGCCGAGATCGGCATCGGGCGCACTTTCCAGAACGTCGCGCTGTTTCCCAATCTCTCGGTGCTCGACAACGTTCGCGTCGGCACCCATTCCCGTTCCAACAGCGACATCATCAGCGACTCCTTGCGACTGGGCTGGGTGCGCCGTGGCGAGGCCGAACTCAACAAGCACGTCCACGAGATCGTCACCTATCTCGGCCTTGATGACGTCGCCCACACCATCGTGTCAGGCCTGCCGTTCGGCACCCAAAAACGGGTCGAACTGGCGCGCGCACTGGCCGCGGATCCCAAGATTCTGCTGCTCGACGAACCCGCCGGCGGTCTCAATCACGAAGAAGTCCACGTGCTTGGCGACCTGATCAAGCGCATCCGCGACGAGCGCCACATGACCGTGCTGCTGGTCGAACACCACATGGGTCTGGTGATGTCGATCGCCGACCACGTCGTCGCACTCAACTTCGGCCGCAAGCTCGCCGAGGGAACGCCGGCCCAGGTCCAGGCCGACCCGGATGTCATCAAAGCCTATCTGGGGAGCAAGGACCAATGACCGCGATGCTCAACGTCAAGGACCTCCGCGCCTATTATGGCCAGGTCCAGGCACTTCACGGCCTCTCCTTCGCCCTCAACGAGGGCTCGCTGACCACCCTGTTAGGCGCCAACGGCGCCGGCAAGACCACCACCTTGCGCGCGATCTGCAACATGGTGCGCTCGACCGGAGCGATCGAGTTCGAGGGCAAGCCGCTCTCCGGCCAATCGACCGAAAACGTCGTTCGCCTCGGCATCGCCCATGTGCCGCAGGGCCGCGGCACCTTCACCACCATGACGGTGGAAGAAAATCTGCAGCTCGGCGCCATCACCCGCAACGACAAGAAGGGAGTGATCGCCGACATCGAGCGCATGTACCAGCATTTCCCGGTGCTGAAGGAACGGCACACCCAGCAGGCAGGCACACTCTCCGGTGGCGAGCAGCAGATGCTCGCGGTCGCGCGTGCGCTGATGCTGCGTCCACGGCTGATGCTGCTGGACGAGCCGTCGTTCGGCCTGGCGCCCCTGATCGTGCGCGAGCTGTTCAAGATTCTCGGCAAGATCAACCGTGAGGAAAAGGTCACCATTCTGGTGGTGGAGCAGAACGCGCAACTCGCGCTGGAGCTCGCGGACAAGGCCTACGTCATTGAAACCGGACGTATCGTGATGTCGGGAAGCGCTGCCGAAATCGCGAACAACGAAGACGTCCGTAAATCCTATCTCGGTTATTGAGGAGCGCAGCCGTGGAACTTTTTATCAACCAAGTTCTGGCTGGCATTGCCACAGGTGCGATCTATGCCTGCATGGCGCTCGCCGTCGTCATGATCTACCAGGCGATCGACCATCTCAATTTCGCCCAAGGCGAAATGGCGATGTTCTCGACATTCATCGCCTGGCAGCTGATGCAATGGGGGGTGCCATACTGGTGGGCCTTCCTTCTCACGCTGGCGTTTTCGTTCGCAGGCGGCATCGTCATCGAGCGCATGTTGTTCAAGCCGCTTGCCAAGGCGCCGGTCCTGACCAATGTCGCCGGTTTCATCGCATTGTTTGCGATCGTCAACAGCGTCGCCGGACTGACCTGGGACTTCACGATCAAGCAGTTTCCGACACCGTTCGGATCGTCACCTTTTCTTGGCAGTCAGCTGATCTCGACCCATCAGGCCGGCATGATCGGCGTTACGGTGGGACTGCTGGTTCTGCTCTATCTGTTCTTTCAGTTCACCCGGATCGGCCTTGCCATGCGCGCGGCCGCCTCGTTGCCAGAATCGGCTCGTCTCGTCGGCATCAACACCTCCTGGATGATCGCGCTGGGCTGGGGCATGGCGTCTGCGATCGGCGCGATCGCCGGCATCCTGATAGCGCCGGTGGTGTTCCTGGAGCCGAACATGATGGGCGGCGTGCTGATCTACGGGTTTGCCGCGGCCGTCCTCGGCGGCCTGACCAGTCCGCTCGGCGCGGTTGTCGGCGGCTTCCTGGTCGGCGTATTCGAGAATCTCGCCGGGACATACATTCCCGGCGTCGGTAACGAGTTGAAACTGCCGATCGCGCTTGCGCTGATCATCACCGTGTTGGTTCTCAAACCGGCGGGCCTGTTTGGCCGGCCCATCGTGAAGCGAGTTTGATCATGAGCGCAGTTGAGGAAGTCGCAAACGAAGCACCGGCGGTCGAGGCCGTCCCGAAGAGAGCCATGACGCTCGGCTACGGCACCTCGCTCGTGGTGCTGGGGTTGCTGATCATCGCACCGATGTTCTTGAAGAATTTCTTCGTCTTCCAGATGACGATGTTGCTGATCTACGCGCTGGCGGTTCTGGCGCTGAACATCCTGACCGGCGGCAGCGGCCAGTTTTCACTGGGCCAAAGTGCCTTCTACGCGGTCGGAGCTTATACCTCCGCCATCCTGATGGAGCATATGGGCGTAAACTACGCCCTGACATTACCCATTGCCGGCATCATCTGCTTTGGTTTCGGGTTCTTGTTCGGTCAGCCGGCGTTGCGTCTGAGCGGCATCTATCTGGCGCTGGCGACGTTTGCGCTGGCGGTAGCAATGCCGCAGTTGCTTAAACTCGGCTTCTTCGAACACTGGACCGGCGGCGTGCAGGGACTGGTCGTAACCAAGCCCGATGCACCGTTCGGCCTGCCGATATCGCAGGACAGGTGGCTGTACTACTTCACCCTCGTGATCGCGATCGGGATCTATATCGCCTCGGTCAACCTGCTTCGGTCGCGCTCCGGCCGCGCCTTCATGGCGATCCGGGACAACGAAATCGCGGCCTCCGCCATGGGCGTCGACGTGGCGCTGTACAAGACGCTGGCGTTCGGCGTCTCAGCCGGCATCACCGGCGTTGCCGGTGGTCTCGGCGCCATCGCGGTGCAGTTCGTGGCGCCAGACGGCTACACCATCACGCTCGCGATCTCGCTGTTCCTCGGCATGGTCGTCGGCGGCGTCGGCTGGCTGCCGGGATCGATCGTCGGCTCCGCCTTTATCATCTTCGTGCCGAATATCGCCGAACACATATCCAAGGGCCTCTCCGGCGCGGTGTTCGGCGTGCTCTTGTTTATTGTCATCTTCCTCGTGCCGCATGGCGCAAGGCAGGTCGCAATCGTTGCGCAGCAGATGCTCGGTAAATTGAAGAACTAACTTCACGCCGCGGGATCTGTTCGGCACAATCATCAGCGGCGAACTCGGCCGTTAACCAATATTCCGCCGGGCGGTAGTTTCCCGGATCATCCGACTAAATACCGCCCTCCGCGACGCCGTCGCGGGGGCTTTTTGTTGCTGGACGCAGCCGAAAGGTATTCAATGAAGCCCAAGAGCCGCCAAGCGCTCCAATCAAAAACAATGACACAGTCATCGATCCCAGGGAGATCAAAAAATGTCCGCCATCAACTTGCGACTGGGAGCCTTTGCGGCCGCCCTCGCATTGCTTGCCGCGACCAGCAGCGGCGCATTTGCACAAAAGAAATACGACACCGGCGCCACCGACACCGAAATCAAGATCGGCAACATCATGCCCTATAGCGGACCGGCTTCCGCTTACGGCGTGATCGGAAAAACCGAAGAGGCCTATTTCAGGAAGATCAACGCCGAGGGCGGCATCAACGGCCGCAAGATCAACTTCGTCAGCTATGATGACGCCTACAGCCCGCCGAAAACCGTGGAGCAGGTGCGCAAGCTGGTCGAGAGCGATGAGGTCCTGCTCGTCTTCAACTCGCTCGGCACTCCCCCGAACACGGCGATCCAGAAGTACTTGAACACCAAGAAGGTGCCGCAACTGTTCGTCGCCACCGGCGCCACCAAGTGGAACGATCCGAAGGACTTCCCGTGGACCATGGGCTGGCAGCCCAATTACCAGAGCGAGTCGCAGATCTACGCCAAGTACATCCTGAAGAACCATCCGAACGCCAAGATCGGTATTCTTTATCAGAACGACGACTACGGTAAGGACTATCTAAAAGGCTTCAAGGACGGACTTGGCGCCAAGGCCGCATCAATGATCGTCCTGGAGGAGAGCTACGAAGTCTCCCAACCGACGATCGACTCCCATATCGTCAAGCTGAAGTCGTCAGGCGCCGACGTATTCTTCAACATCACCACACCGAAGTTTGCGGCGCAGGCGATCAAGAAGAATGTCGAGATCGGCTGGAAGCCGCTGCATTTCCTAAACAACGTCTCGGCATCGATCGGCAGCGTGATGAAGCCGGCCGGCTTCGAGAACGGGCAGGACATCATCTCGTCGCAATACTTCAAGGATCCAACCGACGCGCAATGGAAGAACGATGCCGCGATGAAGGCATGGAACGAGTTCCTGGATAAGTATTATCCGGAAGCCAACCGGGCCGATGCATCGGTGATGTACGCCTATATCGTCTCTCAAGGCTTGGTGCACGTGCTAAAGGCCTGCGGCGACGACCTGACCCGCGCAAACGTCATGAAGCAGGCGGCCAGCATCAAGAACCTCGAACTCAACGGCCTGCTGCCTGGGGTCAAGGTCAACACGTCGGCGACCGATTTTGCTCCGCTCTCGCAATTGCAACTGATAAGGTTCAAGGGCGAGAACTGGGAGCGCTTCGGCGAAATCCTCTCCGGTGACGTCGGCGGCTAACCCCCGCTTTCGCGAGCTCTGCTTAAGATGCAGCCCCTGCGGCTTTTGCCGCAGGGGCCTTTTTATTGTGACGCCTTTGGCAAGATGCTAATCACGACGCTGTCAGAAGAGCCTCGTCAAGAAGCCCGACAGTTACATTAAGAAATGAAAAGGGAGAGACAGAAGTGTCCACAATCAAAAAACTTGCGGTGGTTTCGACCGCGTTTGGATTGCTCGCGGCAAGTTCGAGCGGCGTTCTCGCACAGAAGAAATACGATTCCGGTGCGAGCGACAGCGAAATTAAGATCGGCAACATCATGCCCTACAGCGGACCGGCCTCCGCCTATGGTGTGATCGGCAAGACCGAGGAAGCTTACTTCAGAAAGATCAATGCCGAGGGCGGCATCAACGGCCGAAAGATCAATTTCATCAGCTATGATGACGCCTATAGCCCGCCGAAGACCGTGGAGCAGGCGCGCAAGCTGGTCGAGAGCGATGAAGTCCTTCTGGTCTTCAACCCGCTTGGCACCCCGCCGAACACGGCGATCCAGAAGTACCTGAACAGCAAGAAGGTGCCGCAACTGTTCGTCGCCACCGGCGCCACCAAGTGGAATGATGCGAAGCATTTTCCGTGGACGATGGGCTGGCAGCCCAACTACCAGAGCGAAACGCAGATCTATGCGAAATACATTCTGAAGGAGAAGCAGAACGCCAAGGTCGGCATCCTCTATCAGAACGACGACTACGGTAAGGACTACCTGAAGGGCTTCAAGGACGGCCTCGGCGCCAAGGCCGCTTCGATGATCGTGCTGGAGGAAAGCTACGAAGTCTCCGAGCCGACCATCGACTCCCACATCGTCAAGCTGAAGGCCTCCGGCGCCGACGTGTTCATCAACATCACCACGCCGAAATTCGCGGCGCAGGCGATCAAGAAGAACGCCGAGATCGGCTGGAAGCCGCTGCACTTCCTCAACAATGTCTCGGCCTCGATCGGCAGCGTCATCAAGCCGGCCGGCATGGAGAACGCTCAGGACATCATCTCCTCGCAATACCTGAAAGATCCGACGGATGCGCAGTGGAAGGATGATGCGGGCATGAAGGCCTGGAACGAGTTCCTGGACAAGTATTATCCGGAAGCCAACCGCGCCGACGCCTCGGTGATGTTTGGCTATACCGTGGCGCAGGGTCTCGTGCATGTGCTGAAAGCCTGCGGCGACAATCTCACGCGCGAGAACGTCATGAAGCAGGCCGCCAGTATCAAGGACCTCGAACTCGGCGGGCTGCTGCCGGGCATCAAGGTCAACACGTCACCGACCGACTTTGCGCCGATCTCGTCGGTGCAACTGATCAAGTTCAAGGGCGAGACCTGGGAACGCTTCGGTGAAATCCTGTCCGGTGACGCCGGCGGCTAGTCATCTCAATTTGTAATCGGTCCATTGCGGGCCGGAAGAGCCCTCGCGGCACGCTCGCGGGGGTTTTCTTTTGCAGCGATTGGATGGATAACCAGACCTCCCGTCCCGTTAGCAGCCCCCGTTGCAGATCATGACCGACCGACGTCCCCTCTTGCGTGCGATCTTTGATGCGGCCGTCGCGGCCGCGCATCCCGACGTCGTGCTCTCAGCACATCTGCCTCCCGCGCCCAAGGGCAAGGTGATCTGCCTCGCCGCAGGCAAGGGCGCGGCGGCGATGGCGGCGGCGGCCGAACGGCACTACCTCGATACGCTGGGGCTCGACCCGTCGCGGCTGACCGGCCTTGCCACCACGCGCCACGGCCACGGCGTGCCGACGCGGCGGATCAGGGTTGTCGAAGCCGGCCATCCCGTGCCCGACGAAGCCGGGCTAAAAGCCGCCGACGAGACGCTGCGTCTCGCCGCGGAGGCGACTGCGGACGATCTTTTGCTGGTGCTGTTGTCCGGCGGCGGCTCGGCAAACTGGATCGCACCCGCAGATGGCGTTTCGTTCGCACAGAAGCAGCAGGTAAACCGCGCGCTGCTGCGGTCGGGCGCGCCGATCGGCGAGATGAACGTCGTGCGCAAGCATCTGTCGCGGATCAAGGGCGGCCGGCTGGCCCGCGCCGGGCAGCGCGCCGCCGAGATCGTGACGCTTGCGATCTCCGACGTACCGCACGACGATCCGTCCGCGATTGCATCGGGACCGACGGTACCCGATTCCTCCACGCTGGCGGACGCCCGCGCCCTGGTCGCAAAGTATAATCTCACAGTCGACGATGCCGTCAGGCGCGCGCTCGACGACGTCAGGAACGAGAGCTGCAAGCCCGGCGATCCCGCCTTTGCCCGCGCGCAATTCGAGATGATTGCAAAGCCGAAGGCTTCTCTGGACGCGGCGATCAAGGTCGCGAAGGACGCAGGCTATGAGGTTGTTGGCCTCGGCGCGGATCTCGAAGGCGAGGCGCGCGAGGTGGCGGCCGATCATGCGCGACTGGCGCTGAAGGCACAAAGCGAGGGCAAACGCATCGCGATCCTGTCGGGCGGCGAGCTCACGGTGACCGTGCGTGGCAATGGCCGCGGCGGTCCCAACCAGGAATATGCGCTGGCGCTGGCGGATCTTCTGAAGGATACGTCCGGCATTGTGGCATTGGCCGCAGACACCGACGGCGCCGACGGCGGTGCCGGCAGCGCGACTGACCCGGCCGGCGCTTTGATCGATCAGGCGACGTTCGCGAAGATGAAGTCGCTCGGCCTCGATCCCGCGGCCTACCTCGCCAACAACGATGCGACCGCGTTCTTTTCGGCCACCGGCGATCTCCTGCTGATCGGCCCGACCCTCACCAACGTCAACGACGTCAGGGTGATCCTGGTCGATCCGGCATAGATCGCGGGGTAACTGCCGGCGCCTCGCATGCGCCGCAACGACATTAACGCTTTGTTGAGCAGTTTGCGAAGAACCCGCGCGCGTTTTACCGATCTCGAAGCTGCGATTCACCAGCTTGGCATCTAATGGCCGTTCTCCTGGGGGAGGAGAGCCGCCAGTGGCGGCTTGGGAAACGCTCTATGACAGATCACGTCCAGATATCCGCGCCGCGGTCAGCGCATTTAAGCGCTCGGCTGGAGGACGCGATCAACCATATGTCGCTCGGCATCGTCGTATTCGACGAGAAGCGCGAGGTCGTTTTCTGCAACCATCGTTACAGGGAAATGTACGGGCTCTCGCCTGAACAGGTGAAGCCGGGAACACCGACGCAGGAACTGATCCGGCACCGGCTGAAACTCGGGCTGAAGGTGCAGGTCGCGGTCGATGATTATATCCGTGAGCGCGTCGGTCGCGACATCGCACTCGACACCACGGTGCAGGAATTCACCGACGGCCGGATCGTCGCCTACACCGTCTACCCGATGCCGGACGGCGGCGGGATGGCGACCCACGAGGACATCACCGAGCGCGAGGAGCTCAATGCCCGGCTGAAGAAACAATTCGAGCTCGGCAAGGAGCAGGAAGAAGCCCTGCGCGTCAGGAACTTTCAGTTCGACACCGCGATCAACAACATGTCGCAGGGGCTTTGCTTCTTCGATTCCGACCACCGCCTGATCGTCTGCAACGAGCGCTTCGTTACGATGTACGACATTGCGCCCGAGCGCGTCAGCCCCGGCATGTCGCTGGTCGAGATCGTCGACCTGCGCTTCGAGGCCGGCAGCTTCCCCGCCATGACGCGCGACGAATATCTGCAATGGCGCACCAACGTGGCGGTCTCCAATGAGGCGAAAGACAGCATCGTCGAATTGAAGAACGGGCGTACCTTCAAGATCCGCCACCGCCCGATGCCCGGCGGCGGCTGGGTCGCGACCCATGAGGACATCACCGACCAGCGGCAGTCCGAGGTCAAGATCGAGTACATGGCGCACCACGATGCGCTGACCGATCTTGCCAATCGGGTGCTGTTGAACGACCGGCTCGAACATGCGCTTGGCAGGGTTTCCGGCGGGGAAATGGTGGCCGTCCATCACCTCGATCTCGATCAGTTCAAGGCCGTAAACGATACGCTCGGCCACCCCTGCGGCGACAAGTTGCTCAGGAGCGTCGCCGAACGGTTGCGCCGCCTCGTTGGCGATTCCGACACGATCGCGCGGATGGGCGGCGATGAATTCGTCATCGTGCAGGCCCCGATCTCGGACCCTGCCGATGCCACTTCGCTGGCGCAGGGCGTCATCGATGCGTTGAGCGAGCCCTATGAAATCGACGGCCAGCAGGCCGTGATCGGCGTCAGCATCGGCATTTCGGTCGGTCCCGGCGATGGATCGAACCCCGACAAATTGCTGCGCAATGCCGACCTCGCGCTCTACCGCGCCAAGAGCGACGGCCGCAGCACGTTCCGCTTCTTCGAGCCTGCGATGGACCTGCAGATGCAGACCCGCCGCATCATGGAGCAGGATCTGCGCAAGGCGCTGCCGGCGGGCGAGTTCGAGCTGCATTACCAGCCGGTCGTCAACTTGGCGAGCAAGGAAATCAGCGGCTTCGAGGCGCTGATACGCTGGAACCATCCGACCAAGGGACTGATCTCGCCGGCCGCCTTCATCCCGCTGGCCGAAGAGATCGGCTTCATCGTGCCGATGGGCGAGTGGGTCATCAGGCAGGCTTGTGCCACCGCCGCGCAATGGCCCGACAACCTTCACGTCGCCGTCAATATTTCAGCGATCCAGTTTCGCAGTCCCGGCTTGATGCAGGTCATCGTCGGCGCGCTCGCCGCCTCCGGTCTCGCGCCGACGCGGCTGGAGATCGAAATCACCGAGAGCGTGTTGCTCCACAACAAGGAAGCGACGCTCGCGCTGCTGCATCAGTTGCGCGCGCTCGGCATCCGGATCGCCATGGACGATTTCGGCACCGGATATTCGTCGCTGACCTACCTGCAAAGCTTTCCGTTCGACAAGATCAAGATCGACCGCTCGTTCGTCAAGAACATCACCGAGAATTCGAGCTCGCTCAACATCGTGCGCGCGGTTGCCGCGCTCGCCAATGGCATGGGCATGACGGCGACCGCCGAGGGCGTCGAAACCGCGGAGCAACTCCACAGCATCGCTTCCGAAGGATGCACGGAAATGCAGGGCTTCCTGTTCAGCAAGCCGCTTCCCGCCGCCGAGATCGAGCGGCAGTTTCTGTCGGGACGCGGGCCGCGAGAGGCTCAAGGCCGCATCGTCGCTGCGTGACTGCTCACTATCACCGTCATTCCGGGGCGATGCGCAGCATCGAACTATGGTGCGCAATTGCGCACCTGAGAATCTCGAGATTCCGGGTTCGGTCCTTCGGACCGCCCCGGAATGACGCGCCTCAAAACTCCGCCGCGATCTTCGACAGCATCTCAAGCAGCGCGACGCGGTTGGCGGGACCCAGCAGCTCGTTGAGACGCGCCTCGTGCTTGCTGGCGACGAGCTTCTTGGCGCGCGCCAAAACTGCCCTGCCCTTGTCGGTCAGAACCAGGATGTGCGAGCGACGGTCGTTGGTCGAGCGCATCCGGGCACAGAGGCCGCGGCTCTCCAGCGCATCCAGCATCGAGACGAAATTCGGCCTGAGGATGCCGAGCGTGTTGGCGATTTCGGTCTGGTTGCGCCCGGGATTGCGGTCGAGCAACAATAGCACCGAGAATTGCGCCGGCGTCAGTTGCAGCGGCGCGACACAGCGCAGGAAATCCTCGAATACCTTGAGCTGCGCGCGCTTGAGCGAATAGCCGAGCAGGTCGGCCAGCTCGCCCAGTTGCAGCCCGGCACTCTCCGCGGCGCCATCGGCGATTTCCTTGCCGTTGCCGCGCGACGACTTGACGACATCGGTCGCTGCCTTGGAAACTGTCATGGCGTGAGGCTCGCCCCCGAAAAAGGCGCGGCCGGTGACCGGGCCTTGATGTTATATTTGATAATTGTTATTGGATATATCAAATATCGGCGCCTTTCAACTGCCGAGATATGGGACGGCCGGCGGACCGTGCGAGGTCAAGACCGGCGACGCTTTTAGGGGGAGCGCC
Source organism: Bradyrhizobium sp. AZCC 1719 (assembly GCF_036924525.1). NCBI lineage: Bacteria > Pseudomonadati > Pseudomonadota > Alphaproteobacteria > Hyphomicrobiales > Nitrobacteraceae > Bradyrhizobium > Bradyrhizobium sp. AZCC 1719. Next base: position 2,388,540 of record NZ_JAZHRU010000001.1, on the reverse strand, counting down.
AGTCTTGAATACGACAATCATGCTGTTCCTGCTGCAGGACGGCATCACCAATGGCGCGATCTATGCGCTGCTCGGGCTGGCGCTGGTGCTGGTGTTTGCCGTCACCCGCGTCATCCTGATCCCGCAGGGCGAGTTCGTGACCTTCGGCGCGCTGAGTTACGCCATGCTGGCAACCGGTCAGGTGCCGGGCACCGCAAAGCTGGCAGTGGCCATGGGCGTGGTCGCGTTCGGCCTCGACCTGTTTGAGGCACGGCGATCGCTACGGCCCAGGCGGGTCGCGCGCGCCTTTGCCCTCAACATCGCTCTCCCCGCCGCAATCCTGGCCCTGACCTACGGCCTTGCCGGTCCCAAGACCCCGATTGCAGTCAACATCGCGCTGTCGCTTTTGATCGTCGCGGCTATCGGGCTGTTCCTCTACCGCATCGCGTTTCAACCGATCGCCCATACTTCGGTGCTGGTGCTGCTGATCGCCTCCGTCGGCTGTCATCTCGCGCTGCAGGGCCTGGGCCTCGTGTTCTTCGGCGCCGAGGGCCTGCGCGGGCCGGCGCTGTCGAATGCGGCACTGACGATTGGCCCGCTGCGCTTCACCGGCCAAAGCCTTGCGGTCTACGGGCTGACGGTCGCCTTCATCGTTGCGCTGTGGCTGTTCTTCGGCTTCACGCTGATGGGCAAGGCGTTGCGCGCTACCGCCGTCAACCGCCTCGGCGCCCGCCTCGTCGGCATCCGCACCACGCTGTCGGGGCAGATCGCTTTCCTGCTGGCATCCATCATCGGCGCGATTTCCGGGATCCTGATCGTGCCGATCACCACGCTCTATTACGACACCGGCTTCCTGATCGGCCTGAAGGGTTTTATTGCCGCCATCATCGGTGGACTCGTCAGCTATCCGCTGACGGCCGTCGCAGCCTTGCTGGTCGGCAGCGTAGAAGCGTTCTCATCGTTCTACGCCAGCAATTTCAAGGAGGTCATCGTCTTTACGCTGATCCTTCCCGTGCTGGTGCTGCGTTCGCTCGCAGCGCCCGCGGTCGAGGAAGAGAAGGATTGACGGCGATGAACCAGCGCACCCCCCTCATCATCTTCGCGCTCGTGATGGCAGCGATCCCGTTCATTCCGGGCGTCCCGCCATTCTGGATCGTGCTGCTCAACAATATCGGCCTCGCCGCACTGGTGGCGATGGGGCTGGTGCTCTTGACCGGCGTTGGCGGCCTCACCTCGTTCGGCCAGGCCGCCTTCTGCGGCTTCGGTGCCTATACCACGGCGGTATTGACCACGGCCTACGGTTTCTCGCCATGGCTCACGCTGCCGCTCTCGCTTGTGGTCAGCGGCATCGCCGCGGTCCTGCTCGGCATCGTCACGGTGCGGCTATCCGGCCATTATCTGCCGCTCGGCACCATCGCCTGGGGCATCGGCCTGTTTTACCTGTTCAGCAAGCTGGAATTCCTCGGCCGCAATGACGGCATCTCCGGCATCCCGCCGCTCTCGATCGGCAATTTCCGGATGCTCGATCCCGGCACGATCTATTTCGCGATCTGGATCGCGGTGCTGGTCTCGGCGCTCCTGACCATCAACCTCCTGGACTCCCGTACCGGCCGCGCGATCCGCGCGCTGCGGCGCGGGCATATTGCCGGCGAAGCGTTCGGCGTGCAGACGCCGCGCGCCAAACTTCTGGTGTTCATCTATGCGGCTGTGCTCGCCGGCTTGTCCGGCTGGCTCTATGCGCATTTCCAGCGCGCCGCCAATCCGACCCCGTTCGGCGCGCAGGCCGGCATCGAATATCTGTTCATCGCCGTGGTCGGCGGCGCCGGCTATGTCTGGGGCGCGGTGCTCGGCGCCGGCATCGTCGTGATCCTCAAGGAGATCCTGCAGAGCTATCTGCCCTATATCTTCGGCGGCCAGAGCCAGCTCGAGACCATCGTGTTCGGCATCCTGCTGGTCGTTCTGCTGCAACTGGCGCCGACCGGCGTCTGGCCCTGGCTGATGTCGCGACTGCCGATCCAGCCGGGCCGCAAGTTGCCCGATGCGTCGCTTCCGCTTGCCACGCCCGTGCGCGCACAGGCTTCGTCCGCCGTGCTGCTGCAGATCGAGAAGGCGCGCAAGCAGTTCGGCGGCGTGATCGCCGTCAACGACGTCTCCTTCGACGTCCAGGCCCGCGAGATCGTTGCCCTGATCGGCCCCAACGGCGCCGGCAAGAGCACGACCTTCAACCTGATCACGGGCGTGCTGACGACGACCGGCGGCACCATCTCGGTGCTCGGCAACAAGGTCGACAACGCTCCGCCGCAGGAGGTTGTAAAACTCGGCGTCGCGCGCACCTTCCAGCATGTCAAGCTGGTCCCTGACATGACCGTGCTGGAGAACGTCGCGATCGGTGCGCATTTGCGAGGGTCTGCGGGCGCGATCTCCAGCATGTTCCGGCTCGACCGGGCCGACGAGGCGAAATTGCTGGCGGAAGCCGCCCGCCAGATCGAGCGTGTCGGCCTCGGCGATCAGATCGACCAGTTGGCCGGAAGCCTGTCGCTCGGCCAGCAGCGCATTGTCGAGATTGCACGGGCGCTGTGCGTCGACCCGCTGCTGCTGCTGCTCGACGAGCCGGCCGCGGGACTGCGCCACATGGAAAAACAGCGGCTGGCTGCCCTGCTCCGTCAACTGCGGGACGGGGGCATGTCGGTGCTGCTGGTCGAGCACGACATGGGTTTTGTGATGGATCTCGCCGACCGCGTCGTGGTGCTGGATTTCGGCACCAAGATCGCCGAGGGCACGCCGGATGCGATCAAGACCAATCCCGATGTGATTAAGGCCTATCTCGGAGCTACCGCATGAGCGCGCTGTTATCGGTCTCCGACGCCCACGTTTCCTACGGCAAGGTCGAAGCCGTGCGCTCGGTTTCGCTCGACGTCGCCGACGATGAGATCGTCACCATCATCGGCGCCAACGGCGCCGGCAAGACCACGCTGCTGAACGCCATCATGGGCGTGCTGCCGCTCAAGGGCGCCACCGCCTTCGCCGGCACCGACATGACCCCGCTCGACATCGAGGATCGCGTCGCGGCGGGCCTCTGTCTCGTGCCGGAGCACCGCGAATTGTTCGGCACGATGAACGTCGAGGACAATCTGCAGCTCGGCGCCTTCCGGATTCCGAAGGCAACCGCGGCAAGGTCGTTCGAGCGGGTCTACGCGCTGTTTCCGCGGCTCAAGGAGCGGCGCAAGCAATTGGCCGGCACGCTCTCCGGCGGCGAGCAGCAAATGCTGGCGATGGGCCGCGCCCTGATGGGCGCGCCGAAACTGTTGATGCTGGACGAACCGAGCCTTGGTCTCGCGCCGATCATCGTGGCCGATATCTTCCGCACCATCGGCGAATTGCGTGCCGCCGGCGTGTCGGTGCTGCTGGTCGAACAGAATGCGCAAGCAGCGCTTAAAATCGCCGACCGCGCCTACGTCATGGAACTCGGCGAATTCATCCTGTCCGGATCGGCCAAGGATATCGCCAGCAACCAGCGCGTCGCGGCGAGCTATCTCGGCTTCCAGCACGAGGGCGCAAGCGGGATTTAGTTAGTCGGCGGCGTAGGGTGGGCAAAGGCGCGCTCGCGCCGTGCCCACCCCTGTCAGACCTCATCCTGAGGAGCCGCGCAAGCGGCGTCTCGAAGGATGAATGGCACGAGCCGGGCCTCATGGTTCGAGACGGCGCTTTCGCGCCTCCTCACCATGAGGGTTTTAACGGCTGCCTACGCTCACTTCGCCGGGACGTACTTGCCGTCCTTCACGGTCAGGATGATGCGCGAGCGATCGTCGAGGCCGTAGCGATCCTTTTCGGTGAAGTTGTAGACGCCCTGGCTTGCCGCGATTTCCTTCTCCGAGATCAGCGCCAGACGGATCGCCTCGCGGAATTCCGGCGTGCCCGGCTTGGCCTTCTTCAGCGCCACCGGTATCACGCGCTTGAGCACTTCAAAGGCATCGTAGGAATGGCCGGCGAACTGGCTGCGGCTGTTGGCGCCATACTTGGCTTCGTAGGCGGTGTTGAGCGCCAGCCCCGGCTTCTTGGTCAGCGCGCTGTCGGGTTGGGACTCCGGCGACATCACCGGACCGGAAGCCATGATCACGCCTTCCGCCGCCGGACCCGCGATGCGGATGAAGTCCATGCTGGCGGCGCCGTGGGTCTGATAGATCAGGCCCTTGTAGCCGCGCTCGCGCAACGTGGTCTGCGGCAGCGCCGCTGCGGTGCCGGACGCGCCGATGAGAACGGCGTCGGGATTGGCGGCGACCAGCTTCAGCACCTGGCCGGCGACCGATGTATCCGGGCGGGCAAAGCGCTCTTCGGTAGCCATGGTCAGGCCCATGGGCACAGCCTGAGTCTTGAAGTCGTTGACCCAGAGATCACCGTAGGAATCGGAGTAGCCGATGTAACCGACGGTCTTGATGCCGTGCGCCTTCATGTGCTCGTACAGCACCTTACCCATGATCGGGATCGGCTGCGGCATCGCGACCGACCACTTCATGCGCGCCTCGTTGATCGGCAGCGGCGCGAGGCCGAAATGCGGAATCCCCGCCTCGTTCGCAACCGTGGAGACCGCAACCGTCGGAGGAGTCGTCGAGGAGCCCATGATGATGTCGGCCTTCGACTCGGTGACGAAGCGCCGTGCATTGGTGGTCGCCGCGGTCGGATCGCCGCCGTCGTCGAGCACGATGACCTTGATCGGCACGCCGCCGATTTCCTTCGGCACGAAATCGAGCGAGTTGCGTTCGGGAATGCCGAGAGCGGCTGCGGGACCGGTCGTGGTGACGGTGATGCCTATCGTGATTTCATTGGTCTGTGCAATGGCCGGAGCCCCCGGCAGGGCGAGGGCCGCGATGACGGCCGCCGCGGACAGAAAAGACTTCTTCATTCATTCCTCCCTTGGATTATTATCTGCAGTCTTAAGCAAAACCGGGCCCTTAATTCAGCCCCTTCATTAGGTCATGCCGGATAGTAAGTCAGCCCCGCATGAAACGCTCGATGATCTCCGGCGGCATCGGCGCCGATTTCAGCTTCGCGGGATCGTCCGGGTGCTTGCCGACCAGCACGCGGGTTTCGAACGCCTCGATCGCCAATGCCTCGCCCTTGAACACGTTGTGGACCACCTCGAAGCTGGAGCGCTTGAAACTCTCGATCCGGCTTTCGATCCGGATCCAGTCGCCATGGGTGGACGGGATATGAAATTTGGCCCTTGTGTCGACCATGGGAATGCCGACGAGGCCATATTTGTGGATGAGGTCCTGTTTCGAAAAGCCGGCGGCTTCAAACATGATCGAGGTGGAATCGTCGAACATCGCGAAATAGCGCGGGTAGTAAACGATGTTGGCGGGGTCGCAATCGCCCCACTGGATCTGCACGTCGCGCCGGTTGACGAACATGGGATGAAATGTCCTAGCGCGGCGCCATGCGAAGCGCGGCATCGAGCCGCACTACTTCGCCGTTCAGGTACGGATTGTCGATCATGTGCAGCGCCAGCGAGGCAAACTCGTCGGCCTGGCCGAGGCGGCGCGGGAACGGGATCGAGGCGGCAAGCGAGTCCTGCGCTTCTTGCGGCAGGTTGGCCAGCAGCGGCGTGAGGAACAGGCCCGGCGCGATCGTCAGCACGCGAATGCCGAACTGCGCCAGTTCGCGCGCGATCGGCAGCGTCATGGCGACGATGCCGCCCTTGGAAGCCGAATAAGCCGACTGACCGATCTGGCCGTCATAGGCCGCGACCGAGGCGGTCGAGATCACCACGCCGCGCTCGCCGGTCGCAAGCGGCTCCAGCTTCGACATCGGAGCGGTCGCCAACCGCAGCATGTTGAACGAGCCGATCAGGTTGACCTTGATTACCTTGTCGAAATCGCCGAGCGCCATCGGGCCGTCCTTGCCGATCACGCGCTTGGCGACGCCGATGCCGGCGCAGTTCACCAGCACGCGCGCCGGACCATGGGCGGCCGCCGCCTTCGCGATCGCGGCTTCCGCCGACGCGGCATCGGAAACGTCGCAGATCACGGCGACACCGCCGATCTCGGCCGCGACGGCCTCTGCCAGGTTGGCGTTGAGATCGCAGACTGCAACCTTGGCGCCCTGCGCCGCGAGCCGGCGCGCGGTCGCCGCGCCCAATCCCGATGCGCCGCCGGTGACGATGGCGGCCTGGTCCTTCAACTGCATGATACTCTCCCTGACAAGCTCTTGTGCGAATTTGGTTACAGCGTGATCACCTGCGCCGGTGGCGCGGGCGAATAGATATCCTCGATCAGCGCGCTGCGGTTCTCCAGGACCGCGCGCTGGTTGATCGAACCCTTGTCGGTGACCTCGCCGCGATCGATCGACAGCGGCGTATCGAGCAGCACTGCGCGCGTGATCCGGGTCGACGATCCGGTTGCGCCCGCGACGAGCTTCTTGAAGCGTTCGCGGAAGGCTGCGACGATCAGCGGGTCGGACGCCGCGGTGGCCAGGTCGTCATGCGGGAGCGTCGGATTGATCAGGCGGCAACCGTCGAGATCGAGCACCACCAGCGCCGATATTTCGTCGCGGTTGATGCCGGCAATGACGACGTCCCGCACCAGCGGCGCGCAGGCCGCGACGAAGCGCGCCCGTAACGGGCCGACGCTGACCCAGGTGCCGCTGGCAAGCTTGAAGTCCTCACCGATGCGGCCGTCAAAATCGAAGCCGGCGTCGAAATTATCTGCAACGGCCGGCTTGAGCGCGTCGCCCATCTTGTAGAAGCCTTCCTCATCGAAGGACTTCGCCGTCATATCAGGCTGACGCCAATAGCCGGGCATCACGTTCGGCCCCTTGGCGCGAACCTCCAGCTTGCCGTTGTTGGGCACGAGTTTCGCATCATTGCCCAACACCGGCAGCCCGACATGGCCGGAGCGGCTGGTCACCGGATTGACCGACATGAAGAACGGCGCGGTCTCGGTGGCGCCAAGGCCGGTCAGCATCGGCACGCGATAGCCGGTTTCCTGGACCGACAGTTCGTCGAGGCTGTTCCAGACGAAGGCCGACAGCGCCGCGCCCGAGAAGAACATCGCCTGCAGCCGCGCAAAGAACTTTTTGCGCAAGGCCGCATCGTCGCGCAGATAGGGCAATAGCGATTCATAGCCCTTGGGCACGTTGAAATAGACCGTCGGCGAAATCTCCTGAAGATTGCGCACAGTCTCTTCAATGCCGCCGGGCATCGGCTTGCCTTCGTCGAGATACATCGAGCCGCCGTTATAGAGCGTCAGCCCGATATTGTGATTGCCGCCGAAGGTGTGATTCCACGGCAGCCAATCGACGATGACCGGCGGCTCGTCCTTCAGGAACGCCAGCGTCTCGCGCAGCATCACCTGATTGGCGCAGATCATGCGCTGGGTGTTGATCACAGCCTTGGGGTTGCCCGTCGAGCCCGACGTCAGCAGGAATTTGGCGATCGTGTCCGGGCCGATCGCTTCGTGCACTGCGTCGAGCCGCGGATGCAATGACGTCGCCATCAGATCTGCAAGCGTCGTGACATCACGGCCGGGCACCGCACCGCGCGAGGCGGCGATCTCGGTCCCGAACGACACATTGGCGGCGAGCGCATCGGCGAATTTCGTCGCGTCGTCGACGAACACGAGGCCGGGAGTCAACAGCTTCATCAGATAGCTGAGCTTGCCGTAGTCGCGCGATACCAGCGAATAGGCCGGCGATACCGGACAGAAGGGAATGCCGGCATAGAGCGCGCCGAACGCGACGAGCGCATGATCGACCGAGTTGCCGGACAGGATGACAACCGGCTTTTCTGCCGAAAGCCCGCGCGCCAGCAGCGCAGACGCGATGTGCCGCGACGACGTCAACAGCTCCGCATAGGTGATCTGCCGCCAGCCCCGTGCCGCGTTGCGCTCCGCCATGAAGACCCGATCGGGCGCGGCGGCCGCCCAATGATGCAGGCGGTCGGTGATACGCGCCGGATAGTCGCGAAGTTGCGCTTTCGGGCGCAGATAGATGGTGCCATCGTCACGGCGCTCGACATGCACCGCGGGCGTGCCGAACGAGATCGGGCGCAGCGGATGATCGGCGCGCGCGGCTGAGTCGGTCGAGGCGGACATGCTGGGCTTGGCGCTCATGTCAGGTCGGCTTCACCTTTGCGGTCTTGTGGTCGAGAAACGCGCGAATGCGGCGCTTGGCCTCCTTGTCGCTCTGCGCCACGGTTGCCATCAGGGATTCCATCAGGAGGCCGGTTTGCGGATTGGCCTCCGCGATCATCGGCAGCGCCTGCAGCACGGCGAAATTGGTCAGCGGCGCGTTCGCCGCCACGCGTTCCGCCAGTTCCAGCGCCTTCGGCAGCGCGCCGCCGGCCTCGGTGAGATATTGCGAGAAGCCGTAGGCCGAGCCTTCGGTGGCCGAATAGACCCGACCCGTCAGCATCATGTCGATCATCCGCGCCACCCCGATCAGCCGCGGCAGCCGCACCGATCCGCCGCCGCCGACGAAGATGCCGCGCTGGCCTTCGGGCAGCGCGAAATAGGCTGATGGTTCGGCAACGCGAATATGCGCGGCGCAGGCCAACTCCAGCCCGCCGCCGATCACTGCGCCCTTCAGCGCCGCGATCACGGGGACCCGGCTATACTGGATGCGATCGAACACCCGGTGCCACATCTGCGAGTGGCGCAGGCCCTCGGTGGCGTCATGCTCGGTCAGTTCGGACAGGTCGAGGCCGGAGGAGAAATGGTCGCCGACACCATGGATGACCACCGCGCCTGTGCCATCGGGCAGATTGGAGAAGCAATCCTGGATCGCGAGGATGATGCCATCGTTGAGCGCATTGCGCTTGGCCGGCCGGTTGAGGCCCACGGTCAGCACCGCGCCCTTCTGCTCGATCTCGAGCAGGTCGGATTGACCCGCAGCGGCGGTGGAAGCGTTTCCCATGGGCAATTTTAGGTCCTGCGCAGAATAGTTATGTTTTATAACGATTTTGCCGGGCGGGAGTCAAGGCGAGTTGTTTCACCCGCCGCGGGCGGGAGCGGCCCCAACACACGAATGTCATCCCCGCGCATGCGGGGATCCAGTACGCCGCGGCTTCTCGGTTCAATCACTGACGTCTCTGGAATACTGGGTCGCCCGGTCGAGCCGGGCGATGACAACTGAGTGTGCGTTCGCGATCTCGCGACATGAATTGCCCGAGCTTTGCTTCAGAATTTCCCGCCCTCTTGTTCTGAGGGCGCAGGGAAGACCGGGTGCTGGCTGCACCCGCGGTCTCGTGTGCAATTGCGCATAGAGAACACGCACACGAGCATACAGGTACAGCGGGAGCATCCCGGCCTTCCCTGCGCAATGGCTTTACGGCTTATAACGTGCTCTCCCCGGCGAACGGCTCTTTTGCCACCGTCGCTGCGTGAAAACACCACGCAGCTTCATGCCAGCACCGCGACATCAGGACCACACGACTTCACCGTACGCCTCCGGCGCGCAACGTCTATCGCGCCATCTGCGTCCATCGCATCTCACCGCGCGTTCGTGACGTGGCCGACGCCCCTCATCTGCCGTGAGACAGGCGGAGTTATGCGGCTGATTTGGGTGAGAACGAAAGCAGAATATTTTTGATTCCACGCCTTGACACGACTTCTGAAAATCAGAAGCGATTTGCCCGTCGGGCAGTCACAGACAAAGTCACAGAAATCGTAGGTGGGCAAAGCGCCCACGTCCGCCGTAGCTCCATGAGCGAAGGCGGAAGCGTGCCCACCATCAAGCAGCGCGATCAGGGATGGATGGTGGGCACGTCGCTAGCGCTCCTTTGCCCACTCTACAACCGCGATGTCTGCGAGCTGCTCACCCTCCCCTGGAGGGGGAGGGTCGGTTCGCATGAGCGTAGCGAAATGCGAAACGGGGTGGGGTGATCTCTCCACTCGGGCACTGATCGTGAGGTGAGACCGTCACCCCACCCCGCCGCTTCGCGGCGACCCACGAGCGAGCTTCGCTCGTCTCGGACCCCTCCAGGGGAGGGTAAGTAAAGACTCACAACACCTGATGCACATCAATAACCACCTGGTCGGGGTGGCGGGCGGCGGAGGCTATGAAGAGGTTTTGCATCAGCCAGCGATATTTCTCTGCGCCCGTCTCGAATCTCGGCACGGTGCGGAAATAGATCAGCTTTGGATCAACCGGCTCGCCGCGTTTGAGCTTCTGCAGCAGTTCGACCGGGCCGAAGCGCAGACCCTTGTTCTCGACATAGACCACGGCGCCGTCGTCGGTCTCGAAGGCGTATTTGGCTTCCAGCTCGATCAGCTCGTTCGGGCGGATAATCTGGAAATCGGCACCAAAGGCGCAGACCTTGCCGTTGATTTCGCCCTTCACCTCGCCGCCGATGATCGGAATGATCCGGCGCACGCCGGTGCCGATCTCGCCGGCCGAAGTCACCTCGCCGATCCGCACGGTGATGGTGAAGACGTATCTGGTCTCAAGCTGCGGGCTCATCGGCGCCACCCATGCTCTATCCGGCCATGCGCTGCGGCAGCCACAGTGCCAGTAGTGGAAATGCGATCAGGATCACCAGCCGGATCAGGTCCGTCACCACGAAGGGCATCACGCCCCGGAAGATCGTGGAGAACGACACGTCCTTGACGACGCTCTTGATGACAAAGACATTCATGCCGATCGGCGGAGAGATGAGGCCAAGTTCGACCGTCATCACGATGATGACACCGAACCAGATCGGATCAAAACCGAGATGCATGATCACCGGAAAGATGATCGGCACCGTCAGGATGATCATGGCCATCGCATCCATCAGGCAGCCCAGCACCAGATACATCACCATGATCAGCGCCAGGATGCCGTAGGGCCCGAGCCCGAGGCCGGTGAGCAGCTCGGTGACCTTCTGCGGGGTCTGCGTCACCGTCAGGAAATAGCCGAAGATCAGCGCGCCGATCAGCACCGTGAACACCGCGGCTGCGGTGCGGGTCGCCTGCAGCAGCGAGCCCAGGATCTTTTCCTTGTCCAGCCTTCCCGTCACTATGCCGATCAGGAACGCACCGGTGGCGCCGACGCCGCCTGCCTCAGTCGGCGTAAAGCGCGGCAGAAATGGCAGGCCGTACAGCCCGCCGATCACGAAGATGAACAGCAGCACCGGCGCCCAGATGTTCTTCAGGCCGGCCAAGCGCTCGCGCCATTTGGTTCGCGGACCCGCCGGCAGGAAGTCCGGCCGGAACCAGCCGATCAGCGAAATCGTCAGCATGTACATGGCAATGGCGAGCAGCCCGGGGATGATGCCGGCGATGAAGAGCTTGCCGATATCCTGCTCGGTGATGATGCCGTAGACGGCGAGCACCGTCGACGGCGGCAACATCGCGCCTAACGTGCCGCCGGCCGCGATCACGCCGGTGGCAAAGGATTGCGGATATCCGTAGCGCCGCATCTCCGGATAGGCGACGGCCGAGAACGTCGCGGCGGTCGCCACCGACGAGCCGCAGATCGCAGCAAAACCGCCGCAGGCTCCGACGGTCGCAATGCCAAGCCCGCCGCGCAAATGACCGACAAAACCGTTGGCGGCGCGGAACAGTTCGCGGCTCATGCCGGAATTGCTGACGAACGCGCCCATCAAGAGGAACATCGGAATCACGCCGAAGGTGTAGTCGGTCACCGTGCGCATCGAGGTCTGGCCGACCATCTTGAGCGCCGGCGTGAAGCCGACCAGATAACCGAAACCACATACGCCGACGAGGCCCATCGCCATGCCTACCGGCACGCGCAGCAGCATCAGCACGAAGAGCGCGACAAATCCCAGGACCGCGACGGTATCGGTGCTCATCCCGCCCTACTCCACGGTCTTGATCTTGGCGTCATGGATGTCTTCCGGATGGAAGACCAGCCGCCAGGTGCGGATCGCGATCAGGAGCACCGCGGCGGCGTCGCCGGCCCAGGCGACCGCGAAGAACGGCCAGGTTGGCATATGCACTTCATACGTCAGGACGTTATCGTTGTAGGTGCCGCGCACCTTGTCGAACAGGGTATAGGTTTGCACGGTGACGACGAACAGCAGCACCAGCGTCGCGAACACGTCGATCATGCGCTGGTACTTTGGGCCGACATTGGCCCAGATCAGATCGACCGTGATGTGGCCGCCGCGATAGCTGGTGGCGGCGATGCCCCAGAAGATCAGGATGCCGAGCAGCATGCGCCCGATGTCGAACGAATCCGGGATCGCATAATTGAACGTGTTGCGCAGCAGGACGCCGATGAAGATGTTGAGCGCGACGATGCCGACAAAGCCGGCCGCGATCCATTCGATCGTGTCGATGAAACGATCCATCCACGCGCGATTCATGTCCGCTCCGAACGGCTGGCAATGGCAGGGAGGAGACGGCGGCAGGAGATCCCTGCCGCCGTCAAAGCCGCTTACGCTCTACTGCGCGAGCGCGTTGTACTTGGTGAGCGAAGCCTTGAGCTCGGCCAGCGCCGCGTCCGGATCGCCGCCGTTCTTCTTGACGCCCTCACCCCAGGTCTTGACCAGCGGCTCGGCCGCCTTCTTCCACGCCGCCGTCTGCTCCGGCGTCAGCTTGTAGACCTCGTGACCCGACATCGCCTTGATCTTTTCGACGCCGGCATCCTCGTACTTGCCCCAGGGTTCGCCGACGCGGCCGGCGGCTTCCGTGTTGCAATTGTTGTCGATTGCCTTCTTTTGCTTGTCGGACATCTGGTTGTACTTGTCCTTGTTCATCACGAAGGCAAAGGTCGTGACGTAGATCGGCGCTTCGATGTGATACTTCGTCACCTTGTCGATGCCGAACAGAACTACCGACCCCCACGGGAAGGTAACGGAGTCGGCGACGCCGCGCTCGATGATGTCGCGGACCTCCGGCGCCGAGGACTGCACGTTGGTGCCGCCGAGCTGGGTGACGAAATTCGCCATGGTGGCGTGGGCAGGCCGGATCTTCATGCCCTTGATGTCCTCGGGCGTGACGATTTTCTTCGTCCGGGAATGGAACGTCGACGGCGAATGGATGAAGGCGAGACAGAACTTGACGTCCTTCATCTCCTTCTCGGCATATTTGCGATACCAGGCGTCGAGCGCCATCGAGCCGCCCTTGGCGTCCGACATCAGGAAGGGCAATTCGCCGGCGCCGATGAGTGGAAACCGCCCCGGCTGATAGCCCGGATTGATGTAGGTGACATCGGCGATGCCGTCGCGCGCCATGTCGTAATGATCGAATGCCTTGCCGAGTTGCTGCGCCGGGAACACCTTGGACTTGATGGTGCCGCCGGATTCCTTCTCGACCGCCGCGCCCCATTCCTCCAGCGCCTTCTGCAGCGGATGCGAGGCCGGCACCCAATGCGACAGTTTCAGTTCGAAGTTTTTCTCCTGCGCCAGCGCAGGCGTCACGCTGGCGGCCAGCAGCATCGCCAGAAATGCTTTCCTCATCGGCATCCTCTCCCTTGGCACGCGGGCTGTTCGATCGCCCGACTTGTTAATTAACATGTTATCTAACTCGCCCGCCTTTTCAAGGCGAACGTTCAGCCACAGCGTCTCCTCTTCCCCTGGTCGCCATGTGCACCGCCGCGAAGTACATTCATACTGTTTCGCGTCAATGTCCTTTGCCAAAACCGTTATATGATATAACTATCATTGCAAGATGACTACCGTTGCAAGCCTGGGGCAACCGCCGGCTTGAAACCTATAATACCGGGAGGAGCGGGTATTGAGGACAAAAGTCGCAATCATAGGTGCAGGTCCGGCAGGATTGTTGCTTGGGCAACTACTTCACCGCTACGGCATCGATAACGTCATTCTCGAGCGCCAGACAGGCGAATATGTGCTCGGCCGCATCCGCGCCGGCCTGCTCGAGGAAGGCACGGTGGGACTGCTCGACGAGGTCGGCGCCGGTGAGCGTGCCCATCGCGAGGGGCTGGTCCACCATGGTCTCGAACTCGCGTTCAGCGGCGCGCGGCACCGAATCGACCTGCACGGCGCCACCGGCAAGACCGTCATGATCTACGGCCAGACCGAGGTGACGCTCGACCTGATGAACGCGCGCAAGGCGGCCGGCCTGACCACCATCTACCAGGCCGCCGACGTCAAACCGCTCGATTTCGATACCGACCGCCCGCGCGTCAGCTACGTCAAGGACGGCGTCACCCACGAGATCGAATGCGACTTCATCGCCGGCTGCGACGGCTTTCATGGCGTCAGCCGCGCCAGCGTAAAGCCGTCCGCGATCCAGACCTTTGAACGGATCTATCCATTCGGCTGGCTCGGCATCCTCTCGGAGACGCCGCCGGTCAGCCCCGAGCTGATCTACTCGAACCATGCGCGCGGGTTTGCGCTCTGCACCATGCGCTCGACCCGGCGCAGCCGCTATTATGTGCAGTGTCCGCTCGACGATCATATCGACCAGTGGCCGGATGAACGCTTCTGGGACGAGCTGAAGCGCCGGATCGACCAGAAGGCGGCCGACGAACTCGTCACCGGCCCCTCGATCGAAAAGAGCATTGCGCCCTTGCGCAGCTTCGTCGCCGAGCCGATGCGGTTCGGCCGGATGTTCTTGGCCGGCGACGCCTCCCACATTGTGCCGCCGACCGGCGCCAAGGGCCTGAACCTCGCTGCCAGCGACGTGCATTATCTCTCGCAGGCGTTGCGCGAATATTATGACGAGAAATCGTCCGCCGGCATCGACGGCTATTCCGCCAAGGCATTGTCGCGCGTCTGGAAGGCGGTGCGCTTCTCCTGGTGGATGACCTCGATGCTGCACAAATTCCCCGACCAGGGCGAATTCGGCGCACGGATTCAGCTCGCCGAGCTGGATTACGTCGTCAACTCGAAAGCGGCGTCCGCGTCGCTGTCGGAGAATTACGTCGGGCTGCCGTTCTAGGCGTTTGCGCGCGCAATATTTTCTCCGTCATTGCGAGGAGCGAAGCGACGAAGCAATCCATGCACCCGCGTATGCGGGACGATGGATTGCTTCGCTCCGCTCGCAATGACGAATGAAGAGAGCCGGGCATTTCAAACACCCGTCGAAATCCCGTTTAAAACTTTGTAGGCGATGACATCGTAGGGCATGTTGCGTTCAATGACTGAAAACATCAGCACACCGCGAGCCGCCAATGACCGCATCCGACATTCCCGCAGGCTTCGAACCGCACACCCGCAAGAGCCCGCTCACCGATCCCTGGGAGCCGCTGTATTCGAAGAAGACCGACAAGGCCGTGATCATCGGGCTGCGGCTGGCAAAACCGCACACCAACGGCCGGGGGCTCATTCACGGCGGGCTGATTGCAGCGTTGGCCGATAATGCCATGGGCCATAGCTGCGCGCATGTGATGGGCGGGGTGTCGTCGCTGGTGACGATCGGGCTGGCGGTCGATTTCGTCGGCACCGCCGAGGTCGGGCAGTGGCTCGCGGTCGAGAGCGAGGTGGTCAAGACCGGCAGGACGATCTGTTTTGCGCAGAGCCTGATCAAGGCCGACGACGTCGTGATCGCGCGGGCCAATGCGACGTTTCGGGTGGTGCCGAAGAAGGCATGATGTCATTCCGGGATGGTGCGCCAGCACCAGACCCGGAATCTCGAGGTTCTCAGGTGCGCAATTGCGCACCATAGTTCGATGCTTCGCATCGCCCCGGAATGACGGCCTACCCGAAATGCCAGTCGGCCATTTCGGTGACGAGATCGACGAAGGTGCGCACCTTGGCCGACAATAGCCGCGAGGTCGGATAGACGATGTGGATCGGCATTGCGGGCTGCTCGAACGGCGCGAGCACGATTCTGAGCCGCCGCGCTTTGAGGGATTCGGCGGCCTGATAGGCCATTACCCGCGTCAGCCCGCCGTCCTGCTCGGCATACTGGATGGCGGCATCCGAGCTGTTGGTGGCGAAGCGCGGCGTGCTGGCGACGCGGATTTCGCGGTTATCCTCGACGAAACGCCAGTCGAGCGCCGCCGTCATGGCGCCGAACTGGATCGTATCATGCGCGGAGATGTCCCGCGGCCGCTGCGGCTCGCCGCGCGCCCGGAGATAGCCGGGCGAAGCCACCACGATCCGCCGCATCTCGCCGACATGGCGCGCCACCAGCGTCGAGTCGGGCAGATGGCCGATTCTAACAGCGAGATCGACACCATCCTCGACGAGGTTGATCATGCGGTCGGACAAACGGAGATCGATGCCGACGTCGGGATAGCGCTTCAGGTAGGCGGTCACGATTGCGCTGACATGCAGCCGGCCGAACCCGACCGGCGCCGAGATGACGAGCTGCCCCTCGGGGCGCGTGCGCTCGCCCGCGACGGCGCCCTCGGCCTCTTCGACATCGGCCAGGATCCGCCGCGCCCGCTCCAGATAGCGTGAGCCGGCGTCGGTCAGCGTCACCTGCCGCGTCGTCCGCTGCAGCAGCCGCGCGCCGAGACGATCCTCCAGCGCCGCAATCAGCCGCGTCACGCCCGATGGCGACAGCCCGAGCTTGCGCGCCGCGGGGGCAAAGCCCCGCAGGTCGGCCACCGCGACAAAGGCCTGCATGGCATCGAGCCGGTCCATCCAACTATTGCATATCTAGCAATAGTGAAGTGTCAATTCCTAAGATTGTTTAAGTTACGGAAACATCCATCTTAACGCCCGAAGGACGACCGTTTAGGCGCTCCACGGGAGGCTCAGATGTCTGACGTTCACACCTATTCCAGCGACGTCGCCTTCACCCCGGCGGTGAAGGCGATCCAGACCCGCAAGGGCTCGCGCGAGGCCTATGCCAGCGTCGAGGCGCGCGGCGGCTGGCGCGTCGAGATCGACGAAAACCTCGCGGGCTTCCTAGCGGAGACCACGAGCTTTTATCTCGCGACCGCTTCCGCGGACGGCCAGCCTTACATCCAGCACCGCGGCGGGCCGAAGGGCTTTGTCAAAATTCTCGACAAGAACACCATCGCGTTCGCCGATTACAGCGGCAACCGGCAGTACATCAGCCAAGGCAATCTATCGGAGAATCCGAAGGCTCATATTTTCGTGATGGACTATGCGCATCGCCGGCGCGTGAAGATCTGGGGCGAGGCGCGCGTGGTGGAGGATGATCCGGCGCTGACGAAATCGCTGATGCCGCACGGCTACAAGGCGCGGCCCGAGCAGGTCATCCTGTTCAAGATTGCGGCGTGGGACACCAACTGCCCGCAGCACATCCCGCAGAAGTTCGATGCTGCCGACGTCGCGCAGGCATTGGCGATGCGCGACGCCCGCATTGCCGAACTTGAGAGCGAGGTGGCCGCTTTGCGGGGCCAGCCCGCTCCGGCGAGTTAATCAGGCGGCTTGCTGTTGCACCGGCGCCCAGGCGAATTCTGGATAGTACAGCAGCATCATCCGGTCGACATAGGCGGTGAGATTGGCGAATTGCTCGGTCCGCTGCCGCAGCGCTGACTCGAAGAACGGTGTCAGGATTCCAGCGAGCGCGCCGAATGCGGTGGCGTCCATGCCGCAGGGTGTTTCGCCCATCAGAAACGGCTTGTCGCCGAGTTGGACCGACAGCGCAAACAGCGAGCGCGCGGCAAGATCGATGTCCTCGTCGGGGGCGTGGCGGCCGAGGCCGCTGAGCAGGTAGTTCTCGGCGACGCGGAACTGGGCGTCCTCGCGCATCTTCTCGCGCAAGTGTGCCGGCGCGCTGTCGAAGAAATGCGCAGGGCCCTTGGCGAAATTGTCGCCATCGACCCAGCGCGCGCCGACCAGTGCCCAATAGATATGATGCTCGATCATCCGCTCGAACGCCCAGGCCTGCGCCCGTGCCTGCAGACTGAGCGGCGCATCGAAGTCGAAACCATACTTGGCCTCCAGATGCGCGCGAATGAAGGTGGAATCGGCGATCGTCTCGGCCTCGTCGACGACGTACGGCAACTGCCCCTTGGGCGAAGCCGGCGGCTTGGCCTTCTCCTTGCGATAGGCAAGACCGGCCATCTTGAGCTGGACCTCGGTCTTGGTCACAAAGGGACTGATCTCCGGCAGGCCGAAGCCGGCACCGAAGCCGTAGAGGGTAATCATGCTGGTCTCCCGATCTCAAAAACGCGGGCCGAGGCTAGCGCCCCCCTGCTGCCACCATGGTGTCAGCAGCAGCAGTGCCGGCGGCCGCCTTCCTCCTGCCGCGGCGCACGGGGCTTGCGCGCCCACGACGCAAGCTGCTCTTGCGCCAGGGCGCACATGGCGATGAGCGAACGCCATGCCAGCTCAACCATCGCCCAGCGCAGGTCGGTGGTGACGCAGTGGATGGAAACGAGCTGTTCCAATGCAAATCGGTGGGCATTCACGAGAGGTCCGCGGCTTCGCCGGAAGCCGAATTCGCTGAAAATCGTCATGGACAAGTTCCCTTTAATTGAGGTGTTGTCCCGATATACAAAACCCCTGCTGCCAACATGCTGTCAGCATGCGCAAGCGCCTGTCAGGAAAAGAGACGAGCCATGAGACGGGCCGACCGGCTGTTTCAAATCATTCAGGTGCTCCGGCGCACCCGCAAGCCTTTGACCGCAGACGCGATCGCGGCGGAGCTGGAGACGTCGAAGCGAACCATCTACCGCGATATAACGACCCTGATCGAACAGCGCGTGCCGATCCGCGGCGAAGCCGGCGTCGGCTACATCCTGGAAAAAGGCTTCGACCTGCCGCCCTTGATGCTCACGCCAGATGAGATCGAGGCCTGCGTGCTCGGCGCACAATGGGTGGTCGGCCACGCCGATCCCGCGTTGGCACGCGCAGCGCAGGACCTGATGGCGAAAGTCGCCGAGACCGTGCCGGAGCGCTTGCGCCCATTTGTGCTGGAGCCCGCCAGCCGCGCCCGACGGGCATGGAACCGGGAGCCCGACCGCATCGACATGGTGCGGACACGGGCACAGATCCACGACGGCAAGAAGATCACGCTGAACTATCGCGACGAGCATGGCCGCGACAGCCAGCGCACGATCTGGCCGATCGCAGTCGGCTATCACGAGGCGGTGCGGATACTGGCGGCGTGGTGCGAACTGCGGAAGGATTTTCGCAGTTTCCGCACCGACCGCGTCGTCGACGCAGTCTACCACGACGAAAGATATCCGGAACGGCGCGATATCCTGCGGGCGAAATGGCGGCGGAGCCTGGTCTGGGAAGCGCCGAAGGATACTTGAGGCCGGTCGCTGGTCGCGGCCGTCATTCCGGGCTAAACGCTGAAACATGCAAGGAATCGTCGCCGACAACCAAAACCCCTGCCAGGCCTGCGGCGCCTGCTGCAGCTACTCACAGAACTGGCCGCGTTTCACCACCGAGGACGATGCGGAGCTCGACCTGATCCCGGAAAAATTCGTCAACGAACGGCTGTCGGGAATGCGCTGCGACGGCGAGCGCTGTTCGGCGCTGTCAGGCAAGGTCGGCGAGGCGACGTCGTGCCTGGTCTACGCGGTGCGGCCCGAGGTGTGCCGCACCTGCATGCCCGGCGATGCGGAGTGTGCGATGGCGCGAAAGCGGCACGGATTGCCGGTGCTCGATGTCGTCCCTGCGAACGCAGGGACCCATACCGCGTGATCTATCGATAGAGCTGAACGGCGTCGCTCAATAACCAACCAAGTCCGGTGGTTATGGGTCCCTGCGTGCGCAGGGACGACGGAGAGTTTGAGCGTTCTTTACGCCGTCACGGCTTCGGCAAAATCTTCGTCGTCGATCTCGTCCTCGATCGGCTTGAAGGTCGAGAGCGGCTTGGTCGAAAGGGTGATCGGCTTGCGGCCGCCGTGCGATGACGACGAGGCGGAACGCGCGGCGGGTTCGCGCGACAGCGCATAGAGCGTAGAACCGACCCGGCCGCCGAAATGGACCAGCTCGCGTTCGGTGCAGCTCGCCGCGATGGCGACGGCCAACGCGTGGAGGTGGCTGCGCCGGTAACAGAACAGCGCCAGCATGGCGCGGACGTCGGATGAAACGCTTTCCACCAGCAGCGACAGCCCGTGCGGATTGGCGCGGTACATCTCGCCCAGCAGCTCGTCCCGGACCGGACAGAAATCGTTCTCGAAGGCGTCGCGGCTTGAAAACATTGCGGGTTCTCCCTATCCGGAAGATGCCGCGCAATTCTCTAATGAAGGGTTAACCACCCGCACCAGTAATGTTCCGGGGCGCTTGCCAGTGATGCCTGAATCGGAAGTCGGACATGATTCGAGCCGGCGCGGGTGCGCCTTCCGAATTCGGAGAAGATTGGACTGATGCCGCCAGTCGCGGGATCAGTTCGCCGCCATGAAAATCGCCAGACCGAAACCGGTGAGATGATGCAGCGCCTGATCGACGCCGATCAGCGTCCAGAACCACGGATGCTCGTTCTCGAGTGTCACGCCAAACCGGGAGGCGATGATCCCCTTGAGACGGTCGACGGTGATGTGGATGAAGAAGTCGATAAATGCGACGAACCAGAATCTCGGCGCGACGATCAGGATCAACGCCAGCGATACCGCGAGGTGCACGAGGCAATGCGCAAGCAGCGGCATCGCCCAGCCGGTCTTTTGATCCTTGCCGATCGCCATCCAGGAAGTTTGCAGCATGAAATCGGCAATGACGTGCTTCACCGTGAGAAGCAGCATCCATCCGATCAGCGCACCTACCGGGATCGAGGACGACATCGAAGGGAACAACAAAGCTGACGCCCTTTGGCTGGGACTGACGAGATGGCGAAAAACCGGGGCCTAGGCTGTCAGCGCAATGTTCTTGTCAAACCCGGACTATTCGAACGTTGCATTATTTATGACATCTCCCGCGGCGGAATGCACCTGTGGGTAGTCTGAAAATCGCACGGTGTGGCGGAACTGCGATACTGCGGCAACCTCGCGCAGCGTGGCCCCGGGGGTAAGGTTACCCGGCCGGCGCGGTTTGCAATCCCATAGGAGAGGGCTATCATCGGCTGGCGGGCAAAATTATCATCCTTTTGTATATGTTTACGAATTCATTCGGACGGCCCGCGGCGCCAGCTCGGCCGGCGACACGTCCCTGACCCCCGGTACGAGCCATGCGAGCTGAAGCCCCAACGCCGCATCCGAAAATGCCGCGTCGCCGCATGCGGGCCGTCAAGAGCAACCGGACCCAGATCCTGCTGTTTTCCTTCCTGACGCTGGTTCTGACCGTCGCCGTGGTGTGGGGTGGCCGGACGCTGCTGCGCAATTCCGAGACGCTGGTATTTGCCGTCGGTGATACCAACAGCCCGGAGGCGCGCTTCGCCGCCCGGCTGGCGACGGTGCTGAAGAATAATTCCTCCCGGCTGCGGCTCAAGATTGTGACCAATGGCGACAATGCCAAAGCGTTGTCGCAGTTCGACCGCAAGGAGGCCAACCTTGCGATCTTGCGCAGCGACGCCAGGATTCCGCCCCGCGCCCGCGCGCTGGCAATCCTCGAACATGACCTGCTGTTGCTGATCAGCCCGAACGGCAAGAAAATCAAATCTATCGCGGAGCTGAAGAAAAAGAAGATTGCCGTCATAGCCGACAACGAGAGCGGGGCTGCGCTGGTGCGCAACATTCTCGAGCTCTCCGACACCCCGGATGCGGCGGCGCGGGTCCAGATGGCCCCGCCGGGCGCGACCTTCGACCAATTGTTCGCCGCGGGCTTCGGCGCCGTGGTCAAGATCGCGCACGCCTCGCAGATCGTAAAGGACAAGAGTTACGCGCAATATGCCAGACGCGGCAGCTTCACGCTGAATGCGATCGAATCGGCAAAGGCGATCGCGAGGAAGTACCCGGCGATCTCGGAGGAGACGGTGGCGACCGGAATGCTGTCCGCCTCCCCCGCCGTCCCTGCGGAAGATGTCGAGACGATCGGGCTCGAATGGCTGCTGGTCGCCCAATCCAAGCTCTCGACCACCACCGTGGGCGACCTTGCGCGGATCATCTACGAGAACAAGGCCGAGCTTGCGCTACCCGACGGCTTCGCCTCCAAGATCGAGCCCGCAGAGACCGACAAGGACGCCTTCGTCGTGGCGCATCCGGGCGCTGCCGAATACATCAACGACGACACCAAATCCTTTGTCGAGCGCTACAGCGATTTGATGTATGTGGCGCTATTGGCGCTCAGCATCATCGGCTCGATCTTTGCCGCCATCTACGCCAAGGTCACCCGGATCGCCCCCGAAAAGGCCAGCCAGCTCGCGACCGCAATTCTCGATATCGGCGAACGTGTCGAATACGTCAACTCGCTCGACGCGCTCGACGAACTGCAGGACGAGCTGGAAGCGATCCTGCGCGGCGTGGTGATCGGCTTGCGCGACGGCACCATCAGTAGCGACGGGCTGGATACCTTCAAGCTCGGCTATGAATTCGTGCGCGACGAAATCGGCCTGCGCCGCGAACATCTCAAGCGGCATGCCGTGCCGCAAGACGAAAAGGTCGTGGTCGTGAAGACCGCGCAGAGCGCGTAAACCCGAGCTCTTGTAGGGTGGGCAAAGGAGCGCTAGCGACGTGCCCACCATCAGGACCTCGCGCATGGATAGATGGTGGGCACGTCGCTCACGCTCCTTTGCCCACCCTACACGTTAGCGGACACCCGTGCCCTTATCTCGGCGATCTTGCGCTTGAGCGCGGTCTGCCGCGGGTCGGGCGAGGCGGCGGCGCGCGCTTCGGCTATCGCGCCGGCGAGATCTGATAAGGCCAGCACGCCATCGAAGGTCGGCTTGGCAAGCCCGTCGATGATCGCGTTCCAGTCCGCTATGCCCTGCCGATAGACGTCGCCATAGCCCTCGACCATGGTCGCGGTCTGGATGATCGCGGGCGCGGCTTGCGGCTGTTTGGTCAGGCTGCGGTCGATCATGTGCAGCCAGCGTTCGACCCAGACCCGCTCCCTGGCATAGCGCACCGAAAGCAGTCGCCATCGCCGCAGGCCCGCCTCGATCTTGAGGCGGCGAATGCCAAAGCGACTTGCCGTACTAAAGCGGATCGAGACGCGCCTGTGCGCCCATCCCACCCACTCCAGCGCATCGAGCAGGTATTCGGCGATGACGGCGGGAAGCGCGCCGATCAGCTCTTCAAGCCGGAATTTTTTGACCTCGACGGACCCGGCCGACGCGCCCGGCGGACCGTGCAGTTCGGCCAGCTTGAGCTGCGCGATTCGGATCGGGTCCTGATAGCTCATGCGCACCGCCATCAGCCGCGCTATTTCGCCGAGCATCACGTCGTCGACGCCTCGTTTGTCGATGAACCGCCGCAGCCGGTCGACATAGAGCCGGGCGTAGCTCGGACCCTGATAGTCGATGAGCAGATGGATGGCCTCGCTCGCCACCGCCATCACCGGCTCCGGCAGTCCTTCGGGCAGGAACGGCGGCTCGTCGTCATCGTCGCCGATGAAATCGGCGAAGAGATAACGCAACGACGACAGAATACCGCGGTCTGACACTCCTTGGGCTCCGGCCTCTACGCGGGTTTCGGCTCGGCTGCCGGCGCAGACTGCTGTGCCAGTCGCCGCTCAAGCGTTTCGATATTCTGAAACAGCCGGGCACTCGACAGCCGCAGGAAATAGAAGCCGAAGGCCGGGTTCTGCACGTAGAGCTCCTCAACCTTGGTGTAACTGACGCTCAGGATGAGGCCCGATTCGACGCATTCCAGCGTCTGCGTTCGCATGTTCGACGGCGACAGCATACCGAGCTCGCCAACGATGGCGCCTACCGGCAGCACGATGCCGGATTCGACCAGCTTGAACTTGCCGCTGACGATATAGAGCATGTCCTCGGCCTTCTCATCCTTGTAGAACAGGATTTCGCCGGCCTGGCATTGGCGCTCGGTCATGAACGGCTTCAACCACTCCATCGACAGGTCGCTGTTGACGGATTTTTTGACGTCGCGCACCAACTGCAACATCTGGTGCAGGCGATAGGAATTGACCAGCAGCATGATCAACTGCACCACCATGACCAGGTAGTTTCGGGCGGGAATTGCGGTGATGATCAGGATGACGTTGGCGAGAATGCCGAAAACCCGCAACGGGATCATGGTCTTCATCGTCGTGGTGGCAACGACGAAGATCGTGGCAAATAGCGCACCGGCCGTTCCCGCGTGTTGTGCCAGATGAGACGTATCCATTGGAGGCCAACCAATTTTTCTTCAGGGAGTGATCTAATTCGCGTTTCTGTTGCCGTGCCCGCTATCGTAATGTCCGCGAGCTTGCTTTGGTATACGAGGAAAACGCGACTATTTGTCGGGATTCTCACCTTTCCGGGGTAAAATTCACCGCAATGGCGCTTGCTGGACAGTGCCGGCCGCGGCCTGGGTTTTGACAAGGCATTTGACGGTGCTCCCGGCCCGACGGCGTGCCAAGGCAGACAAAAGAACAATGGAGAACAGGATGTCCGAAGCGGCGAGCGCACCAGTCCTCGAGATCAGCGGCCCGCGCGCCACGATCCGCCTCAACCGGCCGAAACATCTGAACCGGCTGCAGAGCGAGGACCTCGGCGAACTCACGAAACTGTTCGACCGGATCGAGGCCGATCCCGCGATCCGCGTGC
This sequence comes from Bradyrhizobium sp. AZCC 1719, assembly GCF_036924525.1. Lineage (NCBI taxonomy): Bacteria > Pseudomonadati > Pseudomonadota > Alphaproteobacteria > Hyphomicrobiales > Nitrobacteraceae > Bradyrhizobium > Bradyrhizobium sp. AZCC 1719. The sequence continues at coordinate 2,364,142 of NZ_JAZHRU010000001.1, read as the reverse complement.
TGGTGCTGACCGGCACCGGCCGCGCCTTCAGCGCGGGCTATGATCTCAATTCGGTCGCGGACCGAGCGACCAGCGAGAAGGAGCAGCCGAGCGCGGGATCGGCATTCGAAGCAGTGGTCGACCGGCTGGAGGATCTCGGCGTGCCAACGATCTGCCGGCTCAATGGCGGCGTTTATGGCGGCTCGACCGACCTGGCGCTGGCCTGCGATTTCCGTATCGGGGTCGATACCGCCGAAATGTTCATGCCGGCGGCGCGGCTCGGCCTGCACTACTACAAGAGCGGAATTAAGCGCTACGTCTCACGGCTCGGCGTCGACAACGCAAAAATGCTGTTTCTCACCGCGCAGAATATTGCCGCGCCGGAAATGCTGCGGATCGGTTACCTCACTGCCATGGTGCCGGTGGAAATGCTGGACGACGAAGTGGATCGTCTCGCCGCTATCCTGGCCGGCAACGCGCCGCTGGCGATGCGCGGCATGAAGCGCGCCATCAACGAATTCGCCCGCGGCAAGCTTGACGAAGCGGCCGCCGACCTCCGCCATCGCGAGAGCATGCGCAGCGCCGAGATCAAGGAAGGCATCGAGGCGTTCGCGGAAAAGCGGCCGCCGAAATTCTGAGCGAAAAGTTCAGGCACGCCTGGTACGCATCGCCCGGACCTGCTGGATAGCAGGATCGCGCGCAAGCGCCTGGTAGCGCTTGCTGTCAACCGCATGGATCGCGACGCGCCCCTCGGCATCGGCGTGCACGCCCCAGCCGAAGCGCTTGCCGAGGCCTGACGCTCTCAGGCATGCCTGCCCTTTTGAGAAGAATTCCTCGCGGGCAAGGCTTAGCTCCTGCTTCGTCGCCTTGGCACCAAGCTGCCGGCCGCGGGCGGAGGTCGCGAATATCACGTCGTCGGACGTGTATTTGTAGGGCGCTTCCGCAATCATCTTGTACTGCAGGCCGGCAACCGTTGGATTGCCCGCGCGGACCGGCGGTTCCTCGCCGGTACGCGCGGGACAATCCTCCGCGACCTGGATGAAGGTGTTGAAGCAGTTGGTGGTGTGAACTGTCTTTGTCATCCAGCGATCAAACCTCGTCGCGCCACTCACCCGCAAGCCGCGGCGTGCTCCGCCGCCATGGCATCATCGGCGGCGCTGATCCGCTGGAAGGCGGGCCGCGACGTAATGCGCTCGGCATAGGCCTTGAACACGTCCTTTTCGGGCACGAGGCCGAACATCATCGTCCAATTGAACGCGACGCCCCAGAGAATATCGGCAGCCGTCATGCGGTCCCCGAGCAGATAAGGCCCACTGGAAAGCTGCGTCTCCAGGACGCCCAGCATGGAGTCGTAGTCGGAATAGGGCGATTGCGTCGGCGGCGCCGGTTCGTGCTTCATGAACTTGTCGATCAGAGCTGGCTCGAAGGACGAACCATAATAGGCGATCCAGCGCAGATACGGGCCACGCCTGGGATCGTCGAGCGCGGGCGTCAGCCCGGCTTCCGGAAAAAGGTCGGCGAGATAGATGTAGATGGCGACCTGTTCGGTCACCAGCGCCTCGCCATGGCGGATCAACGGCACCTTGCCCAGCGGATTGATGGCGAGATAGGCCGGCTGGCGCTGCTCGCCCGCCTTCATGTTCAGGACATGAAGATCGTAAGGCGCCCTCAATTCCTCCAATAGCACCCGCGTGCCGGTCGCGCGGGTCTGCGGCGAGTAATAAAGGGTGATACGGTCCTTGCTGGTCATTGGCAGTCTCCTTTTCGCCCCCACGGGCACACCCTTCTATGCCCGGCCATACCTGACATCCTGTGTCAGGTATGGTTTAAGAGGGCCATGCGCGCAAGCCGGTTGCTTTCCATCCTCACCACCTTGCAGGCGCGGGGACAGGTCACCGCGCCTGAACTCGCTGATACCTGCGAAGTTTCGGTGCGCACCATCTATCGCGATATCGATGCACTCGCCGCCGCCGGCATCCCCATCTATGCCGAGCGCGGCGCGGAAGGCGGCTATCGCCTGCTTGACGGCTATCGCGTGCGGCTGAATGGCCTGTCGCAACCGGAGGCCGAGGCGCTGTTCTTGACGGGACTGCCAGGGCCCGCAGCCGCGCTCGGCCTCGACGCTGCAATGATGGCGGCGCAGACCAAGCTGATGGCGGCGCTGCCGGCCAATCTGCGCCCGAATGCCGGCCGGATGCAGGAGCGCTTTCATCTCGATGCCCCAGGCTGGTTTGGCGAGGCCGAGCAGCCCAAACATCTGCGTGCGATCGCCGGCGCGCTGCTGCGCGAGCGCCTGATCGAAATCCGCTACCAGAGCTGGAGCGCCAAGAAGCGCCGCCGCGTCGCGCCGCTCGGGCTCGTGCTGAAAGGCGGAAGCTGGTATCTCGCCGGACACGTCGACGGCAGCGTGCGCACCTATCGCGTCGCGCGCGTTCTGGATTGCAACGTTCTCGATGAGTGTTTCGTGCGGCCCGTCAATTTCGATCTCGGTGCCTATTGGCAAGCCGCAACGCTTCGGCTCGAAACCGAGATGCATCCGGACTCCGCCACCGTCCGGCTATCGCCGCTTGGCGTCAAACTGCTCGACGCCTTGAGCCAGCCCTATGTGAGGACGCGCACCCGTATCGAGGAGACTGCCGATGCGGCCGGCTGGCGGATTGCCGTCGTGCCGATCGGGAAAACGGTGTGGCATGCCGCCGCCGAGCTGCTGCGCCTCGGCGCGGAGGCCGAGGTGCTCGCACCAGCCGAGCTGCGCGACAAGATGGCCGAGCTCACACAAGCCATGGCCGCCCGCTATCAGACGGTGCGGAGCGCACATCCTGATCAAAAGGATGCCCGAAAACCGCGTCCCACGAAACATTCCTGAAACACAATTCTCCTCTTCGCACGTGAACGCAAGCCGCGCCTGATCCGACTGATGGGCAGGGACGCAACAACGGCCTCGTGCCAAGCAACTGGAGAAAATGAGTATGTTTCGCAAGGTTACCCTCGGACTGATTGCCGCCGCCTCGCTGACCATTGCCGCTGCAGCGCCCGCTTCCGCCGGCGGCTTCTACCACGGCCCTCACTGGGGCCATCATTGGGGCCATGGCTACGGCTGGGGTCCTGCCATCGGCGTCGGCTTCGGCGGCGTCTACGTCAACACCGGTTTGAACGGCTGCCTGCAGCAGCGCTGGGTCGAAACCCGCCGTGGCATGCGCCTGCGCACCGTGAACGTCTGCGCCTACTGATCGAACAGCGCTTGTAAGAAAGATCCCGGCCGCGCCAGCGACCGGGATTTTTCCGCTTGCCTGATCCGTTGACCCCTGCCCGCTGCAGCCATATTGTGGCGCCTGCGGTGCAAGCCGCGCCCGGGCCCGCGGGAAGGGTTGAACCCACTTGCAGCTTTCGAGCGACATCTAGAGCCTTTGTGCAGCCGGTATTGCGGGCCGTCGGCGATGTCACGCACGGAGGTGTCTGATGAACCGGTCTCCCGATCGATTGAATCTCGATCATCTGAAGAAACAAGCCAAGGAATTGATCCGCCTGTATCGAAGCCGCGATGCGGCGGCGATGACGCGGTTTCGGCATGCGCTGCCGGCGGCGGCCGGGCGCAGCGATGGCGATATTGCGTCCCTCGAACTTCGCCTGCACGACGCGCAATCATGCATCGCGCGCGAGCACGGCTTTGCTTCCTGGCCCGACCTGAAGCAATACGTCGAAGTGCAGATGGCTGCGCGCAACGAGCGCGCCGCTCGGGTCCTGCACTGGCTGCAATTGATCTATCGCGGCGATGTCAGCAACACGTCCGGCCGCACCAACCTGCGCGTCGGTTTGCGGATGCTGGCGGAAGATCCCGGACTGGTCGCCGGCGATCCCTACCTTGCCTGCGCCATCGGCGACGAAAGCGCATTGCGGCAGGCCACGCAGGCCGATCCGGCCTGGATCAACCGTCCCGGCGGCCCGCTGCAGATGTCGCCGCTTTTTGCAGTCGCGCATTCAGGCCTGTTGCGCGTGGATGAATTTCGCGAGCGCCTGCACGGAAGCGCGCAATTGCTGATCGCGGCAGGTGCCGACGTCAATCAGCGCATCTTCAGCCGCTGGCCGCCGGCGTCGCTTGAGAAACCCGACATGCGCTATCCACTCTCGACGCTCTATGGCGCCGCGGGAGCCAACCATGACCTTACCCTGACAAAGCTACTGCTCGACGCCGGCGCGGATCCCAATGATGGCGAGTCGCTCTACCACTCCCTCGAGAATCCGGCCTGCACTCGCCTGCTGCTGGAGCACGGCGCGCGCATCGCAGAAAGCAATGCGATCTATCGCTCGATCGACCTTGAGGACGACACCGCGCTAAAATTACTTCTGGAGCACGGCGGCGACCCGAACGAGCCCTCGCGAAATGCACCGCTGACCGATTGGGGTTCGCCGCTCGCATGGGCCATCTACCGCCGCCGCCCCCGTCACGTGAAGGCCCTGGTGGATGCGGGCGCCGACCCTTCGCGCTCCACGCCGGAAGGCCTCAGCCCATACCGGCTGGCGTTGCAGTTCGGGCTTACCGAGGCTGCCGCGCTGCTGCGGGCGCAAACCGACGCGCCTGATGTTTCCGACGAAGAGCGCTTTGTCGCCGCATGCGCGCGCGGTGACGAAGCCGAGGCACGTGCGGTGGCTTCGCACCGCCCCGATCTGCCGACCTCGCTGTCGCCGGCGCAATTGCGACTGTTGCCTGATATGGCTGCGGCAGGCGCCGACGACGTCGTCAAGCTGATGGTCAGGCTCGGCTGGCCGATCGCGGTGCGCGGCGGCGACTGGGATGCATCCGCGCTCAACCTCGCGGTGTTCCGCGGCGATGCCGCGCTGACGCGCTTCCTGCTTGAACACGGGGCCGATTGGGCCGAGCAGCATGGCCACGGCGACAATGCGAGCGGCACCTTGGGATGGGCGTCCTGCAACGAACCGGTCGAGGGCGGCGACTGGCTCGGCTGCGCACGCGCGCTGCTCGATCACGGCATGCCGGGCGCGGCGGCGATTCCAGGCGATCCTGAGTGGGTGATGATCGCAGGAAGCAAGAAGCGGTTTTCGGATGAGGTTACTGAGGTACTGCTGCGGCAGGACGTTTGAAGGTTCATTCCCTCTCCCCTTGTGGGAGAGGGACCTACGCGTCCACGAACGTCACCGTATCGGCCACGGTCGCCCGCGAGGTGCGGTAGCTGTTGACCTTGTGGGCGTGGTCGGCATAGCCGAAGGAAATGCCGCAGACCACGCGGCGGTCATCCGCCAGCTTGAAGTGACGCCGGATCAATCCGGAATGCCGCGCCAGCGCGGCCTGCGGAATGGTGCCGAGGCCGAGCGCCTGGGCGGCGAGCATGAAATTCGAGACATAGGCGCCGCAATCGACCGCGCCGTAGATGCCGAGCGGCTCGTCGGTGTGGATGATCGCAACATGCGGGGCGCCGAAGAAATTGTAGTTCTCCAGCGCCTGTTTGGCGTAGGCCATCTTGTCGCCTCTGGCGATGCCAAGCGTGTTGTAGAGCTGAAAACCGCTCTCGCGGCGGCGATCGAGATAGACGCCGAGATATTCGCGTGGCGGCGTGAAGTCATGATCGTCCTTGGCGCCGGAGGCGGCTTCGGCATAGATCGCATTGCGGAAACGTTCCTTGGCCTCGCCGCTGGCGATCAGCACCTGCCAGGGCTGGCTGTTGCACCATGACGCCGTGCGCTGCGAGACCTTGAGAATGTGCTCGATGATCTCGCGCGGCACTTCCCGCGGCAGGAAGGCGCGCACGGAGTAGCGCTCGTTCAAGAGTTCTTCGAGCACGCCGATGCGGTCCGCGGTAGCGTAGCGTGCGTTCGGTGCCTTTGCATCCACGATGCTTCCTCCGTCCCGTCATTCCGGGGCGCGCGAAGCGCGAACCCGGAATCTCGATCCCAACCTCCGGATTCCGGGTTCGCCGCTCTGCGGCGCCCCGGAATGACGTCTAGCCTCGCCCCTTGGTCGGGATCTTGTTGAACGGCACGTCCTTGTCGACTCTGATGTCGCCGGGCAAGCCGAGCACGCGCTCGGCGATGATGTTGCGCAGGATCTCGTCGGTGCCGCCGGCAATGCGCATCGACGGCGAGGACAACAGCATCTGCTGGAACTGGCCGCGCGCCGCTTCCTCGTCCGCGCCGGTGAGCGCGCCGGCCGCGCCCTGCAGATCCATCGCATAGGCCGCGATATCCTGCAGCATCGAACCCGACACCAGCTTGCCGATCGAGTTTTCCGGGCCCGGCCGTTCGCCCTTCGACAGCGACGAAATCGCGCGGTAGCTGGTGTATTTCAGCCCGCTCGCCTTCACCGCCCAGTTCGCGAGTTTTGAGCGCGTCGCGGGATCGTCGATCGCGAGCCCGTCATCGGTCATCAGGTTGGAGCAGAACTCGAACATCTCGGGGAAGCCCGTCGCAAGCCGCGAACCGATCGACATCCGCTCGTTCATCAGCGTGGTCAGGGACACGTTCCAGCCATCGCCGACCGCGCCAAGACGCTGGCTGTCCGGGATCACCACGTCGGTGAAATAGACCTCGTTAAACTCCTGCATGCCGTTGGCCTGCTTGATCGGCCGCACCTCGACGCCCTTGCTCTTCATGTCGAGGAAGAACATCGTCAGGCCCTTGTGCTTGGGCACGTTGGGATCGGTGCGAGTGATCAGCAGGCCGTAGTCGGAGTAGTGCGCGCCTGAGGTCCAGATCTTCTGACCATTGACGATCCAGTTGTCGCCCTGCTTTTCCGCGCGCGTGCGCAGCCCCGCGACGTCAGAGCCGCCGGCGGGTTCGGAGAAAAGCTGGCACCAGATATGTTCGCCGGAGGCGAGCTTCGGCAAATAGTGACGCTTGTGCTCCTCGCTGCCGAACGCCATCACGGTCGGGCCGCACATGCCCTCGCCGATCTGGAACGGCTGCGTCAGCTTGCCGTAGACGCCCTCTTCCTGCTGCCAGATCACCTTCTCGATCGGGCTGGCGCCGCGACCGCCATACTCCGTCGGCCAGTGCAGGCAGGCCCAACCGCCCTCGGCCTTCTTCTTCTGCCAGGCCTTGCCGACATCGACGATATCTTCCTTCTCCAGCCGGATGCGGCCGAGCGAGGATTTTGAAAGCTCCGCCTCATATTGCTTCGGCGCGTTGGCGTCGATCCATTTGCGAGCCGTGGCTCGGAATTCGGCTTCCTGCGGCGTATCGTCGAAGTTCATGGCGGCTTCCTTCTTTCTTGTCATTCCGGGGCGTGCGCGGAACGCGCATGAACCCGGAATCTCGATCGATAACTTCTGGATTCTCAGGTGCGCAATTGCGCACCATAGTTCGCGCTGACGCGTGCCCCGGAATGACGAAAACTACGTCCTTCCCTTGGTCGGGATCTGGTTGAACGGCACGTCCTTGTCGACCCGGATGTCGCCGGGCAAACCAAGCACGCGCTCGGCGATGATGTTGCGCATGATCTCGTCGGTACCGCCTTCGACGCGGGTGCCCGGCGCGCGCAGCAGCATCGCCTGGAATTTGCCGGCAACTTCGGCGTCTTCCGGTCCGCTCAGCACGCCGGCAGCGCCCTGCAGGTCGAGCGCGTACATCGCGACTTCCTGGACCATCGATCCTGCGACCAACTTGCCGATGGAATTTTCCGGACCGGGACGTTCGCCCTTCGACAGCGCCGAGATCGCGCGCATGCTGGTATATCTCAGGCCGCTCGCCTTCACCGCATAGTTCGCCAGCCTTGAACGAACGCTACGATCCTCGATTGCGGGGCCGTCTTCCAGCATCAGGCTGTTGCAGAACTCGAACAGTTCCGGGAACCCTGTCGAGACGCCGGCGCCGATCGACATGCGCTCGTTCATCAGCGTGGTCAGCGAGACGTTCCAGCCGTCATTGACGGCGCCAAGTCGCTGCGAGTCCGGGATCTTCACATCGGTAAAATAGACCTCGTTGAAGTCGGACTGGCCGCTGGCCTGCTTGATCGGCCGCACCTCGACGCCGGGGCTCTTCATGTCCAGGAAGAACATCGTCAGGCCCTTGTGCTTGGGCACATTGGGATCGGTACGCGTCAGCAGGATGCCGTAATCGGAATAATGCGCGCCCGAAGTCCAGATCTTCTGGCCGTTGATGATCCAGTCGTCGCCCTTCTTCTCGGCACGGGTGCGAAGCCCAGCGACGTCGGAGCCGCCGGCGGGTTCGGAGAATAGCTGGCACCAGATTTTTTCGCCGGAAGCGAGCGGCGGCAGATATTTGCGTTTCTGCTCCTCGCCGGCATAGGCCATCATGGTCGGGCCGCACATGCCATGGCCGATGATGAACATGCCGCTGAGCTTCCCAAACGGCCCCTCTTCCTGCTGCCAGATCACGCGCTCAATCGGCGAGGCGCCGCGGCCGCCATATTCCTTCGGCCAGTGCAGGCAGGCCCAGCCGGCATCGGCCTTCTTCTTCTGCCAGGCCTTTGCGACCTCGAGAATGTTGGCGCCCTTCAGCACGGTGCGGCCGAGCGAGGACTTTCGAAGTTCTTCCTCGTATTGCTTGGGCGCGTTGGCTTGTATCCACGCTTTGGCCTCAGTGCGGAACGCGGCTTCCTGCGGGGTGTCGTCGAAGTTCATGTTTCAATCCTCTCGTCCGTCATTCCGGACGAGCCGCGAAGCGGGTCGATCCGGAATCTCGAGATTCCGGGTTCGATGCTTCGCATCGCCCCGGAATGACGTTCGTTACGTTACGCCGCGTTCTTCTTGCGCATGCGGTCGATCAACTGATCTTCCCAGTACGACAGGCTGCCGAGCGTCAGCGCAGTGGCGTTGGCGCGGCGGTAGTACATGTGGCAGTCGAACTCCCAGGTGAAACCCATGCCGCCGTGAACCTGGATGTTGTTCTTGGAGCAGTGCTGGAACGCCTGCGTCGCGCTGATGCGCGCAGCCGCTGCGGCCTCTGGCAATTCCGACGCATTGGTCGAGAGCGCCCAGGCGCCGTAGTAGCAATTTGAGCGCGCCAGCGTCGCCGAGACGTACATGTCGGCGAGCATGTGCTTCACCGCCTGGAACGAGCCGATCGGCCGGCCGAACGCGATACGGTCGAGCGCGTAGTCGCGGCCCATTTCCAGCGCGCGGTCGGAGCCCCCGACCTGCTCGAACGCGAGCAGCACCGCGGCGCGGTCGAGCACTTGCGTGAGGATGCTCCAGCCCTCGCCGGCCGCGCCGAGCGGTTCGGCCTTGGCTTTCGTGAAGGTGAGTTCGGCTTGCCCGCGGGTCGGATCGATACTGGTCAGCGGCTTCGCCTCGATGCCGCCCGCCTTGAGGTCGACCAGGAACAGCGAGATATCGGAATCGCGACCGGTCGAACCGGTGCGCGCGGCGACGATGGCGAAATCGGCAATCGCGCCATCCGGCACCGGCTTCTTCACGCCGTTAAGCGTGCCGCCGGAAGCCTGCAGCTTGATCGCCTTCGGCGACGGATTTCCCTTGCCTTCGAACAGCGCCAGCGTGCCGATTGCCTCACCGGAAGCGATCTTCGGCAGCCATTTCTGCTTCTGCGCATCGGAGCCAGCCAGCAGCAGCGCCTCGGCGGCAAGATAGACCGTGGAGGAGAACGGCACCGGCGCATTCGCGCGGCCCATTTCTTCCGCGATCACGCAAAGCTCGAGATGGCCGGCGCCGGCGCCGCCGAACTGTTCGGGGATCGCGACGCCGAGGAAGCCCATCTCGGCGAGGCCTTTCCATAATTCCTTGTCATACGGCGCCTTGCCGTCGAGTACCTCGCGCACCGCTTTCGGCGGGCACTTCTCAGTGAGAAACTTCCGCGCCGCGTCGCGCATCTGTTTTTGTTCGTCGGAGAAATCGAAGTTCATGGCGGCCTACCTCAGTTGCTTTCGTGTTATTTGTTCGCTGTCATTCCGGGGCGATGCGCAGCATCGAACTATGGTGCGCAATTGCGCACCTGAGAATCTCGAGATTCCGGGTTCGCGCTTCGCGCGCCCCGGAATGACGAGTGGAGAGAGCGTCGTTTCATTGCAGCACAATCACGTCGTCTCCCGGCTTGTCGGTATAAAGCCTCTCCACCAGCGCAGCGCGGCGTTCGAGGCCGGCGCGCTGGTTGATGTAGCCCTTGTCGGTGAGTTCGTTGCCGTCGATCGAGGGCGGCTCGGCCATCAACATGGCGCGGGCAATCCGCATGCTGCTGCCGGTGGCGGACGCGTTATGCGCTTCCAAGCCACGCTTCAGGCAGGCGATCACCTGGGGATGCTTGACCACCTCTTCGAACGTCGCATCGGGATTCCCCACGATCTGCCGGCAGGCGTGCAGATTGGGCCAGGCCAAAAGTCCGATGAACGGACGGTCCTGTCCCGTGACCAGCGCGTCGTGCACCACAGGCGTCGCGGCCGCGATGGCATCGGTGCGCAATGAGCCGACATGGACGAAGGTGCCGGTCGTGAGCTTGAAGTCTTCGACGACGCGCCCGGCAAAGATGATGCCCTGCAGCGGATCGTTCTCATCGACGAACACGCCGGCGTCGCCGATGCAGTAGAAACCTTCCTCGTCGAACATCTTCTTCGTGAGGTCGGGCTGGCCGAAATAGCCGGGCGTGACGTTGATGCCGCGCAGGCGCAATTCGTATTTGGAGCCGCACGGCACCATCTTCAGCTCGACGCCGGGAAATGGCAGGCCGATCAGGCCGACGCGCTCGGTATCCCAATAGGTGCCGGTCGAGGTCGGCGCGGTCTCGGTCGAACCCCAGCCGGTGTAGAACACGATGCGCTCGCCGGTGGTCTTCACCGCCAGCGCCTGCATGCGGTCGTAGAGATCGTCCGGCAGCCGCGCGCCGCCATAGGCCATCACGGTCAGGTTCTTGAAGAAGCTGCGGCACAGCGCGTCGTCCTTCTCCATCGCAGCGGCGAGCGCGGCATAGCCGGCGGGGACGTTGGCGTAATAGGTCGGCGATATCTCGTGCAGATTGCGGATGGTCTCGTCGAACTGGCCGGGCATCGGGCGGCCGTCGTCGATGTAGAGCGTGCCGCCGTCGATCAGCGCCGGGTTGAACAGCGCATTGCCGCCCATGGTGTGATTCCAGGGCATCCAGTCGAGATAGGTGGAAACCGGCCCGTTCGGGTTGCGCGGGCGCACCTGCATCATCATCGCCGCGTTGGCGCACATCATCTCCTGCGTGTTGATGACGGCCTTCGGCATGCCGGTCGATCCCGAGGTGAACAAGAGCTTGCCGATGGTTTTCGGCGTGATCTTTGAAATCGAGTCTTCGACATCTTTGGTAGCCGGCGTTGCCGCGAGCTCGGCAAACGACACGCTCTTGATGCCTTCGCAGGGTCGCGCGACGTGAACCACAGTGACGCCGGCCAGGTCGATCGCCCTGAGCGCCTTCTCAAAGGTCGGACCGTCCTGCACCATCACGACCGCAGGCTTGATCAGGTTGAAGAGATATTTGAGCTTGAGATGATCCTGGCTCATCAGCGAATAGGCCGGTGACACCGGCGCGGCCGGCAAGCGGGCCTGCATCGCGGCCTGCGTCATCAGCGCGTGCTCGATCGAATTGCCGGATAGGATCGCAACGGGACGGCCTTCGGCGAGGCCAAGGTTGAGCAGGCCCTGCGTCAGTCCGTCGACGACGCGCTTGGCTTCGCCGTAGGAGACTTTCCGCCATTGCCGCTCAGCGCCACCACGTTGCGCGAGCCAGATGCGCTCCGGCGCCTCTCTTGCCCATTTCGCCAGCGACGCCGGAATATGCTTCTCGTAAGGCTGCAGCGGAATGCGCGACTTCAGAATGATGACGCCATCGGGATGGCGCTCCACCGCGATGTCGCGCGGCAGCCATTCGATCTTGCGGAAGGCCGGCTTGGTCAGCACCTTTGCTGCACTCCCACTCATATTGCGTCTCCCGGAATTCTTGTCCTTTGCGGATCTTGAAGTCATCGCCTGATATAGACAGGCTTTCGTTGCTCAAGGAAGGCCGTCGATCAGCGAGGGATCGAGCGCGTTGAGGCTGTCGAGTCGGTTACGAGCCTCCAGGCATGCGGGTCAGCCGTCGGACTTTTACCCTCCCCTGGAGGGGGAGGGTCGATCGCGCGCAGCGCGAGCGGGGTGGGGTGACGGTCTCTCCACGTCCAACAGTGCCCGAGCGGAGAGATCACCCCACCCCGTCTCACATTTCGCTTTGCTCAATGTGAGCCGACCCTCCCCCTCCAGGGGAGGGTCAAGAACGCTCCACTGCCGCTTACCGCGGCGCCATGCGGATGGCGCCGTCGAGGCGGATGGTCTCGCCGTTGAGCATCGCGTTCTCGACGATGTGCACCGCGAGCGCGCCGTATTCGTCGGGCTCGCCGAGGCGGGCCGGATGCGGCACCTGGGCGCCAAGGCTCTTGCGGGCTTCCTCGTTCAGACCCATCAGCAGCGGCGTGAAGAAGATGCCGGGCGCGATCGTGTTGACGCGGATCTTCAGGCTCGCGAGATCGCGCGCCGCAGGCAAAGTGAGGCCGACGATGCCGCCCTTCGAGGCCGAGTATGCGATCTGGCCGATCTGGCCTTCATAGGCCGCGACCGAAGCGGTGTTGATGATGACGCCGCGCTCCTCGCCGATTGGGGCCTCGGTGGCAAGCCGTTCGGAGAACAGGCGCAGCGCGTTGAAGGTGCCGATCAGATTGACGTTGATGATGCGGACGAACTTTTCCAGGGGATAGACGCCGTCCTTGCCGACCACGCGCTGCGAGCCGCCGATGCCGGCGCAGTTCATCAGCACGCGCGCGATACCATGAGCGGCTTCCGCCTTGGCGATCGCCGCCTTCATCTGCTCCTCGCTGGTGACGTCGGCATGAAGGGCTACGCCCTTCACTTCGGCCGCGACCTTCTCGGCGTTCTCCTTGTTCTGGTCGAGCACGCCGATCTTGGCGCCCTTCGCGGCCATGGCGCGGGCGGTCGCGGCCCCTAAGCCGGAGCCACCGCCGGTGATGAGAACGGCAACGTCTTTCAACTGCATGGTAACAACCTTTCCTTCCTTTGGCGTTTCTTCTCTAAATGGCGAATGGCGAATAGGGAGTAGCGAATGGAATGACGGCCCATTCGCTATTCGCTACTCGCTATTCGCCCGTTCAACATGCCGCCGCAGATCAGCGCTTCCATGTGCTTGATGTATTCGCGGCAGACTTCGTCGGTGACCGGACCGACCCCGGTCGCGCGCGACATCGCGTGGCGGCCGAAGAACAGGTGATCGCAGGCGCCGATCAGGCTGGTGTAAAACATGACCGGATCGACCTTGCGGAACTCACCGGCCTTGATGCCTTCGGCGAGCAGGCGGCGGTGAAAGTCGAGCAAGGGCGCGACAAAGAATTGCGAGACTTCGTCGGCGGCTTCCGGACTGCTCTCGTGCAGAAGATAGTGGATCAGCCGGTTCATGTAGGGGAACTGGTGATAGGCGCGGATGATGCCGCCGATATGCAGGCGCAGTTTTGCCGTCGGCGAGATCGGTTGGCTGATCAGATATTCGAGCTGCGACATCTCGGTCGCGGCGTCCCGCGCCAGAAGCGCCAGCAACAGCCCGTCCTTGTTGCCAAAATGGTATTTTACCAGCGCGGCATTGACACCCGACTTCTGCGCGATGTCGGACAGCGACACCTCGATCG